>JAICLA010000013.1 GCA_025927695.1 Terriglobales bacterium | reverse complement strand
CAGGATGGCCACTGCTTTCGATTCCTCCCAGTCATGGATGATGTGCTTCATGATGTAGGAATCCGCTGCGGGAACAGACTCAAAGAAATCACCACTCGCGGTCTTGCATCGCCCCGCAAGGCCCATCGAACTGATGCGTTCTTTCGCGCCGTCTACCACGTGTTCCAGATCGAACAGGATGCCGTGCAAGTCAGAATGCTTGGCTAGGATGCTGGTCAGGAGAAATCCGTGTCCGCCGGCGACGTCGCAGAGCGTTCCCATTCCGCTGAAGTCATAGGTCTCAAGTACGGCGGGCACGACCATCGACGTGATCGCGGTCATCGCGTTGTTGAATTCGCGGTTCAGTTGCTGGTTGGTTGGGAAGTAATCAAAAACGGACATCCCGAACGCGGGTTCCACACATGTTTGGCCCGTGCGTAACGCGTGATTGAACTCAGAGTAAGTCCGCAAGATGAATCCGCTGAGCGAGAAGAGAAGGTTGTCACGCAGGCGCGCGGGATGGCCCGCGCGCAGGAACTCAGAGACAGGCGTATTGGCAAAGACGCCGGGCGCGGTCTCTTCGAATATTCCTTCGACCGTGAGTACGCGAAGCGATCGGTAGAGGGCGTCTTCGTTGACCTTTGCTTTGGCGGCCAATTCTTTCGCTGACTTCGGGCCGGAGGCGAGTTCGTCGGCGATGTTGCAATCGAGCGCTGCCCGCAGTGTGGCCATGACCACCACTCCCATGGATATGTGGAGCAGATGCCCCACTGGATCGGCGATGTGTTGGCGCGGTGCTGTGGTCATTCAGATTCTCCTCTTCTGCTATCGTAAATAATTAGGGCGAGCGAATCCACGACGCGAATTTGTTTTATCGCGAGCGGCGGCTCATGATGCCAGAAGACAATGAACTTTCCGCTTATCACGAGGTTTGCGCGTGGTCGCTATCACGCCGAGACGGCCACTTTGTTCATCAATTCATAGTGGATTGCTGGGCTCTCCAGCACGCAACCGTTGAGAGCAAGCCCATCAGCATAGTGTTTCCACTGGTCAGCCTCTATCTCCATCTTGAACATGGCCAAAGCGGACGTCAGGCGCAACTCGCGCATATGCAATTGGCCAAACAGCGCAAAGATTGGCCGCGGATGACGCCGCCGGCGGACGAAATCCGGTTCAGTGTCCGCAAGGTTTTCGATCTCGAAAGCGACGCTGCCCGCGAACAAGCCATTCACCGTTGGTGCGAGCTGACATGGAAGGTCTGGAAGGACTCGCAGCAGGTGATCCGGGAGCTCGTCCAGCGTGAATTGAACGTAAAGCCGGTCGCGGTCAAATAACGCTGGGGTTCCTACTGTGAGTACCGCGATGCCACATCTGTGACCGCTGCAGAATGCAAACTTTGCACAGCGCAAATTTCCCCTGAAATCAGGCACTTGCGACCTTAGACGTGGGCAGCGGTATGGCACTAAACCTGCATCTTTCAGAGTGTCGGTTTAGTCTCGTGACCGGCGTACCCCAAAGAACCCAGGTCGGTTAAAAGCAAATGGCAGAGAATGTAATGGATCACATAGTGGCAGAGTTGCGCACGTCAGCCACGCAGTATTTCCCGCAGCAAGGTGAACTGAAGAATGTGCGCATCGTAGGGCACACCCCCAAAACAGACCACTTTATTTACGACGTAGTGGTGGACTTTGAGAATGGCAGCGAGCGCCTGGCTGCGAAGGTTTATCGCGCGAGTAAGAGCGGACAGCAGAATGCCCGCAACATGGCGCGTATGGAATCAGACAATCTGAAGCAGGTGTATTCGCTCTTCGAAAAGAAGGGCCTTGAAGGCGTTCCGCGCCCCATCGGCGATTTTGCTGACCATGGTGCGATCGTGACGGAGAAATTCGTCGGCGTGCCCCTGCAGAGCATCATCATGAAAGGCGCGCTGCTTCCCGGCTTTGCCGACAACGGCGCGCTGGCGATGGCCGCCACCATGACCGGACACTGGCTGCGCAACTTCCAAAAATGCACCGCGGACATGCCGGAGCCGTTTGATTCGGCCGCACTAATGGCGGAACTGGAAACCCTTTGCCAGAACTGCAAGGGCGAAGGTCTAGACGATGCCGCCATCCGCACCATTCTAGGCGGAGCGCGCAAGGCTGTGGCCGGAGGTAAGAAGACGCTGGCATCCGCGGCAGTGCTGAATGACTTCACGCCGCTGAACGTTGTGGTGGGCGAAAAGGGAATCAGCATCAACGAGTTCGCCAAGATGAAGCCGCGCGGAGTCGCTTTGAATGATGCTGCGCAGTTCCTGGCATGCATCGAGGCGCTGGAGAAGTATCCGTTCTGCAACCGCCAGATCACCAGCCAGGTGCAGGAAAACTTCATTGAAGCTTACGGCGTGACCGGTTCAGAACGTGCCATCCTCGGCGTACTGAAGATGCGCGCACTGTTGAGCATGTTCGCGCAAGGCCGCAATACCGGCAAAGAGAGCGCTGTCCGCAAGAAGGTAATGTGGGCAACGGTGATGAAACGGTTCATCCAGCAGGCTGCACAGAGGACTCTGGCGCCGGCAGCGTAAGAGCCAACACGATCGCACGAAGAAGGCCGACTCTTCCGAGTCGGCCTTCTTCTTTTGTGGAAGTAATCGCCTTCACCGAGTCGGAGCCTGACCTTTTAAATACTTGTCCACCCAGCCATTGACCGTCTCATACCAAATCCGAGAGTTCTGCGGCTTCAGCACCCAATGGCCTTCGTCTGGGAAATATAAGAATTTCGACGGCACTTTCAGGCGCTGGAGGGTGGTGAACGCTTCAATGCCCTGCGAGAGGTCGATGCGGTAATCAAGTTGTCCGTGGACGATCAGCGTGGGCGTCTTCATGTTCTGCGCGGAAAGGTCTGGTGACCACTTGCGATACATCTCGCGGTTGGTCCACGGCGTACCTTTCATCTCCCACTCGATGAACCACAACTCTTCGGTGCTGCCGTAGGACGACTCAAGGTTGAAGATGCCGTCATGCGCGACTGCGCACTTGAAGCGATTGGTGTGGCCGATCATCCAATCGACCATGTATCCGCCGTAGCTGCCGCCCATGGCGCAGACGTTGCCTTTTTGAATGTAGGGATACTTTGTTTCGACGTAATCGAGGCCGAGCATGAGGTCTTGATAGGCGCGGCCACCCCAATCGCCGGAAACGTCATTGGTGAATTGCTGTCCGTAGCCGACGGAACCGCGCGGATTGATCATGACGACGACGTATCCGCCTGCGGCGAACAGCTGGGCATTCCAGCGGAAGGTCCATGAGTCGTCCCACTCACCTTGCGGACCGCCGTGGATGAGGAACTTCACGGGATATTTCTTCGATGCGTCAAAGTTGGGCGGCTTCACGATGAATCCCTGCACCTTGTGGTTCTCAGAACCGGTGAACCAAAACGGCTCCAGCGGCGATGTGAACACCTGCGCGAAGATGGCGTCATTCATGTGTGTGAGCGCAACCGCCTGTTGGCCCACGCCCATCTGCATTGCATAGACTTCGTTCGGATGCTGGATGGACACGCGGGTGAAGACTATCGTCTTGCCATCTGGCGCGAACTGCAGCTCATCGTTGTGTGCGCGCTCAACCTCTTTCACCGCGCCGCCGCTCGCGGCTACACGATACATGGGCATCTCGCCCTTGTCTTCCGAGGTGAAATAAATGTCCTTTGAATCTGGCGACCACACGATCGTCTCCACCCAGCGGTCAAAGGCTTCAGTCAGGTTGGTGATCTTGCCGGAGGTGCGGTCATAGACAACGAGACGGAAGCGATCACTTTCGAAGCCGTTGATCTTCTGCATGCGCCATGCGATGTACTTGCCGTCTGGCGAGTAGAGCGGCGTGGAATCACTGCCCGGACTTGTGCTGATCTTTTTGGGCGTGCCGCCTTCGATGGGCACGATGAAAATGTCATTGTTCGTGCTGGTGGGCTCGAACTCAGCGACGTCGCTGGTGTAGGCGACCTGTTTTCCATCAGGCGAGATGGCGAAGAAGTCTTGTCCACCAAGATTGAACGGCGGAACATCATGGTCGCCGGGTGTGATGTCGCGCGGTACGGCCGCTTCGCCAGTGCCATCGGCTGCAACCACGAATAAGTGGCTGCGTTTGAAGTGCGAATAGCTTGACCAATGGCGGATGAAGAGGCGATTGAAGACGACGCCCCTGGCTTTCTGCGCCGCGACTGATGCGTCGCGGGCCTTGTTGCAATCATCCGCGCCGGCAGGATTATTTTCGCACTCTGCATAGACCTCAGAGATGAAGACGATATTCTTTCCATCCGGCGACCAGCTCGCGCCGTCCGCTTCGGTTGAGATATTAGTCAGCCTCTTGGGGTCGCCAGAGAGTGCGCCATTCGCACTGTCAAAATCCTGTAGCCATATCTGGGAGCCGCCATCACGCGCGGAGATAAAGAGAATGCTCCTACCATCAGGCGCGAATCGCCCGCGCGACTCGCCTGCCGGAGAATTCGTTATCTGCTTTGCTTCGCCACCCGCGACCGGCACCAGCCAGAGGTGGTTGCGCTTGGTGTTGGCATCGAGGTTCACATCCATGGCGCTGTACATCACCCATTTGCCGTCTGGCGATACGACCGGGTCGCCGACGCGCTTGAGCTTCATCATGTCTTCAAAAGTGAAGGGACGCTTCTGCGCATGCGTCACAACACACGCAGCGAACATGACACTCAATAGCAAGATGGATTTGAATAGGCGTGACAAGGCGGGCCTCCGTTTCAAAAGCGAAGAGCCCGAGTCTAAATGATTTTTCTAGCGAATGACAGGCGCTGCGGTCGCGCCGGTTTGCGAGCGAGCTTCGAGTGATACAAGCGGAAGCTGGATGGAGATGCACGCTCCAAGCGGATGCAGATTGCTAGCTGTGATCTCGCCGCCGTGGTCGCGGATGATACCGTAGCACAAGCTCAATCCGAGCCCCGTCCCTTTGCCTGGGCCTTTGGTGGTATAGAACGGATCGAAGACCCTGCCGGCATCTTTGAATCCCGGACCGGAATCGCTCACTTGCAGGTGCACTTGATCGTTCAGCGCACGGGCTTCAATCAGGATGCGCTTTAGCCCTGCTTTGCTTACCGCGTCCATTGCGTTGGCGAAGACGTGAGAGAACACCTGGTCAATGAGCGCCTGGTTGGCCACGACTTGTGGCAGTGCGGGATCCACCTGCTTCACGACTTCGATCTTTTGCTCACGGATCTCGTCGGCGCGCGACGCTAGAGTCTCTTCGATGATGGCGACAAGGTTTACTTTTTCGCGTTCCACACGCTGCTTGCGCGAGAATTGCTGCAGGCTCTCAATAATGCGTTTCATGCGCAGAGCTTCGCGGCGCATCACGCTGAGGTCGTAACGCATACTCGCGTCATCAGTCTTTTCGCCGAGGATCTCGGTGTAGCCGAGTACGGCCGTAAGCGGATTATTCAACTCGTGCGCAACACCGGCCACCAGTTGTCCCATACCCTCGAGCTTTTGTGATTGGAAGGTGCGCTTTTTGGCGGAGGTATTCTCGATGCTCTGCGCAATATGCGAAGCCAGCACCTCAATGCCGACCATGTTCTCGGCCGTCGGCCCAGAGGCATCCGGAGACTTCTGCAGTACGAGCAAGCCTACTGGAGGATTGCGCGGCGAACATATCGGCACTAAGACTGAATCTTGGAGACGCGGGTCCGTCGTATCGCGAAGCTCTACTGGCATGCAGACTGATTTTGGACCAACGTGATCCGCGGCGGTGCACATATCTGACAGTTTTCCGACTGCGATCGTGTTCAACATGGCGGTGACGGCCGACGCTTCAGCTTCCGTCAGCCCGGCGCTTCCGCCGACGTTCAGTTGCACTCCGTCACTGAATGCCACGCTCACGCGCGAGAATATCGTCGTCGTCGCAATAGCCTCTGCAATCTCAGGCGCCATACCGCGTACTTCTTCGCCGCCCAGAAGGCGCATCGTCAGCTCCGCAAAGCGGCGCATCTGTACATTCAATTGATGTTGTTGTTTGCGCAATTGCTCGCGGTCTTCCAACCGCGAAAGACGCCGCTGCATGTAAATCAGCCCTAACACCAGGACTACGATGGCCGCTACAGGCAGAGCTTGGGAGAGGTCTGTCATAATGATTGCGAACACTTGATTCTAAGCGGGTTCTGCGCCTCTCCAAGTATTTTATTTGGTTACCAAAGTTAGGATAACTGTCCGAAATCAGTTGCTTTTGCATCTAATCTGGTGAACCCATGACTCATTCGAATAATCTTGCTTCAACCGCCGTATCAATGGCTTCATTGCGCCCGGCTGTGTTCCTCCTGACATTTTTGATGATGGCACTCTGCGCCCCGGCATTCGCCCAACGGGGAGAAGGCCCTATCAATCCCGCAGAGCCTACGGGGATCACAGTCGACCAGATCATCCAGAAGTTCACCGCTCGCGAATCTGAATTCGCCAAAGCTCGCGAGAATTACACCTTCCGCCAGGACGTCACGCTGCAAACCCTCGACGGCGATACGGTGGACGGCGAGTACCGCATGGTCACGGATGTGACTTTCGACGATCAAGGGAAGCGCCGCGAGAATGTTGTTTTCGCGCCACAAAATACGATCACCAGTTTGACCATGGACCCCGAAGACTTCGAGGACATCAACCATCGTTATCCGTTCGTAGTGACCACGGAGACGCTTCCGCTCTATCAGATCCTTTATGTCGGCCAGCAGCACGTGGACGAGATCGATACCTACGTCTTTGACATCACTCCGAAGGCGATGGAAAAGGGCAAACGCTATTTCGAGGGCCGTATTTGGGTTGACAACCAGGATTTCGAGATCGTGAAGTCTTCCGGCAAGCCGGCATTCATCAAAGAGAAGCGGCTGGAAGGGCACTTGTTTCCGTCATTCACGACATATCGTGAACAAATCGATGGCACCTATTGGTTCCCGACTTACACCAGTTCCGATGAAGTGCTGCACTTCCCCGGAGACAAACACAACCCGCCGCAAGATGTGCATTTGCGCATCAAGGTGAAATACACCGACTATAAGAAGTTCGCGTCGAAGTCGCGCATCATCTTCGCTGGCCAGGACATCAAGAACGATCCCAACGCACCGGCGCCACCGAAAAAGTAATCAGGAAATATAAGGGGCTACTGCGTCGGCGCAAAGATTTGCAGGTTGAGATTCCGGGAAGCGGTGCCCGCGGACACGATCATTTCAACCGTCACAGGCCCCCACGCTTGCTGGATCGTGGGCGTGTAGCTCACGAGCCCGTTGGCGTCAGAAGTAAAGGTCGCATTGAATAGGCCCAGAGCTTGCGGCATTGCGAAGTGGCAGTTGGCGGAATCGGGCGCGCAGTTAGTTTGAGTGATCGACAGTGCTTCGCCAAAAAAAGTGACCGGAGCAATGACTGGGTTCGGCGGATTAGATAAATCCGTCACGCGCAAAATAATAGGTTGCAGAGCCTGACCAACTGAAACCATTTGCGATCCTCCACTCGTGGCGGTCAATGCGAGTGCGTTCGCCGCCACTGGGAGAATCAGAGACTGGGCGCAGGTGCTTCCGTTACACGCGTTGATGGTAACCGCTGTGTTGAAGTTCGACAGCGTCAGGTTCACGGAAGCGGAACCGCCGGAGTCAGTGATCGCGGACGAGTGATCTAACGTTCCTGTGCCGCTCACGATGTTATAAGCGATCGTTTTGCCTCCGAGACCGGCACCAGCACTCGTCATCTTTACCGCCAGTGGTACGGTGATGGAAGTTCCCGCAAGGATGCGCAGCTTCGGCGTGAGCACCGAGAGCATTGAGCTTGAGGTGCCGACAATCGTAACGCTTTGTTGCTGCCCATTTGTCAGCGAGGCTGTGACCACGTTTGCGCCTACGCCATTCGCTATAACGAAAGAATTCACGTCGCCGCTCGCATCAGCGGTCAACGCGCAGACGCTGCCACCACATGAAGAAAGAATGGAATTGGACGGCGACACCGAGAGCGTGATCGTAGCTCCAGGAGTCGGGGTGATGCCGTCGCTCGAAACGGCCTTAAACCGGACAGGATTCGGTGCTGCCACGCCGGTTGCGACTGCGGGATTGGGAATAGACGTGGAGATCAACAAGTCGCCTGCGGAAGTGCCGTAACTCAGCGCGCCCGTCATAGTGGAGGAAAGTCCGCTGGCCGCTTCCTGTAATGTCACACTTTTGCCGCCATCGGAAAGAGTCGGCGCATGCGCATAGATGGAGTCCTCGTTCACGCTCAGAACCGTAGCTGCAACATTCCCTACGGTCACGGTCATCCCGGGACGGAATCCTATGCCGGAGATTTGGATCGTTCCGCCGGAACCTGGCAAATGCGCGGGGCTGACGGAATCCGCATATAAAAGGTGCGCGTGATAGATGAAATCAGGGCGGCCGTCACCCCGATAGTCTGCGATGCCGACTTGAGATGATCCCGCAGCAACGGGTGCGAGCAAGATAGATGAACCCGTGGTCGGTCCGTTAAATGGATCGGTAGAAAATTGGGGCAATCCAGATAAAGGGTCAGTGCCTATCCACAGTCCCAGTTCCGGCTGCGCCTTGTTAGAGACCGGCTGCAGCGACTCGTCCGCGGAGATGACCTCGAAGCCGATCGTGCGATTGGTCTTCGAGTTGAATCTGTAGAACTCAACGCGTCCATAGCCGGCGAGCGTTCCCCACCAATCACCGCCCGGCGGCACCTGTTCTCGAAGCGTCTGCTGGCCGCCTGCCTTGGTAACCGGCGCGCCTGACATGATGATGTCCTGCCGCACATCAGCACCGGCGGTGAGATTGGCGAGCACGATGACCGCATGCGAGCCTGACGGCGCCGCTTGTCCCGCCGAATATGACCCCACCACGAAGTCATCTCGATAAAGCGGATTCACGGACTCAACCGTGATCTGAAACGTGGCGGTCGCATGTCCGACCGGAAGTTCGAGTCCACTCAGATCGAAGGAGCCTTCGAGCTCAGGGTCGGCGCCGCCAAAACTGTCGAAGCGCTGCACGTGGCCGTATCCGCTTACAGGGTTACCGGCGTTGCCGCGAAACAAAAATCCAGACACTGACGTCACGACTGCAGATTTCGATGGCTGACCGGTATTGGGATCGACCAGCCGCGCCACCACGTTCACGCCTTGCATCGGTTGACCCGCGTTGCCGCGAACATCAGGGAAATAGATCGAGCCGTGAATGCTCACCGTGTTCGCGGAAAATATCTGCTTGCCCGGGAAGACTGACTGGTTCTGCGCCGTGACCGGATAGAGGCGCGAGATGGTTGCGCGATCATCCGTACGCAACTGGTCAGCGTTGGGGATGCAACTGGTGATGGGCCCGACGCAGAAAGGTTCCACTGGATGCATCAGAGGGAACCCGTTGTAGTCGGCGGACGTCGGAAAGGGCAGGTCGGTGACCACGTTATCATTCGCCTGCGACCACCCCACGCCGAGAACGCGCCCGATAGCGCGGACGAGCCGGTACTTGAGCGGAGCAAGATCAGAAGATGTTTGCGCGCAACGTCCGTTGATGATGAGTAGCGCATGGGCAATGTGGCCATCCGTTGTAAAGCGGTCGACTCCGCCAAGGATCGAGTTGGTTGCGCAGAGTGATGGATCGCTTGCGCCGACGCCGAGCAGAGTATCGGTCACCGCTCCGTCGAAGTCATAGACTATTGCTATCGTCTTAGTAGACGAAGGTTGGATGTCGGAAGGGAAAGAGACTCCACTCCCAGTGGGCACAACGTTTGAGCCGTTCACATCTTCACCCAGCGGTCCCGCATTGTTTGCTGACAGCGCGGCAGTGGTCACTGAGGTCCAGCGGGAAAATGCGTCTGCCACAAATGCATTGGCGGAGGTTTGCAGAAGCAATGAGCTCAGATCACCTTTGTCAGTGTAGTAATTGATGGAGCCGCTGGGCCACAAGATGGGCTTGCCTCTCACCGCGGCGTCGAATGCGCTGCCAGCAACAGATGCAGGGCCGCCTGCATGGGCCGTCGTGCAAAGCAAAAGACAGATCAACGATGCACGCGCTGTTACGCGCAATGCTTGTAGACGATTCTTCGGGGGCACCATCAAGCCCGCATGTCGCTTTTTCGCGGGACATAAAAGTAGTCGCTGGAAGCCATTTTGGGAGCGACGGCGACCTCGTGTTCCGTTTTCGTAAATTCCGGGCGGTTCATTGGGAACTGGTAACTAAGCGAAGGGCGCGGACCAGATCGGATGCAGGGACGCGCAAGGCGCTGGCCGCGGCGTCCGTGCCGGTCATGGCGCTTCTTAGTCTTGCAGAGCGTTTCAAAGCGAGCGCCTGCTCGGTCGTCAGCTTCATGTTCTCAGCATCCACGAACTGGACCACGCCCGCATTCCCGCCTACTGGACTGGTAAGGCCATTCTGCGAAGGCGTATGAAGAAAAATCAGCAGCTTCTCTCCGGAGCGGTATCGCGGAGTCGCAGTCATCGAAGTCTTCCACTCACTCATCGTGAGTGTCTGGCCGGAAAAAACGCCTCGAATGCCTTCGTCCACGCTGAATGTTACGTGGATAACGGAGCCATCGCTGGAGTCTACTTTTTCGACTGTTCCAGAAAAAATGATGCCAGCGCGCGCGGCAAGCTGATCGAACGAGAGTCCGACGCCAGGCGCTGCCTGCTGCGCCGAAGCCGCGCAGACAGCAATAAGAAGGAGAAATGCGTTCCGGATTGGCAGGTACAAGCGTTTCATTGGGGGGCCTGCGCGCAGTAGCTTATCGCAAAATGCCGCCTAAGGTGGAATTTTTGCAAACGATTCCGGGAATTCTGCTTCTAATCCTTATAAGACCTTTGGCTGCAACAACCTCATGACCCAACAACAGGGACACATTTTGATCGTCGACGACGAACCTGCCGTGATCTATACATTGCGCTGCATTTTGGAGAAAGTCGGATACACCATCTCATCTGCTGAGACGATGGCGGAGGCCGAAGCCGCACTGCGTGCCGGTCCGATCGACGTTATCTTGTGCGACATGGGATTAAAAGGCGGCGAGAACGGCACCGAAGTCTTGAAGCGCGCCACGGAGATCCAGCCGGATGCCGGCCAAGTCATGCTCACCGGTTACGCGTCGCCAGAAGATATTGATGCGCTTGAGACCAAAGGCATCGCTGTTTTCATCAAGCCGGTGGAGATGGGCAGGCTGTTGCCTGAGCTCCGCCGCATCATCGAACAAAAAGCCGCCTGAATCACAGGTCGGGATAGAACTCAAAGAACGCTTCCAAGCTGTTCCTCAATTGTTTCTCGATCTCTTCTTTGCTGCCTTCGAGCACGTGCATCGTCACATGCGCAGTATTGCCGTTCTTCAGTTTCACGTCGGCGTCACCCACCTGTTGCAAGTCTTCCGCGGGCAGCAGACGCATGCCGTAAACCAATGCCAGATTCGCCATGATGAGCTTGATTCTACCGCGCGAAAGCGGGCATTGGCGCGCGCCAAACTGCTACAATCTTCGCGTGATGCGTCCCCTACGTGCGGCCCTGGCCGCGATCACAGTCGCAACCCTGCTGGCGGGCGCTTCGCCCGCACAAGACTCGACGCCCGCTTCGCCTCAGTCTTCCACTCCATCGAACGACAAGAATCCGCAGATCAAACTCAATTTTCTAAATGTGTGTTCGCCTTCCGACGCGGAGACACAAGAGATCACCTCGGCGCTCAACAGGATTCCGGCGAAGGTGAATTACACCGGCGACTTTGAGGTCACACGCGGACGATTGATATCAGATAAAGATGGACCGTCCCGTTATGTGCGGTTGCGAAGAGAACTTGCCGGAGATGCATTGTTCAACAACGTGCAGTATTCCCTGAGCGCAGACGCGAAGAACACGACGGAAACGCTGGTCTTCAAGGTGCGCGATCCGAAAGATCTGGTGCTGATCTCGCTCGAGGACCAAATATCCGCCACGGCGGTGAAGCCTGCATCAGCGCTGGATGCCGACACGCCTGCTGCTCACATCAAGCTGGAACGTTTCGGCAAATCGTCTATCGCTCTGGCGCGCTGTGAGAACCGTGACCAATCCGCATACGAGCCTCTGTTCACGCAAGCCACGAAGCTGATGGCCCAGTATCGCAAAGCCTTGGGACTGCGGACCATGTTCCGCAATGACTTAACATGGCTGGCAACGCCGGAGACGGCAGAAAAGTCGAAGCCGGTGAAACCCGCCGCGAAGCCGTCCTCTGAAACTAAATCCGGTGAAAAACATCTAAATTGATATGGAAAACCAGACTGAAAAAGCCACATTCGGCGCAGGATGCTTCTGGGGCGTAGAAGCCACTTTTCGCAAAGTCCCGGGTGTGACCGCGACCGCCGTTGGATACGCCGGCGGCAAGACGCAGAATCCCTCGTATAAAGATGTTTGCACTGACACGACCGGCCATGCCGAAGTCGTGGAAGTTCAATTCGATCCCGCGCAGGTTTCTTACGACACCCTGCTCGACATCTTCTGGGAAAACCACGATCCGACAACGAAGAACCGCCAAGGTCCGGATTGGGGCACGCAATATCGCAGTGCTATCTTCGTTCACTCGCCGGAACAGCAGAAACAGGCGCAGGCTTCCAAGGAACGATTGCAGGCCTCCGGCAAGTGGGGCCGCCCCATCGTGACTGAGATCACTCCTGCTCCGGAGTTTTATCGCGCGGAAGATTACCACCAGCAGTACCTGGAAAAGCGCGGGTTGGCCAGCTGTCATCTCCCTACGAAATAAGGTCGTTTCCCGACCTTTGTTCCGAATTCGTAAATTTTTAATTTTGTCGTTCCCATTTTTAAACGGGCGGTTATTGTGGCGGGGAAATCGAGTCCCGTCCGGCCACCCCCCAGACCGCACCGATGGCCGGGCGCGGAACTCGGTTTTATTTTTTTGCCTTCCCCAATCCCGTTCATTTTGAATCGTTTGCGGTTTTCAACAGTAACCGCGAGTAACTAAGTGAATTCAAGCCCGCCTTCGAAAGCATCTATTTCCGCTCCGATTTGCATCTTTTTATTCCGAGAAACACATTTACTGTTTTTTGAGGACCCTCATAACTTTATGCCGGCCGACCTTCAAAGACTTGATGCCCACCTCGGGGATAAATCGAATGACCAGCGCAAGAAGGGCATCGTCACCGGCATACGCGACTGCAGCGAAGTCGAATCGATGATCCAGCGCTACTTGGAACTGGCGCACAGCGCGCTGAAAGAAGACGCGGAAGCGCCAGGCAAGTCGGCATAGTTTCCGCTTTCCTCGCGCTGAGGTCCTGGGTGATACTGTCGGTCGTGCAGGAATCTTCTTCAACTCGACCTCCGATCACGAGTGATACCCAAAGAAAATCCGCCACGCCGACGGTCGAATGCGTGAGCAACTACTGCCCGAACTGCGGCACCCACCTCAAAGACAATCGTTGCAAGATGAATTGTCCGCAGTGCAACTTCTTCCTAAGCTGTTCTGATTTCTACTGAGTCGCGCATCCCCGCGCTGACCGCCCCGTCCTGCTATCCTATTCATCCGAACTTTTTCGCAAGGAGATCATATGCAACGCAAAGGTAGCGCAGTGTGGCGTGGTGGATTGAAAGACGGGAAAGGCACCGTCTCATCTGAGAGCGGAGTCTTGCGCGATACGCAATACAGTTTTGCCGCCCGATTTGAAAGCGGTACGGGTACCAATCCTGAGGAGTTGCTGGCCGCCGCGCATGCTGGTTGCTTCTCCATGGCGCTCAGCGGACAGCTTGGCGCAGCCAACATGACGGCCGAAGAGATCAAGACCACTGCCACGGTGAGCCTGGAAAAAGTGGACGGCGGATTCGCCATCACCAAGGTTCATTTGGATGTGACCGCGAAGATCCCCGGCGCCAATCAGCAGGCCTTTGACACGGCCGCCAACAATGCCAAGGCCGGCTGCCCCGTCTCCAAGCTGTTCAAAGGCGCAGAGATCTCCATGACGGCGAAGCTGCAGTCTTAGCACCACCCGGACAAGGTCCGCCGACCGCCAGGTCCCACGGCAACGGCAATCCAGCTACTTACATCTCATCCCTGAGGCCCATAGTCCAAGTCGGCCTCAGGGAGCACGACCCGCGTGAAGTTCACCATCTTCGGACTTAGCCTCTCCTCCTCATGGGGCAATGGACACGCGACTCCCTATCGCTCACTCATTCGCGCGCTGCACGCACAGGGGCACCGAGTGAGCTTCTTCGAGCGTGACAACATCTATTACGCGCGACATCGCGATTTCACCTCGTGCGATTACTGCGACTTAACGATCTATCCTGATTGGCGCAGCGCCCGCCAAACCGCGTTGGCAGTTGCGGCCGAGTCCGATGTGGTCATCACTGCCAGTTATCTCAGCGAAGGAGCGCAAATCAATGACGAAGTGCTCGCGCTGAAAGGCCCGGTTCGAGTGTTCTATGACTTGGACACGCCCATCACGCTGGGCAAACTTCGCGAAAGTGATGCCGAATATCTGCGTTCCGATCAGATCCCGGAATTTGACCTGTATCTTTCATTCACCGGTGGCGAAATATTGCGCGAGCTAGAATGCTCTTGGGGAGCAAGCCGCGCGACGCCGCTCTACGGTTCAGTCGATCCCGAAGTCCACAAGCGAATCGATATTCCCAAACCCTATCACTGCGCGTTCAGCTACATGGGTACCTACGCGGCAGACCGTCAGAAGAAAGTTGAAGAATTGTTCTTAGCACCCGCGGCTCGCATGCCCGGCGAAGTGTTTGTACTAGCGGGTTCTCTGTATCCGCATGATCCAAAGGACGGTTCGCCGCTGTTTCCATGTCCGCAGAATGTGCGCCGGTTCCCACATGTGGGGCCAGGCGACCACGCGGCGTTATATTCGTCGTCACGCGCGACACTGAACATCACCCGCGAAGAAATGGCCGCAGCTGGGCATTGCCCATCGGGCAGATTGTTTGAAGCCGCTGCCTGTCAGACACCGTTGTTGACTGACACATGGACCGGACTACATAACTTCTTCGCACAGGATGAGTTGTTCGTTGTGCAGGGCGCCGATGACGTGCTGCGCGTGCTTGAACTGCCGAACGAAGAACTGGCAGCGGTCTCCGCGAGAGCATATCGGCGCACTCTCGCAGAACACACCGGCGCACAGCGGGCTAAGGAACTGGTCGCGGCCGTTGAGTCGCCAAACAGCCGGCGCACGACCGCTGCGGAGGCCATAGCATGATCGGGATCATTCCTGCCGCAGGAGCAGGCGCGCGCATTCAGCCGCTCGGCTACTCCAAAGAACTGCTGCCGGTGGGCTCGCGCGTGGTCAATGGCATTGAACGTCCGAAGGCAGTGGCCGAATATCTTGTCGAGCGCATGATAGCCGCGGGCGCCGAGCAGATATGCATGGTCATATCGGCAGAGAAGTCTGACTTGGTCCGCTACTTCGCCGAACGCGATTACGCCGCGCAGATCTTTTACGTGGTCCAGCAGAAGCCGCAGGGCCTATGCGACGCGCTCTTCCGCGCCGAGGCTTTCGCACGTCATCATGACCAAGTGCTCATCGGCCTGCCGGACACCATCTGGTTTCCAGAGAATGCATTTCTCAACGCCACTGTCGGCAACAACCGCGCTGACGTGAGCCTCGTCCTATTCCCCGCGGACGACCCCTCGCAATTTGACGCTGTCATCACCGATGACAGCGGTTACGTCACCCGGGTGGAAGTGAAGCAGCCGGATGCAGCCTCGAATTGGGTATGGGGCGCGGTCACGGCGACCGGCGCGGCCTTCCATCAGCTGAAGCTTCTGTGGGAGGCGCGTCACCGTGAAGATGAGTATCTTGGCCACCTTTTGAATGCCTATATCGCGGCCGGCGGTACGGTCCGAGGTTCAGCCGTAGGCGAGCTTTACATGGATGTGGGCACTCTGGCTGGATACCGGCGGGCGCTTGACCACCTTCGTGAAAGAGATAGAAAAGCGGGCGATCAGCCGGACGGCATTCCGCGCTCAGAGATTGCGTGAGCTGCCACGGTATGTAAAGCCCGAAAATCTACAAACAACCCCAGAGCCTAATATCACCATCTGAAGTAAGCTTAGGGCCAAGCTATATCTGTTCGACCTTCGCTCCAGGAGGCGCAAGTGGCAACCCAAGGTTCTGCTGAGAAGAAACCCATCGTCACCACCGATTCCACCGTCAAGATCCCCAAAGAGATCAGCACTGAGCTGCGGACGCTGGCCCACGACCTCAGCAACTCCATTGAGACCATCATGCAGGCCTGCTACCTGCTGAATCAATCGAACCTGGATGAGACCGCAAAACGCTGGGCGAGCATGATCGACACCGGCGCCCGTGACGCCGCCAAGATCAACAAAGAGATCCGCGACGTGCTGCGCAGCAAGAGCCAGTAACCGGCCGCTTTCAGAAATCGTCTCTCGGTTTGACGATTTCCCGTGCCTTTGTTTCAATAGAAATGTAGTTCCTTTCGACGCGATGCGCCCTGCCTGGTGCGTCGTTCCTGGAATGCCGAAGTGGCGGAATTGGCAGACGCGCGTGGTTCAGGTCCACGTACTCGCAAGGGTGTGGGGGTTCGAGTCCCTTCTTCGGCACCAACGGTTTTCGTAAAGCCCACTCGCCGTGGGTTTTTTCATTTGATTCAACATGTTGGCGAAATTTGAAATGGCGAGAGGGGCTGTCTAGGCTACCCCATACCCCTCATTCGCCAAGAAACGTAATTAACTATGATTCTCGTTGAGAGGCCTGAATAGAAAGTTGCCGCGGCGAAGTTTCTCGGTCGGAACCAATCATTCCTACAGAAAGGTCCGTCTCCAAGCCAGTGGTCATTGGCTCGGGGGACCCGTCCCCTTCTCCAATATTTGAGCTACTCTGGCATCCGCATTCGAAGAACGAGATTAAACGCCGAATAAGACTCCGCCGTTCTGAAGCCGTTCCTGCGTGACGATTCTTCTTCAATCCGCTTCCGCTACAATCATTGCAACATGTCCACCTACATCCTTATTCATGGCGCCTGGCACGGAGGCTGGTGCTGGCGGAAGATAATTCCTTTGCTCGAATCCAAAGGGCACACAGTACTCGCGCCTGACCTTCCCGGTCACGGCGACGATAAGATTCCCGTGGCAAATGTGACGCTCGATAGTTACGCGGACAGCATTTGTAAGCTCGCCCGCGCGCAGTCTGAAAAAGTGATTCTGCTAGGGCATAGCATGGGCGGTGTTGTTATCACGCAAGCCGGAGAGAGATGTGCTGATAATGTCGGTGCCCTGGTTTACCTGTGCGCTTTCTTGCCACGCAATGGCGAATCATTGATGACGTGGGCCTCACAGGATCAGCTGAGCATGGTGAATCCTTCCACCACTGACCCTCAGAAAGAGGGAACCCTGGCTTTCAAGTCGGAGTTCGCGCGTGAGGCGTTCTATGGACTCTGCGCGGAAGACGATATCAACTTCGCGCGAGAGCGCCTGATCGATCAACCTGCTGCGCCTTTTGCAACTCCTGTGGAGACTTCGCAAGAACGTTGGGGCAGCATTCCGCGCTATTACATTGAATGCTTGCGCGATCGCGCGATCTCCATCGGGCTGCAGCGCGAGATGCAGAAACAGTCTCCATGCCAAAAGACTTTTTCCATAGATACTGACCATTCGCCCTTCTTTTCCGCCGCGGAAGAACTTGCTGAGATACTAGCCGGGATAAAAAGCGCCTAACTAGGCAGCACAAAATAAAAGCCTCGCTTGCGCGAGGCTTTTTTCCGTCAGGTGCACTTAGAGCTTGGGAACAGTCGTTGACGGCGGAGTGGTGGTCGTGTTGTTCGGCGTCACGCACGGAGTCGTCGTGGCGTTTGCCGCGCTAGCGGTGGTACCGGTTGCCGGCGTGCGAGTCGCAGCCGCCGTATTGGTGGTCGAGGTCGCAGAACCCGGCGTGTTGTTCGCTGCATTGGCCGCAGATGTCGCGCTTCCGGGCGTGCTCATTGCAGGACACGGTGCCGTAGTGGCGCTAGGTGCGGCACCGCGAGTGTTCGTCGTAGTAGTGGTCGAAGTGCCCGTCGCGCCGGTCATCGGTACGGATGAAGTCGCGCCTGCAGGAACGTTGCTATTTGGATTCGTGGTAGAAGTCGCTGATCCCGGCGTGCTACCAGGGTTCGTAGTGTTTTGCTGCATGGGTGATGTCGTCGAGCTCGCGCTCCCAGGCGTTGCACTCTGCGTGGGTGTGATGCCAGGGCTCGGCTGGATGCCCGGCGACGGCTGAATGCCCGAGGAGGGCTGTATCCCTTGATTACTCGGCGAGGTCGTGGTGGTCGGGCTCGTGGTCGTAGTGGACTGTGTAGTAGTCGTGCTAGGCGCTGCGCCCGTAGTTCCAGGCATCGCCTGTGCTGCAGCGAGTCCTGTGGCTGCTGCTAAGACTGTACTCATTAAAAATAGCTTTCTCATCAAAATCCCTCCTGCGGACAAAAACTCTTCGTCTGTTTGATTGCTCTGTGTATTTAGATGGTGGGTGGAAAACCGCTGTTGGCTTGCCGTCGGTCTTATGCCGAAGAGAAATGAGAAAAACAGAAACGGCCACTCTGGTTGAGAGTGGCCGTTACTGTGGGGAGCGACTAATTCTTCTTCTTACGGACGAACAAACCGGTCAAGAGTGAGCCCATGCCCATCAGGCCCATCAAAGGAAGCGGAGAAGCGGTCTGCGGAAGCTGTCCGTTAGCCGATTTCTGATCGCTGGCGGGAGCTGCGCTGGACTGCGAAGCGCTCGCGTTGCTGTTTGACTGGTCAACCGTGGTCGAAGGCGTAGTGGCCTGCGAGTTGTTCTGGTCAGTGGTCGAAGTCGTGCTCTGTACGGGAGCAGCTTGATCGGTGGTGCTGGTCGTGCTGCTGGTAGAGCTCGGCTGCGCACTCTGGTCGGTGGTGCTGCTGGTCGAAGTCGAGCTGCTGTTGCTCGAATTAGTGGTTGCGTCATTGTGCGCGGTCGCATCCGGGTCCGTGCTCGGCGGCTGCGCTGTTGGAGCTGCGCTGCTCGGCGTGCTCGGCGTCGGCTGAGTCGTGGAAGAGCTCGGAGTAGCAGAGTTCATGCTGCTATTCGTTGTGTCAGCCGGAGGCGTGGTAGTCGAGGTGCCCGTCTGGCCGGCGCTCTGATCCGTGGTGCTGGACGGAGTCATGTTGGAGCTTGGAGCGGTTGAACTATTCGAGGTGCCGGTCGTGTCGGTTGAATTCGTTGTGGATGCTGGCTGAGCCGATTGGTCGGTCGTCGATGTTGTCGGCGTCGCTTGTTGCGATTGATCTGTGCTGCTGTTGGTAGTGGTGGTTGCTGCCGGTGTGTTCTGATTTGTATTCGCGGGCGGTGTGGATTGTCCTTGGGCTGTCGTTTGGGCTGATGCGACGCCCAGTGCCAACGCCAGCACTGTGAAAGGTAGCAATAAGCGTTTCATTCTGTTTTCAACTCCTGATCGAAAGTGTGGTGAGTGCTTTCCAGACTTCGATGGATTCCCGAAAGGCGATGTTGTCCGCTTGAGCAACTCTGGCGTGGGTTCGCGCGCTTTTCCCTCAAAACCTACCTTAGAAAAAATTGTTAAGCAGAGATGCTGACTGGTCGCTCGCACGTCTGTGACGAAGTTGTGAGCAACGAATGTATGCGCTTATAGCTGCGCCAAACGCTTTGCCGGAGTTGCAGAGGAGTTTTTCATCGCCATTCCAAACAATGTGCTGCCGACCAGCATGAGCCACGCGCTCAACGGAAGTACGGAGAAGAGCGGCGCCAGCATCGTGATGTTGTGAAACCGGTACATTTCCTGGTCCTGTGTATTTCAACCCGGTTAGACGGAGATTGATTCGCTAACAAGACGGTTCAGCCTGTAAAGAAATGTTGAGAATTTGTGAATTTTGGACACAACTTTTGGCAAGGCGCACTGTTATGCTATTGCCCGCAAATCACACACGGGAGAACACTATGTGGAGACCGGGACGCCGGATGTTCACAGTCGCGTGCATACTGCTTTTATTAGCGGCAGCGGCGCACAACACAGGCTTCTTGATGATGAAGGCGGCTGGGCCGGAAGATGAAAAAGTCTTGGACGCGATGAAAGGCTTCCACAATCAGATGGGCATGGGAATGTCGCCCACCTTCCTTGATATTTTTCTCGCGCTTGCTTTCACCATGACTGTGTTAATGGTGGCGTTAGGCGTTTTGGGCCTGGTGCTAGCCGCCAGCCGGGAAATCTCGAACACGCTGCTCCGCAAGATCATATGGCTCTACGTTCTCTGGATGGCGGGATTCACAGCGGTCGGCTTCTACTATCGTGTACCGCCGCCCTTCATTTCCGGGATCGTGATCGAGATCGCCCTGCTAGCCGCTGCGCTAACCGCCAAGGAAGAGAAGAAAGCCGCCATGTCCGCCAGCGCCTGAACACTGTTAAAGTGGATTGACGTATGTCCACCAAGTTAGACGAGATCGTCGCGGTAGTTCGCCAGCGCGTAGAGGTGCAGAAACATGTGCGTCCACTGCGCGAGCTGGAAAATGACGTAACCAAGGTGAAAAATACGCCGCGAGGCTTTCGCAACCGGCTGCTTGAAGTGGGAAAGTCGCGCGCGGCCATCATTTCAGAGTTAAAGAAAGCTTCGCCCTCGAAAGGTGTCATCCGCGGCAGCTATGCCGTTGGCGGTTTGGCCATGCAGTTTGAGCAGGCAGGGGCGGCCGCGTTAAGCGTGTTGACGGAAGAGACTTACTTCCACGGCTCTTTGGTTCACTTACTTGAGGCTTCGGCGGCTACGCAACTGCCCTGCCTGCGCAAAGATTTCATCGTGGACGAATACCAAGTCTTCGAAGCGCGGTTGAACCGTGCCGACGCTATCTTGCTGATTGTCTCCGTGCTCACCGATCGTGAACTTACTTCCCTCAACGCGCGAGCTCATGAGTTGAAGCTCGACGTACTTTGCGAGGTGCATGATGAGAATGAATTGGCACGAGCCGTTTCTTGCGGAGCCGACATCATCGGCGTGAACTGCCGCGATCTAAAAACTCTGCAGGTGGATCCGTCACTGCATCAACGATTGGCAGAAAAACTTCCTAAGACCGCCTTGCGGGTGGCTGAGAGCGGATTCAAAAGTGGGCAGGATATTGCGAAGCTTCGCGCAACCTCACTCGAAGCGCCGGGCTACAACGCGTTTTTGGTCGGCGAGTCATTGATGACCGCTGATGAGCCCGGCCGCGCATTGGCACGACTGCTGGCTGATGCCGGCGCCACAGCGTAGAAAGCGTCCCAACTGAGAGGCAACTGCGGGCGCTGATATCATCAATATCTCCACTTTAGTGAAAGCCATGTGGGTAAAAATCTGCGCTAACACAAATCTGCCTGACGCTCTCGCCGCTCTCGAAGCCGGCGCGGACGCGCTCGGATTCGTGTTTTCAGAGAGCACTCGCCGTGTTCAACCTGTGCAGGTACGCGAGATCATCGCTGGTTTGCCGAAGGACGGCGAACGCATCGGCGTCTTCGTGAACACACCCGCGAATGAAGTCATGAAGATCGCGCGCGAATGCGGATTGACCGGCGTACAACTCCAAGGTGACGAGACGCCGCAATATGTCACCGACCTTGTCCGTATGGCGGAAGGCGCGCCGCTGAAGATCATCAAAACATTTTCCGCGAACGCGCCTTATGAGATATCAACCGCAGCGTCCGCCGTGATGGACGACAACATCGATGCGTTCCTGGTCGATTCCGGCAACGCGGCGGGGCGTGGTGGTACGGGACAAGTGTTCGATTGGCTGCGCGCCAGTGATTTTGTGATCAAACTCAAGCAGCGCGCGAAGGTCATCGTGGCCGGCGGCCTGAATCCAGACAATGTCGGCTCGGCCATCCGCCTGTTCCGCCCTTACGGCGTGGACGTGGCCACCGGCGTGGAATGCGAGCCCGGGAAAAAAGACATCGAGAAGGTGAAAGCCTTCATCTCTTCTGCACGTGCCGCGGAAGCCTTAGGCTCGGGCGCACACTAGCAATGGCTAAATCTGCAAAACAAAAAAATATTCCCGGACGCTTCGGCGCCTATGGCGGCCGTTATGTTCCTGAAACATTAATGGCGGCGCTCGAAGAGCTGGAAGCCGCCTACACCAAGGCGAAGAAGGACAAAAAGTTTCAACGCGAGCTCGCGGCGCTTCTCGCGAACTTTGCCGGACGTCCCACGTCTTTGTTCTTCGCGCAGCGCCTCACGCAAAAGCTTGGCGGCGCAAAGATATACCTCAAGCGCGAAGACCTACTCCACACGGGCGCGCACAAGATCAACAATGCGTTGGGCCAAGCATTACTGGCACGGCGCATGGGCAAGAAGCGCATTATCGCCGAGACGGGCGCAGGCCAGCATGGGGTAGCCACCGCAACGGTTTGCGCGCTCTTCGGACTCGAATGCGTGGTGTACATGGGCGCAGAAGATATGCGACGCCAGGAATTGAACGTCTTCCGCATGCGTCTACTTGGCGCGGAAGTGCGTGGAGTTGAGTCCGGATCGCGCACACTGAAAGACGCCATCAACGAAGCCATGCGCGACTGGGTGACGAATGTTCGCAGCACTTATTACCTGTTAGGGAGCGCGCTGGGTGCGCACCCATACCCCACCATGGTTCGCGACTTTCATAGGGTTATCGGGCGTGAGGCGCGAGCCCAGATACTCAAAGCGGAAGGCAAGCTGCCTAACGCTGTGATCGCCTGCGTCGGTGGTGGTTCCAACGCCATCGGCATCTTCCACGAATTCATTCGCGATAAAAAAGTGAGGTTGATCGGAGTAGAAGCCGGCGGCCGCAGCCTTTCTCTCGGTGATCATGCTGCGCGGTTCTCAGGCGGGTCGCCGGGAGTGCTGCAGGGAACCTACTCCTATCTCCTGCAGAATGAATCTGGACAAGTTGCGACCACGCATTCGATCTCCGCGGGGCTTGACTATCCATCGATAGGGCCAGAGCACGCCGCGCTTCATGACAGTGGCCGCGCGGAATATGTGAATGCCAGCGACAAAGAAACTCTGGCTGCGCTTGCTTTGCTCTCACGCACGGAAGGTATCATTCCCGCGCTCGAATCCGCTCACGCCGTGGCAGAAGCCATCAAGCGCGCACCCAAGATGAAAAAGCGCGAGATCATCATCATTAATATTTCCGGACGCGGCGACAAAGATATGGGCATCCTGCAGGAGAACATACGCGCGTGATGAGCTTCTTCAGGTCGAAGCCGGGATTGGTCGCCTATGTGACTTGCGGCGACCCTGATCTCGCGACATCGCGCGCTGTCATACTCTCGGCCATTGACGCCGGCGCTGATCTGATCGAACTAGGCGTCCCATTCAGTGATCCCGTGGCTGATGGCCCCGTCATCCAGCGCGCCAGCGAACGCGCGCTTAAGAACGGCACTAGTCTCGAGGATGTGCTGAGCTTGGCGGAAGGAATCCGCAACTCGCGGCCCCTCACCAACCTCATTGTCTTTTCTTATTTGAATCCGCTAATACGCTATGGACTTCCAAAGTTCGTGACGCGTGCGAAAGATGCGGGCGTCGATGGCGTACTCGCGGTCGATCTGATCGTTGAAGAAGCGGACGAATACCGCGCGCTAATGGAGAAATCCCGTCTCGCGCCGGTGTTCCTCGCGGCGCCCACCAGCACAGACGCGCGGCTCAAGAAAGTGGCAGCAGCGTCCAGAGGATTCATCTACGCCGTTGCCCGAACCGGTGTGACTGGCGCGAAGACGGATGTTCGCGGCGACGCGCAACAGCTCGTGAAACGCATCAAGAAGTTTTCCAAACTGCCAGTCGCGGTGGGCTTCGGTATCTCCAACGCGGACGATTTCCGTCAGGTAGGCAAATACGCTGACGCTGCCGTGATAGGCAGCGCCATCGTGAAAATCATTGAAGAGAAGAGCGCGAACGGTGCTTCGCCTGAGGTGCCCGCCGCCGCAGTCGGCGATTTTATCCGTAGCGTTAAGAGAGCTAGCTAGCTACCGGTACGCTCCGTATCCAGTCGCGAATTCACTCCACCAGCAGTCTTCTTCATGCGATCGATGGAATCGCGCCAGTCTACTTTTTCTGGATGCGTAGTCGTCTTCTGACCAGCGTCGCCTTCCAGCGCAGCCTTGAACTCACGCAACGATTGATTGATGTAACTCTCGATGTGGTCTTCAAACGGCGAAACCAGCTTGCTCAGAAAGCCGCCACCCGGCACATAGTTCATGGTCACATGTACCATCGTGTCCTCGCCGAGAGGAGCGAAGGTAATACGTCCGGTGTGTTTCGGCCCGCTGATCGATTTCCATCCGATCGATTCATTGGGGACAGTCTGCGTGGTTTCTGCCCTCCATTTGAAGTCTTTACCATCAACCGTCACATCCCACTCAGACACGTTGCCGTACTTGCGCACGCGGTTCACGAATTCCATGTAATCCGGGAGCGCTTCAAGGTCCGTCC
The DNA here is from genome assembly GCA_025927695.1 of Terriglobales bacterium. Taxonomy (GTDB): domain Bacteria; phylum Acidobacteriota; class Terriglobia; order Terriglobales; family Acidobacteriaceae; genus JAICLA01. The sequence continues at coordinate 2,620 of JAICLA010000013.1, read as the reverse complement.
ACGCGCGGAAGACATCTTCCACATGGCGGCCGATCTGCACGCTGTCCTCCAGCCGTACGACTCGTGAGCTGTGTTTGCCGGCCAAGTTGGCGATCATGTACGCAGCTACGGCCGCGCCTGTGCCAATGGCTGCTCCAGCAGCGAATCCGCCCCAATAGTTTCCGCCGCGTTCCGGCTTCTTCGTGTCATCAGTAAAAGTGGGCATGGATCGTCCTCCGTGGTAATAAGTAATAGGAAGAGCGATTCAGAGAGTAGGTTGGCCGAGCGAGAGTAGCTCAGTATTGTCCCTTGAATTCTCGTTGCAAATCGTGCAACTCAGGGCCGGTGATCTGCCGCACGACTCGATCGGAATGCACTTCGATCTCGTAAAAGCGGTCGGCGGGAAAGTGGGCGCACCCTGAACTGATCTCATGCCACTCCAGGACGACAAGAATAGAATCCGTCGAAGCCCATTTCAGGAACATCCTGTTGACATCCCAGCGGGAGCCGCAATGATTGTCATGCGCCATCTTGCGGGCTGGAGTTTCTGCCAGCGGGTGATTCTTTCCGGTGCGGGCGTCAAATGCATCGATGTACCATTGGCCGACAGCGCCACCCGCAGTCCAGTGAAAAATGAACGCCTTTGAGTCGGCGGACCACGAAACGGGTCCGCTCGGGCCGATGTCTTCGTATCGCCGCAGCAAGCGCAACCGCCCGTTCATGCTCATATAGAGATCCGTGAAATCTGCGGAGCCGTTGTTCTTATCTTGTTTCACGCATACGAGCGTGGATTCGTCCGGCGACTCACTTTGAATATTGTTGGCTCCCCCTCCTACTAGAGAAATCGCTGAACATGCGGACGCTACCTTATATAAGCGCGATGAATTGGATTGTGAATTTTGGGGGGCTGCCGCGAGCGCAAGGAAAAGGAGGGTGAGCGGGAACATCAAGAATAGTTTACGACTGCTCCAGCTTGAAAACCTGGCTGCCAACAAGCACCGTCGCGCCATTCGGCACGGGAGCTTTGCCGCGCACCTTGATAAAGGTTCCATTGCGTGAACCGAGGTCTTCCACGAAGAAGTCTTCTCCGCGATGGTAGATCTTGCAGTGCGCGCGGCTCATGAATGGGTCTTCCGGGAATACATATGTGCCGCGACTGCGTCCGAAGCTGATCTCTTCTTCATTCAAGGGCAAGCGTGCGGGCGTATCGAGGAAGTCCGGCCCGACGAAGATCAGTTCAGCAACCGGCTCATCCATCGCAGCAGAAAGATCTGTGATGGTGGTTCCGCGCGCGGCGGCGTTAGCGACGGCTTCTACCTTCTCGCGGAAGCGAAATAACTGTTCGCCCATGCGGATGATGTCGCTATCGCGCATGGTGTATGTGGCGATCAGCCCGATAAACACGCTGCTCACGCCGCTGATGTCTTCAATGAACAGCTGGTCCTTTTCGACGGAGAAGCGCGCATGAGACGGCGCCATCTTCTCGTCTTCAGGAAACTGCACGTCGCCGCGCAATCTGCCGACCTCCAGCTTGTCATCTTTCAACTTGTATTGGTCTCCGATGGAGCCATCCTTGAGCACGCGCAGCAATTTGAACCGCGGCACGGCCAGCGCCTTCGAGCTTGACATCACGATGGTGTGTGCGGCCGCTCGTTTCGGCTGCAAGCGCTCAGTCCATTGCACTTCGTAGAGCTCGCGATTCTCGCCTTTGCCCTTGAGCGCGAAGCGCCCGAGAGGGAAGAGCTTGAATTCGCCGCTGCCATTCACCTGTTCGTAAAGCGCGTCAGAGATAACGATCTGCTCCGGAGCGCCCACGCTCTCGACGCGTGATGCCACGTTGACGACGTCACCGAAGACGTCATCCTGCCGCACGATGCCCGGCCCGTAATTCAATCCGATGCGGATTGATACGCGGTCTTGTTCCGGCTTCAGTTGGCTGTCTTCGTAGATGGCTTTTTGCATCTTGATGGCTGCGTGGACTGACTTCACGCAGTCGTCAAAGCTGGCCATCACTGCGTCGCCGATCTCTTTGATCACGCGCCCGCCGTGCTCGCGAACGATGTCTCCGATCGCGTTGTTGCAAGTGGACACCATGAGCAGACCGGCAGCATCGCCGTAGCGCTCGAAGTACGAGGTGGAACCCTTAATGTCAGTAAAAAGGATGGTGACGTTCTTGCGGAATTTTTCCAGCTCCGCGGCTGCGGCGGCCTGGTTCCCCACTGAACCCAGCAACTGACTGACTGTCGTCTTCTTCTTGTCCATGCGTTATCGGGTCAAAAGAGAACACTTCCGCCTACCGCAAAGGCGGTCGAGCAACCGTAACTTTCCACTTTTCTGGTGCGTGCCGCAGTTTATCGTATCCCGCAAGAAGTGCCAATCTGAGTTTTTTGGGGCTTCCCGGTATTGTAGGTGCTTAATGCTTTGTCCTAGATAAAGCAGGTTTTATTGCTTAAGTGACACCTTACCCCATAAATATCGTTTGACGAGGCCGCAAGTTGTTATAGACTTCCGGACGGCTTCCTCCCCTTGTATTAAGGCTGTACTAAGAGTTTGGCAAAAGTGTGCGCGGAGAACTGCGTGCGCTGGAGGCCTGTTTAAGTCCCAGTTTTTTGAGGAAAAAGACCCATGCTAAGAACAGCGT
>JAICLA010000220.1 GCA_025927695.1 Terriglobales bacterium | reverse complement strand
CTGTGGGGCGCGGCGTTCTGGTATCGGCAGCTGTGGGCGGAGAGCCTGGGTAAGCGTGTAGATCGCAAGGGAATCATCGTCAATAGCGGGCAAACGCCGGTCGCGGCGCTGGGTGTGACCGACCAACACTCGCAAGTGCAACTTTACGTGGAAGGCCCGCATGACAAGATGCTGACCTTCTGGACGGTAGAGCGCGACCGCGAAGATATCAAGATCCCCTCCAACAAGGCATTCACGAAATTTGACGCAGCCACTTACCTGCAGGGCAAAAAGTTATCGCAATTGTTCCACTCCGAGCGCGTGGCGACAGAAGCGGCATTGACCGAAGCCGGTCGGCCAAACTGTCGCTGGACGATGCCGAAGGTGGACGAATACCACATCGGCGCGTTCTTCCAATTGCTGGAATTCCAAACCGCATTCTGCGGCGAGCTTTACGGCATCAATGCGTTTGACCAACCCGGAGTAGAGTTGGCGAAGAAGATCACTAATGGATTGATGGGCCGCAAAGGTTACGAGGATTGGGGACAGAAGTACGGGAAAAAGTAGCAGCGAGCATCGAGCGCCTAGCATCGAGTGGCTGCTGATCGTGGCACAAAAGTGCGCTCAGAATGACAATCCGCTTTTGGTCACGCGTCCGAGATCCCATATTTCTCACGTAAGAAGGTTTTCAGCGGCTTAGGTAAGGCTGTTGCCAGTTCCTGCCACGTGAGCACGAGGCAACACACACGCATGTCCGCCAGTCTCACCGCACGCTGGATAGCGTGCCATTGCTCGATCAGGTCTGGGCGGCGGCGGTCGAGTATCACGCAGAAGCGTTGTTGGGTTGCGTAAGCCGCGAGTACATTGCGAATAAGTTGGTAGCCGCGGATGCCTTTCTCGCCTTGCGGAAGTAAGCCTACATCGAAGACTTCGTGCAGATCGCGGTAGCGCTCGACCAGTTCTGCACGTTTTGTCTGGAAGTCTGATTCAGTCAGTTTGGCTTCGACCAGCAGATCGCCAACACGCATATCCACTTCTGTGCGATCGAATTTGCCGTTGAGGAGCGGAACGCGCGCTTTGACGCCGAATTCGGGCGTCGTGGGCGCATCAAGATTCAGTAATGCGCCCAATTCGCGCGATTGCAATACGCGCGGGTAGCAGAACACGTTCATCAGCAATGCGTCAGAGCTATTGCACGAGTCGAGTTCCTTCCAGCGTCCGTGATCGGCGGCGGGTAAGGACTTCTTCTGCGAATGGACCTTGTGGAAGCGGCAGGCCCATGCCTGATCTTTCATGATCGCTTTGTAGCTGGCCGAATGGAAGTTGCCGTGCGTGTTCTCGCAAGGGATGTAAGCGATGGTTGGCGCAGTGCCGTAACTTTCGCGGTGCGCTAGTGCGTGCTTTTTCGCGAACTCGAGATTTCGGATGCTGAGCTCGCGGCGCAACGCGGCGGAGTAAGACATGGATCAGTGTTTCGCGGCGCCGGTGGCGGCAGGCTTGATCTCAAACTTCGAGAACGGCGACTCTTTCGGTTTCACGGTCACAGGCTGAAAGGTTGAGCAGCTTTTGGTTGCCGTAACGTAGTCAGACTTAAGTTGAGCGGAGACATTGTCCTGTTCGTCACCCCGCAACCCGCGCGCACAATATTCCCAGCCATTGAACCTCTTACGATAGATGTAGACGGCATTGGATTCGCTGACCGAGGCTAAAGCGGCATCGCCGAACCCGTCAGCCGTGCGGTGCACGATAAAGGCGAAACCAGTCCCAGACGGATCCGGCATTACATCATCGCGAATCTCTTCTTCAAAGTTGAGCGGATCGCAGGGGTTGTTGTTGTCTGCGCACCAGGCGTGGGAAGGAACATGCTTGCGCAGTTCAGCGGCAAACTTTTCGCGTAGAGGGTCATGATCAGGCGGATAGATCTCCGGCGCGGATTGGTTCTTGAGATCAACGAAGCGCAAGCGTAGAGGGTGTACCGGTTGAAAGTGGAGTTGATCTTCTTCAAACACCATGCCGCTCTCGCCGACATGCGCGTCCGGCCATCCGAAGAACGTTCCTTGGAGAACGAGGTCGCGGGCATTGAGCATGATGGTGCAGGAGGCTGAGGGATTGATGTCGGCAATCAGAAAAAGCCGGTCCGCGTATCGGCTGATGTCAAAGACCGAATGCACGCATTCAGAAGAAACGTCATTGCCTGTGAGGTCGCGCTTCGCGACTAAAGAGTCTTTATCAGCGCGGTCGAAGCGGATCACGCGCAATACGGCGTTCTCAATGTTGTTATTCAGGGGAGCAAACGCGACAACAACATTCCCCGCAAAATCCTGCGCCAGCCCGGCGCCGTCTTGCGCAAGTTCAGTTTTACTAAAGCTGGATTCGGGGATGCCGTTGCGCGAGAGGATGTCATGCAAAGTCTCGGCGCACGAGAATGATGGAAGTAAAAGGAGAAGCGCGAATACAGCCAGCGGTTTCATGGTCAGCCTGAGAAGGTCCTGACGAGCAGCCAGACGTTCAACGCCGCAATGACCCCGCCGGTCATCCACGACAGCCACTTCAGCCAGGGTGCGTTGGTGAATTCGCCCATCTTTGCCCGGTCGCTGGTGAACATGACCAGGGGAAAGACGGCGAAACTCAACTGCATGCTGAGTATAACCTGACTGAGAACGAGAAGTTTCGCGGTGCCGTGCTCGCCCATCATCGCCGTGACAATGATGGCGGGAATGATGGCGACCAGGCGCGTGATCAATCGCCGCAGCCACGGTTTGAGGCGGATGTTGAGGAAGCCCTCCATCACGATCTGTCCGGCGAGCGTTCCGGTGAGCGTGGAGTTTTGTCCGGAGGCGAGTAGTGCCAGCGCGAAGACTAGGCTTGCGCCGCCGAAGCCGAGCAGGGGCGTGAGCAGTTTGTATGCGTCCTGGATCTCGGCGACTTCACTGTGTCCGGTGCGGAAGAAGACGTCTGCGGCAACGATGAGGATGGCGGCATTCACGAACAACGCCACAGTAAGGGCGACGGCGGAATCGATCTGGCTGAATTTGATGGCTTCGCGCTTGCCTGTTGGCGTCTGTTCAAAGCTGCGCGTCTGCACGATGGAGGAGTGTAAGTAAAGATTGTGCGGCATCACCGTGGCGCCAAGAATGCCGATAGCGATATACAACATGTCTGAGTTGCGCAGAATCTCGGTACTGGGCACGAAGAGTCCGTGCATGATGCCGGCGAACTCCGGCCGCGAGAAAAATACTTCCAACCCAAAACAAATTCCGACCACGCTTATCAGAGCAATGACTAGAGCTTCGATGTAGCGGAATCCGCGGTTCTGCAGGTAAAGAACCAGCAGCACGTCGAGCGCGGTGATGCATACGCCCAAAAGCAACGGAATATGAAAGAGAAGTTGTAATCCGATGGCGGAGCCGATGACTTCTGCAAGATCGCACGCGGCGATGGCGATCTCCGCGGCGATCCAGAGTAGCAACGTGACAGGCCGCGAGAAATGATCGCGACAGGCTTGTGCGAGGTCGCGCCCGGTCACCACGCCGAGCTTGATGGCTAGGGACTGAAGCAGGATCGCCATCAGGTTCGACAGCATGACCACGAACAGCAGCGTGTAATTGAAGCGAGCGCCGGCGGCGAGGTCGGTGGCCCAGTTGCCGGGGTCCATGTAGCCGACGGCGACGAGGAATCCGGGGCCGGCGAAGGCGATGAGTTTGCGCCAGGGCCCGGCGCCGGCGGGAATCGGGAGCGAGCGGTGGACTTCAGGAAGGCTGGGCGCGCCTGCTTCAATGCGCCAGGCTGAGCCGGTTTTGGAACGGTTGACCTCGAGCGGGCCAGTGGACATGGGGTGCGGTAAGTCTACTAGGTTTTCGGTTGTCGGTTATCGGTTGTCGGTAAAGACCATCACAAGAAGAACCGGCATCCGATTATCGGTTGGCTGAGAGCCGATTGCTGACAGCCGATACCGACAACAGACGACCGAACGCCGAGAACCGCTTTACGCCGCATCCAACTTCTTCACCACCAGCTCATTCACCGTGCCCGGCGGGAACTGGCCTTTCGTCGCCTTCATCACCTGGCCAACAAAGAATGCCGACACTGTCTTCTTGCCACCTTTGTATTGCGCGAGCTGTGATGGGTTGGCGGCGATGACTTCGTCGATGATCTTCTCCAGCGCCCCGGTGTCAGTGGCGAGTTTGGGACTGCCGGCCTCGGCGTAGATGACGGGAAAATCTTTTTTCTGCGCGAAGGCGAGGTCGTAAAAGTCTTTTAGCATCTTCCCTGAGATAACGTTGGCTTCGACCAGATCTGCCGATGCGGCTACGCCGGCCATGGTGATGGGCGAATCCTCGATCTCAATGCCGTTGGCTTTCAGGCGTCCCATGAGCTCGCCCTGTACCAGATTAGCAACGCGCTTGGGATTCTTCGATGCTTTCGCGGCGGACTCGAACTGCGCGGCGAGCGACTGTGTCATGCTGAGCACGACAGCGTCCTGCTCGGTGATGCCGTAGTCCTTCACTAAGCGCGCGCGCAATGCTTCAGGAAGTTCGGGCATGGTCTCGCGGATCTTGGCCTGCCATGCGGCGTCCACCACCAGAGGCTTGAGGTCTGGCTCAGGGAAATAGCGATAATCGTGCGCCTGCTCTTTCGAGCGCATGGAATACGTTT
>JAICLA010000036.1 GCA_025927695.1 Terriglobales bacterium | reverse complement strand
CAATGCCGTCGCCGCCGGCGCAAAAGTAGAACGCGATCTCGCCGACCAGTTTTATGGCGACCGTAGCGGCACGTTCCTCGATCCCTTCGGACACAAGTGGACGGTCTCGACCCATATCGAAGACGTCACGCCGGAAGAGATGAATGAGCGAATGGCGAATCTTAAGAGCTAAGTCAGGTTTCTTTTCGAAAGGACAAATATAGATGGCACGTACACCGGGAACTTACGCAGTCTTTGACACTACTGAAGGGAAGATCGTTTGCAAGCTGTTTGAGAAGGAAGCACCGAATACTGTCAAAAACTTCATCGACCTCGCGGAGGGCAAGCGCGAGTGGACTCATCCTTCTACGGGAAAGAAGTCGAATGACCGTTTGTATGACGGCACGATATTCCATCGTGTGATACCCAAGTTCATGATCCAGGGCGGCGATCCGCAAGGTACTGGCATGGGCGGTCCGGGATACAAGTTCGCTGACGAGACCAAAGGCTCGCCGCATAGTTTCGACAAGGCGGGCAAGTTGGCCATGGCGAATGCCGGCCCGAACACGAATGGTTCGCAGATCTTCATCACCGTAGCTCCCACGACATGGCTGACTGGCAATCACACCATCTTTGGTGAGGTGGTCGAGGGACAGGATGTGGCGGACAAGATCAGCAACGTGCCGAAGGGGGCGCAGGACCGGCCCAAGACGGATGTGGTTGTGAAGTCGGTGACGATCGAACGGGTGTAGTTGGTGAGAGCAATAAAAAAGGCGCGACTAGGTCGCGCCTGTTTTCTTGGGATCGAACTAGACGCCGATGACAGCGCAGAGCTCTTTTACTGAGTCAGCGGATTTGTTTAGGGCTGTCTGTTCTTCCGGCGTCAATTTGATCTGAATGATCTCTTCCAAACCTTTTGCGCCGAGTTTGCAGGGTACCCCGACGAAATAGCCTTTTATGCCGTACTCACCATCAAGATAGGCTGCGCAAGGCATGATCTTCTTCTTGTCTTTCAAGATCGCTTCCACCATTTCGCAAGTCGCGGCAGACGGCGCGTAGTAGGCGCTGCCGGTCTTTAAGTACTTCACGATCTCTGCGCCGCCGTTGGCAGTGCGGGAGACCAGCGCGTCGAGCTTGTCTTTGGCGATGAGTTCAGTGATTGGAATGCCGGCTACCGTGGAGTAGCGCGGCAGCGGGACCATGGTGTCGCCATGTCCGCCGAGGACGAAGGCGGTCACGTTCTCGACGCTCACCTTAAGTTCTTCTGCGATGAATGTGCGGAAGCGGGCGGAGTCAAGCACTCCCGCCATGCCGAGCACGCGGTGCTTGGGGAATTTGCTGGCTTTGAATGCCGCTTGCGCCATCGCGTCCAGAGGATTCGACACGACAATGATGATGCAGTTGGGCGAATGCTGCACGACTTTGCCCACTACGTCCTGCATGATCTTGTAGTTGGTGTTCAAGAGATCGTCACGTGACATGCCGGGCTTTCGCGGAATGCCGGCGGTGATCACGACGATGTCAGAGTTCGCGGTGTCGGCATAATCATTGGTGCCGAGGATGTGCGAATCGCGCTTCTCAATAGGCATGGCCTCGAGCAAGTCTAAGCCTTTGCCTTGCGGCACACCTTCCACAATGTCAATGAGAACGACGTCGGCGAGTTCTTTGCTGGCGATCCAGTGGGCGGCGGTGGCACCTACGTTACCGGAACCTACGATAGATACTTTCTTGCGCATGTTGCTCCTTTTATTTTGCGGCGCTCGCGGCGGCGTCCATGTTCTTGATAATGGCGTCGGCGAATTCGCTGGTCTTTAATTTTTTGGCGCCGGGCATCTGGCGCTCGAAATCGTATGTGACGGTTTTTTGTCGGATAGTCTGCTCCATCGCGTTCTCAATGAGGCGGGCGGCTTCGTTCCATCCGAGGTACTCGAGGAGCATTACACCGGAGAGGATCACGCTGCCGGGATTCACCATATCTTTGTCAGCATATTTCGGGGCCGTGCCGTGCGTGGCTTCGAAGACAGCGTAACCGTCACCGATGTTGCCGCCAGGGGCGATACCGAGTCCGCCCACTTGCGCGGCGGCCGCATCAGAGATGTAGTCACCATTGAGGTTGGGCGTGGCGAGTACGTCGTAATCTTCAGGGCGGATGATGAGCTGCTGGAAGATGGAGTCGGCGATGCGGTCGTTGATGAGGATCTTTTTCTTCCATGCGCCGGTGCCATGAGACTTGCCGATGGAATCCAGCACGCCTTTGACTTCAGTGTAGAGATTCTTCTTGAAATCTTCAGGCGCAATAGCGAGGCCGGGCTCGACCATGGTGGCGTTGTCTTCCACGGTGAGATTCGGATTGGCATCTTTGTTGCCAAGGATCCAGCTCTCGCGCTCGGTCACGATCTGATCGCGGAATTCTTCCTTCGCGAGTTCGTAGCCCCATTCCTGGAAGGCGCCCTCAGTAAACTTCATGATGTTGCCCTTGTGCACGAGGGTTACAGTCTTGCGATTGTTGGCGATGGCGTACTGAATGGCTTTGCGGACTAGACGCTTGGTCCCGAAAATGGATATCGGCTTGATGCCGATGCCGGAATCGGCGCGCACCTGTTTCTTGGTGCCCTTCAGCATGTCGTTGTTAAGGAAGTCGATGATCTTCTTGGCGCCTTCGCTTCCCTGCTTCCACTCGATACCCGCATAAACGTCTTCAGTGTTCTCACGGAAGATGACGACGTTGAGTTTCTCAGGATGCTTCATTGCGGAAGGGACGCCGTCGAAATAGCGCACAGGACGCAGGCAAGCGTAGAGATCGAGTGTCTGACGCAGCGTGACGTTGAGTGAGCGGATGCCGCCCCCGATGGGCGTGGTAAGCGGTCCTTTGATGGAGACGCGGAAGTCGCGGAAGGCGGAGACGGTGTCGTCTGGCAGCCAAGTGTTGAGTTGCTTGAAAGACTTTTCGCCTGCGAGCACTTCATACCAAACGATGCGGCGCTTGCCCCCGAAGGCCTTCTTCACACCGGCGTCGAGAACGCGAGCGCTGGCGCGCCAGATGTCGCGTCCGGTGCCGTCGCCTTCGATGAAGGGGATGATGGGATTGTCAGGGATCTGGAACTTGCCGTTCTCAAACTTAATGGGGGCGCCGTCTTTGGGGACAGCTGAACCGTTATACGAATCTGCCATTGATATAGAGGACCTTAGGAGTTGGACTGGAACTATTTAGTTTACAGGCGAGACGGCGGATGCGGCAATTCCACGGCAGGCACCGAAGTAATGCACTACATCTAAAAGAGTAGAGGTGCGCGATGTTTGGAAGGAAGAAAAAAGTAAAGATATCTGTACCGGGGACGCCGGTTGTCGTTGTGGAAGAGGCGGCGCACAAAGAGGAAGCCGAAGAGAAGCTGCGGCACAACGCTGAATTAGAAGAGGCAAACATCGATAAGACGGTCGCCGATTCGTTTCCAGCAAGTGATCCGCCGAGTAGTGTGCCGGAGACCAAAGAAGATCCGAACGCGAAAAAAGATAAGAAAGCGGCGTGAGCCCATTCCTAATCGCCACAGTTGCAGGCGGTAACAAAATTAAGCTGCAGCTAGTTGTTGGCGGCGCCGCTCGGGGCCTTTGTATTTTTCAGCTGCGATGTCAGCTGAAGTGCGGCGGCGATCCTTGCCGTCGTATTTGTGTTCGATGGCAGCAAGAGCCTTTTGTTTCTCTTGCTCTTTGGCCTCGGCGACCGGATCAGCGCATTTGATCTTGAGCTTCTTGCCAGCGGCCTTTATGAGCTCAGCATTGATCTCTCCGCCAACCAAAATGGCGATAGAGGAGAGATAGAACCAGAACATCAGCGCGATGATTCCGCCCAGGGCACCGTAGGTCTTGTTGTAGTTGGCAAATTCCCGAACGTAGATCCCGAAGCCGAGCGAGATGACGATCCACGCGACCACACCGATGATCGAGCCTGGCAACGTGTACTTAAAGCGTTGTTTCACGTTCGGCGCCAGGTAATAGAGCAGTTCAACTGCGAGCACGATGGAAGCGAAAATAACCACCCACCGCAGTGCCGGCCAAGTCTTCACAAAGATAGCGCTGAGATGAATGTGGCGCGAGAGGTGCAGAGCAAAGTTCGGCCCCAGCAGTGTTACTCCCATTCCAATCACAACCAGGCCGCCGACGACGAACGTCAGCAGAACCGCAAGTGAACGCGTCTTCCAGTAAGGCCGCGTTTCGGGAACGTCGTATGCAATGTTTAGAGCATCAATAAGGGATGCAAATCCGCTGGATGCGACCCAAAGAGCGCCGATGATCCCAAAGGACAGCAGTCCTGTACCCGGTGGTTGCAAGACGCTGGCAATCACGGGTTTGATGGCCTGCATGGCCTGAGCGGGAACAAACCGCGCCATGAGGTCAACGATCTGGTTGAAGAGGTTAGGTATCGGGATATGGCTTAAGACCGCGGCCAAGAAAATCATCAGCGGGAACAGAGAGAGAAAGAAGAAATAAGCCAAGCCAGCGGAAACCGCGAGTACGCGGTTGCAAAGCAAATCGCGGACAGCTTGAACGGTGGCGTTCTTGATATCTCTGAGGCCCATGGCGACTTAGGTGCGTGCTTGGGGAGATTAGATGGGAGGGTCGGGGCAGTGGGATGGCAGTATCGGAATAAGAAACGTGAGTAGCTGAAAAATGACTAGTAACAGTCTGAAAACGTATATTCTAAAGAATCCCCCTAGGGCAGTTCGCTTAGCCCTAGACCCTTGCCCAAGTGAGCTGGAGCTGAATGACAAGGAATAAGACATTGATTGTGGGAGTCGTGGTGGCGGCAGTTATCGCGCTGGCGGCTTCGTACTCAGTGAAGTCAGAGATCCCGGTGCGCGCTGAGAAGGTCGAACGCGCGACCATCATGAGCAGCATCTCTACGAACGGCAAGATGGAGCCCACCAATAACTTTCAGTCGCGAACCGTTGGCCCCGCGCTGGTGAGTGAGGTTCTGGTGAAAGAGGGGGACCATGTCAAGGCCGGGCAATTGCTTATCCGGCTGGATGAGGCTGAGGCGCAATCGCAACTGGCACACGCTCGGGCCCAAGAGCGCGCGGCTGAAGCCGATATGGCCGCGGTCCGCAGGGGCGGTTCACAGGAAGAGATACTGACTAACCAGTCGGCCATCGCCAAAGCAAAAACGGAGCTGGATGCCGCGCAGCGAAATTATGACGCGCTGAAAAAGCTGCAAACAACGCAGGCGGCATCAGCGGGCGAAGTGGAAGAAGCTCAGAACCGCCTGACTCGCGCGCAGGCGGATTTAAAGCTGTTGCAAGACAAGACTACCGGACGCTATTCGGGGCCCGAGGTTGCGCGCGCACAAGCAGCGGTGGCGGATGCAAAAGCGGCTGTGGCTGCGGCAGACGATATTGTGCGGCACGCGAACGTGGTGTCTCCAAACGCGGGCATTGTCTATTCCGTACCGGTGAAAAAGGGAGCCTTCGTGAACTCTGGCGACCTATTAGTGCAAGTGGCAGACCTCGAAAAGATGCAGGTACATGCTTTCGTAGATGAGCCAGAGATCGGCAAGTTGAGCGTCGGACAAAAGATCACGCTGACCTGGGACGCGATCCCCGGACGAACGTGGACCGGTGAAGTCTCGCATGTTCCAACTACCGTTGTCCCGCGCGGAACGCGTAGCGTGGGTGAAGTGGTGTGTGATGTGAACAACGGCGACCTGAAATTACTGCCCAACACGAATGTGAACGTGAACGTTATCATCGCGGAACAGAAGAATGCGCTGACGGTGTCACGCGAGGCGGTGGTACAGGACGGCAATAGGCACTACGTTTATGTGGTCGAGAACGGTCACCTGAAGAAGACGGAAGTTGACACCTCTCTTTCGAGTCCCACACGCATCGAAATAAGTAAAGGACTGCAAGAGAATCAAGTCGTTGCTTTGGGTTCGCTAAGTTCACAACCATTGGCAGACGGAGCGGCGGTGAAAGTCGAGCAACAATAGAAAATTGCCAAAATCACCTCAATTTGTAATTTGTAATTTGAAAAGCAAAACCGTCCAACACGACTTGAAGGCAAAGAGAGACTCTTTCCCCTTTGCACCGCAAATCGCCATTTTTCTTCCCTTACTAGTCGCTACTGCTCTCTTTGCAGCGGCGCCTCCGCAAGCTTCAAATTCTGTTACTTCCCTGTTGAATGCCGGGCGAGTCGATGAAGTCATCGCTGCGCTCAAGGGCAAAGACGATGCCGCGTCGCACAATCTGCTGGCGCGGGCTTATTACGCTGAAGACAAGACTGATGAGGCCATCCACGAGGCCGAGAAGTCGGTAGAGATGGCTCCGAACAACGCCGAGTTCCACCTTTGGCTCGGGCGTGCGTACGGACAAAAGGCCGAAAAGTCCAATGTATTTAAGCAGGCAGGACTGGCGGGGAAAGTACGCGGCGAATTCGAGAAGGCCGTTCAGCTCGACCCGAACAACGTTGATGCGCGCTCCGATCTAGCTGAGTACTACACCGAGGCGCCAGGCATGATGGGCGGTGGCGTGGACAAAGCGAAAGCGCAGGCGGATGCGGTCGCGCAAAGAGATCCGGCCGCTGCAGCGTTTATCCGTGCAAAGATCGCCGAGAAGAAAAAAGACGATACCGAAGCGGTGAAGGAATTCAAAGCGGCGATCGCTGCCAGCAAAACACCGGCAGACCATTGGCTGAACCTTGCGGCTTACTACAGAGACCACAAGAATACTGCCGAGATGATGGAAGCGCTGAAGAAGGCAATCTCGTCCCCGCGCAAATCAGGGGCGGTGTTACATGACGCTGCGCACATGCTTTACGAGACGGGGCAAGACCTGGGGCTGGCTGCTGACCTCGCGAGGAAGTATCTGGTCGCGCCGGATAAGAGCGAAGAGGTTCCGGCGTTCAAGACGCATGTTTTGCTGGGAAAGATTTTAGAAAAGCGAGGCGACAAAGCGGGTTCAGAGAAAGAATTCGCGGCCGCCAAACAGATGGCGCACGACTACAACTGGAAATAGCCGTAAAGGCAGGAATTGACCTTTACTCCACTTCAGGCGGTAACCCGTCCGCGAATATTCAGTATTGTCTTCATAACCGTTTCCAATGACACTCGTCTAAACGGGTAGCATTGGAAGTGGCACCCCTAATACCCGTTCGAATGCGCCTAGCGAAGACAATCTGCGTGTACTTGGGCAAAGCTCTGCTCCTGGCTGTGCCCGGCTGTTCGCTTGTAGCGCAGTTGCCGCCCGTGAATAATCCGCAAGATCCCGCGCCAAACAAGATGGCCGCCGCGACGACATCTACCGGCGTGCGACAGCTCATTCATATTCCGAAACTCGAGCGCGCGCCCGTGCTTGAGGACTTCACCAACCTTGAACCGGCAAATGCGTTTGCACTAAGCATGGGCCATGTGGATGGTTTCCGCCAGCGGACTCCGACCGACGGAGCAGCCGCAAGCCAACGTACCGACGGCTATGTTGGGTATGACAACAGCAATGTCTATGTCGTGTTCTTGTGCCACGACGATCATCCAAACCTGATCCGTACACAACTGACTAAGCGCGAGAACGCGACCACGGACGATACAGTCGAGGTCTTGTTTGATACCTACCAGGACCAACGTCGCGGATATCTGTTCGGCTCCAACCCTATCGGGATACAGGAAGAAGGATTGTGGTCAGAAGATAACGGCACTGATTTCTCCTGGGACACGGTGTGGAACACGAGCGGTAAGCGCACGGACAACGGATACATGGTGATCATGAGCATCCCATTCCGCAGCCTGCGGTTTTCGCATGATGATTTGCAAAAGTGGGGCATCGTGCTACACCGCAACATTCCGCGAAATAACGAAGACGACTACTGGCCCTATATCGCCGCCAAGATCAATGGTCGCCTGAATCAAGAAGCGTGGATGAATGGCCTTGACCACATCTCGCCGGGCCGGAACATCGAGTTGAATCCGTATGGCATCTGGCGGGCAGACCGCTCGCTGAACAACATCGACACACCTGCCCACTTTGAGGGCGAACAGCTTGGAGGGCGCGTGGGCGCGGACGCGAAGTTCGTCATCAAAGATTCGCTTGTACTTGATTTAACGGTAAAGCCGGATTTCAGCCAGGTGGAAAGCGACGAACCGCAGATTACGGTGAATCAACGCTTCCCTGTTTTTTTTCCGGAGAAGCGCCCCTTCTTTTTGGAGAACAGCAACTACTTCAACACGCCGGGATACACATTGTTGTACACGCGCAATATCGTCGATCCGGAGTATGGCGCGCGTCTCACCGGCAAACTAGGCAAGTGGTCAATGGGATTCCTGTTCGCCAATGACAAGTCACCGGGCGAGGTAGTAGCGACCACGGACCCCGAATTCGGCAAGAAGGCGCAGTTCTACGTGGCGCGTGTTGCTTATGACGTTTTCAATCAGTCCACGATCGGCGTGATGTACACAGACCGCGAGTTTGATGGCAGCTGGAACCGAGTGGGCGGCGTGGATGGCAGCTTTAAATGGAGGAAGAATTATTTCGCCAGTTTTCAAGTGCTGGAATCTTCAACGCGAGACCTGCAGGGAAATTATTTTGCCGGCCCGGCAATGCAGTTGTATGCGGGATACAGCAGCCAGAAGTTTCAAGCCAATTCACTTTATCAGGACAACAGCAACGGCTTGGATACGACGCAGGTAGGATTCTTTTCGCGTCCTGATTACCGGCGCTTCAGCAATTTCATTGATTATTACTGGCGCCCGAAGAATTCCTTGATCGTGGCATTTGGACCAAATTTCTTTGAGGGAACGAATTGGGACCACGAAGGCGTGCGACTGGACTATCAGATCAATCCCGGATGGCACTTTGAATTCAAGCACAGCACGTTCCTGAATTTTTCTTACAACGCGGCGCGGTCCGCGCTGCGGCCCAAGGACTACAGCACACTGAGTGACGTACAGGACTATGCCAATGGCGGCCGTTCTATTTATTTTGAGACGAACTATTTCAAGAAGTTGAACTTCTGGGTGCAGGGCGTTTGGGGCGATACACCAAACGTTATTCCAGCGTCAGGACCTCCTACGCAGGGTTTCGAACGGCTCTACAACGCAAACCTCACCGTGAAGCCGCTCACACAGTTGCAGATCACCACGACTTATCTCGCGGATTGGTGGGAAGATGCCGTTTTGCGTAACCACACCCTATACAACCTACACGTGGTGCGCACGAAGTGGAATTACCAGCTCAGCAAAGAGATGAGCGTGCGCTTCATTGGACAGTACAACACCACTCAGTCGCATCCGGAATTGGTGGCGCTGGATCCATCGAAGAATTTCAATTATGACTTCCTCTTCACATACCTGATCCATCCTGGCACTGCGCTCTATGTTGGATACAACACAGACCTTTCAACGCTGGACCCCGCTTTGGTCAATGGACCGAATGGATTGGTGCAGCGGCCCACGCAGTTCATCAATGATGGACGGCAGGTTTTCGTGAAATTGAGCTATCTGTTCCGCTTCTGAACATTCGGTTGTGAGGACCGGTGTGGCCTTTTTTGCGGTAATTGCGGATCGTGAAGGTAGAATCGAGTCTTAGGCAATCAACAGATAAGGCTGGGTTCTGCATGAGAATCACTACTTACATCCTTAACACAAGCGCGTTCTTAGCGTTGGGTGTTGCGCTTTCAACGGCAGCTGTGTGCCAATCGAATGGGCCGCTGGCTCTGCGCACTGACGCCGTGACGACGGTAACCGATGAGAAGCCTAACGCGCCGCCGGTGGTGCGCGAGCAGGTCACGCTAAAACAGGCGGTAGCCTTGGCCTTGAGCCACAGCACCGGTTTGAGCATCGCGCAGGCGGACCAGCAGATCGCCCAACGCAATCTACTGCAACAGAAATATATGTTCCTTCCCCAGTTCGTTGTCGGCTCCGGCCTGGGATACTCAAACGGCTTTCCCCTAAGCCTGGAAAATCTTGCACCGTCGCTTTTGAACGTGACCTCTTCTGCCTATGTGATCAATCTGGGACAGAACCAGTTCATCAAGGCAGGCCGCCACGAGTTGGCCGCCATGACCAAGCTGGCGGACGAGCGCAGGCAACAAGTGATCTTCGATACAGCGCTGACCTATTCAGAGCTCGATAGTCTGGAATCATCAATGAATAGCCTGCGGCAGCAACAGCAGGCGGCAAGCCGTGTGCAGACCGTAGCGCAGCAACGGACACAGGCGGGAGTGGATTCTCCCGTCGAGTTGACCAAGGCGAAGCTGTCACTGGCACGTGTTCGTCTGAGCATGGAGGAGTCTGGCGGGCAGATGGACCTCTTGCGCGCGAAACTGTCGCAATTGACGGGATTGCCTGCAGCGCAGATCGAGACCGTGTCTGATTCCATCCCTGCGTTACCGGTTCCCGTGGATGCGCGGGAATTTTTGCCAGCCGCGCTTAAGGCGAGTCCTGATATCCAAGTGGCGAACGAGCAAGCTTTGGCCAAAGAAGCCCAAGCAAAGGGTGAGCATCGGTCGATGTGGCCGCAAATGGACTATGCGTTGCAATATGCCGCGCTCGCGCATTACAACAATTACGACGTTTACTTCCGCCGCGAAACGTTTCAACGCTCCAACCTGACCGTGGGAGCAGTTTTGCGCTGGCCAATTTTTAGTCCTTCACAAAAAGCCCATGCTGAAGCCGCGGACTATGAAGCGTTGAAGGCGCGCAAACAGGCTGAAGACGTCAAGAACCAGGTGACTGCGGAAGCAATGAAGCTGCATCAGTCCGTGCGTCAGTTGGCGGCGGCACGCGACGTAGCGCAATTGGAATATCAGTTAGCTTCGAGTGACGTGACGACCGTGCAGGCGCGGCTCGATGCTGGGCAGGCGACGGTCCGCGACCAGGAAAATGCCCATTTGGCCGAGCGGCAGAAGTTCACCGCGTACATGCAAGCGAACTTTGATCTGGAGAAGGCGTTGATGCAGTTGCTGATGCAGACCGGTGATATTGAGAGCTGGGCCACGAGCGGGAAATAGAATGCCGGCAAGCGCCGAGGTACGATTCTGCTTCGCCTCCGCTGGTCAATTTTGGCGATCACCAATTATGGCAATTACCGATCCGTAGGGCCTTTTCCCTCTCGGGAATGCCGAGCCCCTCTGTTAAAATCATGCGAATGCCTCTAAAGACACTTTTCCTGCAACCGCCCTCTTTTGACAAGTTTGATGGGGGCGCAAGCTCGCGCTGGCCGGCTACGCGTGAGATCGAATCATATTGGTATCCGGTGTGGCTGGCTTATCCGGCCGGCATGCTGGAAGATTCGCGCCTTTTGGACGCGCCGCCGCACCACGTCTCCGTGGAAGAGACGGTGGAGATTGGCAAGGACTATGAGTTCCTGGTGCTGGCCACCAGCACCGTCGGCTTCGAGGTGGACAAGAAGCTGGCCGTGATGATGAAAGAGGCGAATCCTAAGCTGAAGATCTGCTTTGTGGGGCCTCCTGTGACGATCCATCCGGAGCGCGCACTGAGTGAGTGTCCTGTCATTGATTTCACGGTGCGTCGCGAGTATGACTACGCAACCGTAGAGTTTGCCAATGGGAAGCCGTATGAGGAGATTCTTGGGATTTCTTATCGCGGCCCAGATGGCAAGATCATCCACACGCCGGACCGCCCGCAGGTCCAGGACCTCGATGCGCTACCGGATGTGACGACGGTCTACAAGCGCGACTTGGATGTAACGAAATATAACGTGCCGTTCCTTTTGCATCCGTATGTGGCGTTGTACACGACGCGCGGATGCCCGGCGCTTTGCACCTTCTGCTTGTGGCCACAAACTTTGAGCGGGCATGCATGGCGCAAACGTTCTACCGATAGAGTTGCGGCGGAGATGAAGCGCGCTAAAGAGATGTGGCCTGAAGTCAAAGAGTTCTTCTTTGACGATGACACTTTCAATATTCAGAAGGCACGCACGATCGAATTGTGCGAGAAGCTGAAGCCCTTGGGCATCACATGGAGTTGCACTTCACGTGTCACAACCGACTACGAAACTCTGAAGGCCATGAAAGAAGCGGGATGCCGGCTGATGATCGTAGGCTTCGAGAGTGGCGATCCGCAAATCTTGAAGAACATTAAGAAGGGCGCCACCGTGGAACGCGCGCGCGACTTCGCGCGCGATGCGCATAAACTCGGCCTGATCATCCACGGAGATTTCATTCTCGGCTTGCCGGGCGAGACGAAGGAGAGCATCGAGCGCACGATTCAGTTCGCCAAAGACCTCGATTGCGAGACGATCCAGGTGTCGCTTGCGCATGCGTACCCGGGAACCGAACTTTACGATTACGCGAAGCAGAATGGGTTCATCCTGCATGAGAAGAACATGGCAGACGACGGTGGGCACCAGTTAGCGATGATCGAGTACCCCAACCTGCCGCGCGATTACGCGCTGGATGCCGTGCATCGTTTCTACGAGGAGTATTATTTCCGTCCCAAGGCGGTGTGGCGCATTGTTAGCAAGGCCATGCGCAATTCGAATGACCGCAAGCGGCTTTATCGCGAGGCTAAGGAGTTCATGAGTCTGCGATCAAAGCGCGCGAAAGTAGCCAAAGGCCTGCGCGCGGACGTGGCGGCAGTGAAAGAGAAGACTCGCACGGCAGCGGGCGCAGCGGGTGACGACTAGTCCTGCGGACGGCGGCGCTGTCGTGGTCTTCGACGTTTCATTTAGTATCTAAAGGCGGCTTCGGTCGCCTTTTCTTTTTGCGATGACATTCAAGAAATATCTTGTGCTGATGTGCCTGATGGTGTGTGCCACGTTTGGAGATTTTTTTCTCAAGCTGGGCATGAACCGGCAGCCACATATCGGCATGGACCACCCGCTGGCGATTTTTGGTGTGCTGAGTGATCCGTGGATCATTCTCGGTGTGCTCACGCTGATCTGTTTTTTCTCGTGTTATATCGCTTCCCTCTCATGGGCCGACCTGACATTTATCATGCCTGCAACTTCTTTTGGCTATGTTCTAACCGCTGTGTTGTCGCGAATCGTGTTGCGTGAACAGATATCGATGTCACGTTGGGCAGGCATCGTATTGATCACTGCAGGCGTAGGATTCGTAACACGTGGGCCTTCACACACTCCCGACAAACGGCATGCGCCGATACCGGATATGCATCCGTGAGAAATATCCCCCTATCTATCTGGCCGATCTTGGTCGTGTTCATCGTGTTGTCGTCGATTGGCGACGTATTGATGAGCAAGGCAATGACATTGATCGGCGACTTGGGCGTGGTGCGTCGCGAGCATGGGATGGTGGGCGCGGCATCGCGGGTGTTGGGATCAGGGTGGTTTTGGCTGGCGATATCGTCGATGGCAGGGTCATTCTTCACGCTATTGATCGCGCTGAACCGCGCCGACCTCAGTTTTGTGGTACCAGCGTCGTCGAGCTTCAGTTTCATTTTGAATACGCTGGCGGCTAAGTTTTATTTGCGCGAGCGCGTGGACGCCCGCCGGTGGGCGGCGGCCGGGTTGGTTTGCGTGGGCGTGTTTTTATTGACCAAATAGCATTTTCACCGCGAAGAGCGCTAAGTCTTATTTGTTGTAGATCGACATCAGCCCTTCGGCGGGCAGGTCGGGCTGGAGGAAGTATTCGCGGTTATTATCTGCGGCCGTGAGCGCTTCGGCCGCTATGTAACCGCTGCGGACGGCGCCTTCCATGGTGGCGGGCCATCCGGTGCGTGTCCAATCTCCCGCTAAGAAGATGCGCGGCCAGGCGGTTTGCGCGGGCGGACGGTAGGCGTCGGAAAGGGGCAGCGCGGAGTAGGTGGCGAACACCTCTTTGATGACCGCGGACTTTAGCAGCTTGGCTTCGCAGACTGCGGGAAAGAACTCTGCCAATTCTTTTAGTGCGAGATCAATGATTTCCTGCTTGCTGGACTCGACGATGGATTTGCTGGAGCTGACTACGAGTTCAATGTAGCTGCTGCGTGCGTTGGAATCTTCTGCGCCGCTTCCCTGCGCGCCGTTCTGGTGGCGGTTCTGCAGCTTGGATTTTTGGAACATCCATTGGATGGTGCGGTCTAGCAGGACTGCGTGCGGGAGGTCTGTGATCTCGCGGTCGAACCAGAGATGGATGCCGGTGATAGGCGAGCTTTCGAACTTTGCTAGATCCGCGCGGAGCGGTGCGGCTTCGGACGTGTCAGGCAAGAGTTTGCCAAGAACGTTGTACGGCGCGGCGAGAATGGCGTAGTCGCTGGTGAAGGTCCGGTCGCCGGCTTTGATGGTGACGCTGTTGAGCTGCGGATCAATGGAGTCTGCGGAGCAGCGCAGGTGTACTTGGCCGCCACGGGCTGTGATGTAATCCACGCCGGCGGAATAGAGTTCGGTGAGTGGGACCGTGGGTACGCCCATTTTTCCTGCTGCAGCGGACTTCAGGAACGATTCGCGGAAGACTTGTGCGGCGTAGTGGACGCTGGTGCGATCTAAGTCTTCATTCAGCGCGCTTACCAACACTACTTTCCAGAAACGTTCGATGGCGCGCTCAGTCTGTCCGTGGCGTTTTAGCCAGGAGAGGAAGTCCTCGCTGGTATCGGGCGGGAGTCCGCGCATCAGCTTGAGCATAACGCTGGCGATGACTTGTTTGTCTGCGAATGACAGCGACTTTGCGGCCAAGAATGATGGCGCGGCGTGAAACGGCGCGGGGAAAAACGGGGATGGATGGATGACAGACTGGCGTCCACCGGGCTCAATGAAGGTGAGACGGTCGTACCAGTTGATCTTCTCGCGCGCGCCAAAGCGGTCATATAGGTCGAGAAGATTGGTGCAGCAGCCGAGCAGCACATGCTGGCAGTTGTCCACGATTTCATTGGTGCCGGGATGCTGGTAGGACGAAGCGCGGCCACCTACATACGGACGCCGTTCAAGCAGCGTGACTTTATAACCGGCGTCCGCAAGGGCGCAGCCTGCGGAGAGGCCGGCGAGGCCGGCGCCGATGATTGTCACTGAAGATTTACGCGTGCTCAACTCGGCCACCAGCCCTGGGTTTGATCCTTGCCGGGCCTAAAAGTGCTTATGAGATATCCGATGAACAGAACAATCACGCCATAAAGCATTCCGTTGATAATTACAGATATCGCAAAGGCTACATAACCTTGCCAATTAGGAGAGGTTTCCATCAACACAATGCCCGTAGGCCAAGCACAGATCGCAGCATTACTCCACCAAATACCCGGGTGTATACCCATTGCGTCTAGGCGATTCCAAGTGGCCTCCATCAGAAAAGGGACAAGAGTGCCCGTTACGAACGCGATGAGGACTGCCCTCTTAAGAGTTACTGTCATGATTTAGCTGGTCACCATGGGCTAGAAGAGCACCTTCAGCAGCCCTTGAGATAGCACGCTGAGTTTTTCAAATGTGGTGAGGCGGACTTTTTCGTCAAAGACATTGAACCCGCGTGCGGCGATCTTATCGAGCAGACGTCGATAGATCTCAACCAAAGCCCAGAGCGCGGGGCGCGAGTCGTCATCGATGAGCGGGATAAGTTTGTCTGCGGCGGCATAAAGCTCGCGCGCGCGTCCGGCTTCGAACTCGAGCAACGGCTTGAAGTTAGCGGGCGAAAATCCGTTTTGCAGCTTTGCTGCGGACAATTCTTCCGGCTCAAGCTGGAAGTGCACCAAATCTTCTTGCGGAACGTAGATGCGGCCCATAAGCGCATCTTCTTTTACGTCTCGAATGATATTGGTGAGTTGGAAAGCGACGCCAGTCTGCTCCGCCAGATGCTCGGCTTGCGGATCTTTGTATCCAAAGACACGAATGCACACCAAACCCACCACCGACGCCACGTGATAGCAATAACGATAGAGTTCGTCAAATGTTTGATACGGCACAATGGGAGCAACCGCGGGCGCAGCGTGTTCTTGTAAATATGCGGAGAATTGCAGGTCCATGGCTGTGCCCGACACCAGCTGATCGAAGAGCTCAAGCGGAATCTTGAATCGTGACTGCGTATCCGCGGTTGCCATGATCACCGGATCATCACTTGGGCGCCCGGAAGAGGCGCGGCGCAGCGACTCTGCCCAGTCACGCAACATCTGCTGACGCTGTTGCAAGCTCATGCCGGGATCGTCCGAGATGTCGTCCGCGTGACGCATGAACGCGTAAATGGCGCAGAGTGCATTGCGTTTTTCCTTCGGCAGCGCGAGGAAGGCGTAATAGAAATTCTTTGCCTGCGAGCGCGCGATGCCACGACAAACGCCATAAGCCATGGAGAGCTGGCGCTCGTTCGGAGCGATAGTAGCGACTTGCCCTGATGTACCAGGGGCCGGCATTAGGCAGCAACCTTCCTGAGCGCGGCAAGAACGACCAGCCATAACTTCTTTGGCTTTGAAATGGCCGGACGCGACTTCAGAACGTCATAGCCCTGTTTCTCAATGGCGTTGAGGATCTCTTGCCCGCCGCGGGAGAAAAGCTCGATGTCGAGCGCGAGATCGGGCGAGATCTTTTTTACCAGTGGCAGACCGTTGTCAAACCATTCGCGGGCGCGAGCAACTTCAAACTTCATCAGCTCGATGAACTGTGGTGTGGCGCGGCGGCTGCCGATGTCATCTTCGTTCACACCGAAGCGCTGCATGTCTTCGAGCGGGATGTAGATTCGTCCCTTAGTCCAATCAACAGAAACGTCCTGCCAGAAGTTTGCTAGCTGAAGCGCGGTGCAGGTGTAATCGGAAAGTTTTTGGCGCTCGTCGTCAGAGTACCCGCCGAGGTAGAGCACGAGATGGCCGACCGGGTTTGCCGAGTATTTGCAGTAGTCGAGAATGTCCGCAAATGTTGGGAAGCGCGTGACGGTCTGATCGCGACGAAACGCAGTTAGTAGATCAGCGAACTCCTGCTTGGGAATATTGAATTGCTTCACTGTGCCGGCAAGAGCTACGAAAACTGGGTGACGCGGTGTGCCGCAGTAGCAGGCATCTAGTTCGCTCTCCCATGCGTCGAGCAGAGCAAGCGATTGTTCCACATTTCCCACCTCGTCGCCAAGATCGTCGGAGATGCGGCAATAAGCGTAAACGTTGAAGAAATGCTGTTCGAGGCGCTTAGGCAAGAAGAACGTGGCCACCGAAAAATTCTCATAGTGCGAACGTGCCAGGCGCTCGCAGTAAGCATAGGCCTCAGCCAGTGACGGCGCGGTCTCCGGAATGCGGTACTCGGGCGGGAGCTTGGACCATCCGGCGTCTATGGTGGTGGCAGAAGACATGGGTGCTTACTTACATTTTACAGGTTATGGATGGCGGAAACCCAACACAGAACGGAGACACAGAGGTTAAGTTGAAGGTTTCACCTCCGACTTGGGGCACCCGAAGAAGAGGATGTAACCATCCGGATCAGCGAGTTCGAAACCAGTCAACCCATCAGACGTGTCCATGTTGAGTGGCGTGCTGAAGATGACACCTTTTTCAGCGAATTCCTGAGACAGAGTCGCGGGATCAGCAACATATACAAACCCGTCCAAGCGCAGATGGGGGTGCCGCGTGTGGTTGGGCATCGGTGCGATTCCGCCTTCGGATTTGATGAATATCTGTGCACCTTCGCGGCCTATGACGGCGAACCAAGGCGCGTCTTTCTCACGGAAGCGGACTTCGAAGCCCAGTCTGTCACGGTAGAACGTAATGGTGCGGTCAACGTCAGAAACGATGAAGGATGGCGTAATAGATCCGAGGGGAGCGCGGGACACTAGTGCCCCGGGATGATCGCAGTCTTGATGTCGCCGCTACGGTTGAGCATGCTGCGCAGCACGTGCTGCAAGCGGCTGAGAGGCTCTTCACCGGTGATGTAATCTGCGGACTTGATCTTCTTTTCCGTGATCAAACGGAACGCCTTGCGCACCGTCTCCGGAGTGTGATGGAAGGTAGCCTTGAGCGTGATCTCAGAGTAGTGCAGCAGGTTGGTGTCGAGTTCGACTTTTGTGCCAGTGGCGCATCCGCCGAAGAAGTTGACCGTACCGCCTTTGCGCACCATGTCCACTGCCCAGGCCCAGCCTTGGGGGCGACCGACAGCTTCAATCACTACGTCTGGGCCGCGAAGGTCGTTCGTCAGCGTCTTCACTTT
>JAICLA010000136.1 GCA_025927695.1 Terriglobales bacterium | reverse complement strand
TCGCGTCAGAGTGGGCGTTGTAATACTTCCACCCGAATCCTCCGATGCCCATAACGAAAACCAGGATCACTGCGGCCATTAAGAATCCGTTGCCTTGCGGCGGATCTTGCTCGACTACCTCCGCGCTAGCGCGCATGTTGTAAACATTGTCTGGACGCGAACCGCCTTGTATGGCGAACAACTTCGGGTTGCTAGCGTTGCGGTTCTCTTCTGAAGCAATGGGTGAACGGCGTTCGCGCTCTTTCTCGCTCTCTGCCGCCATGAAGTCGGTAACTGCTTGCTCTTCGTCTAGTCCGAGATATTTCGCGTAAGCACGAACAAATCCTTTGTTGAAGATTCCACCGGGTAATTTGTCGAACTCTTCTGCTTCCAAAGCCTGCAAAAGGCGCGTGCCGATCTTGGTTGACTTCGCTATCTCATCCAGCGAGATGGCGCGCAACTCGCGCTCGCGTTGCAATCGCTCGCCGAAGGAACCACGCTTTGCTTCGCTTTCACGCGCAGCTTCGCCGCTTCCCATTTCATTCGGCATGCGTTTCGGAATCGTCTTGACCTCGGATTCAGGCCAGCGCGGCTTTTGTGGTTCTTGGCTCATGTAACTTGTGGAAATCCCGTGGAAATAGCCGCAATCATAGGAGTGTGCTTTGGTCATGTCAAACACAAAATTATGAGGGTAATTCGACTAAATAACTCATTCCTAGACACTTGCCGGAAGACCCTCCACCTCGGTAACTGCGGAGGGTAGCGAATTGCTTATTGCTGAATGTAAAAACTTAGACATATAATCTGCTCAAGTTGGCGAACCTCGAGGCTAGATGGACGGGGAGCCGGTTTTCTATGGCTGAATTCAGTCCCACAAGCCGCATTCGACACCTGGAAGAGATAAGCATCTTCCATGATGTGGCCAAAGCACTTACCTCTTCCCTCGACCTCGACGCCGTCTTGCAGACGGTGATGGACAACATCGCCAAATTCTTCAAGCCGGATACGTGGTCGCTTCTTCTTGTGGACGAGCAGAAGGAAGAGCTTTACTTCGCCATCGCAGTGGGTCCCGCAGCGGACACCTTAAAGACATTGCGGTTGAAAGTGGGCGAAGGTATCGCCGGATGGGTGGCCAAGCACG
Organism: Terriglobales bacterium; assembly: GCA_025927695.1. Lineage (GTDB taxonomy): Bacteria > Acidobacteriota > Terriglobia > Terriglobales > Acidobacteriaceae > JAICLA01. The sequence continues at coordinate 5,989 of JAICLA010000136.1, read as the reverse complement.
GCGAATCGCTCATCGTGCCGGACGTTTACACCGATCCGCGGTTTGCCAAACGCATTGATGAGATGACCAAGTGGCAGACGCGCTCCATGATCAGCGTGCCGCTGAAGTCAAAACACAAAGTGCTGGCCGTTATCCAGCTTATTAATTGTCCTATCGAGAATTTTGGCGAGAGCGAGATGTTTTTCCTGCACTCGCTGTGCGACTACGCTGCCATCGCGATCGACAACGCGCACGCTGTCGAGAAGATTCAAGAGCTCACCATTACTGACGATTGCACCGGTCTCTACAACGCGCGTCATCTTTATAAGACGCTGGAGTCTGAGGTCTATCGTTCGCAACGGTTCGGCTACGAATTCAGCGTGGTGTTCATTGACCTTGACCACTTCAAGCAGGTGAATGATGTGCACGGACACTTGATCGGCAGCCGCCTGCTGAGCGAGATCGGATACCGCGTGAAGGCCTGTCTGCGCTTGATCGATTTCGCCTTCCGCTACGGTGGAGACGAGTTCGTCGTGGTGCTGCCGCAGACCAGCAAAGAACAAGGATTAGTTGTTGCGCGCAGGCTGCGTGAGACCATCCGCAGCATGCCGTTCGAGATGGAAGGCAATGTGTCACTGACCATCAAGGCCAGCATGGGATTGGCCACTTATCCTGAAGATGCCAAGAGCGCACACGAGATCATCCGCCAGGCAGATGAGATGATGTACATGGTGAAGAACAACAGCCGTGACAACATCGCCATCGCCCAGCAAGGCATGATGCGCTAACCGTTTCTCTCAAATCTTAAAAATTATTTCTTCTTCGGCGGCGGATGCAGTATCGGGCTGTCTTCTGTTCCCGTGGGCAGCGGCTTTATTGGCGCGGGCTTCCACGCGGTTGGGTTCGCGGGTGCATTCGGGTCTACGCCGAAATCCCAGACATAAAGATTCATTTGCTTGGCGTTCAGCATTTCGATCAGCGCATACTCGCCCGGCTCCAGCGGCTGTGCGGGCACTATCTTCAGCCAATCTTTTGAGATTGCGGTCGAGGTTGTATCCATTACGTCGCGCTGTTCCTTCATGCGCCCCGTGAGCGCTATCTTGAGATTGCTGACTACGCGCACGTCGCCTTTTTGTTGCACGCGAACGATCTTGAAGCGATCATTCACCGGCACAGCATTCTTGTCGTCGTCATCCGAGCGTGCGCTGGTGGCGTCAGAGTCACTGTCGGAATCGAAATTGATGTCTACGTAGATGGCCGGAGTGCCTGTATGCGACTGCACACGCGCGCGTGAACCTTTGAGTTCAACCGTCTGTCGCGGGCCTGTGGGCAATGGATTGATCACCGAGCGTAGGATATTTTTGCCCATGTGCTTGTTGATGTCGGTGCCGTTCTGCACGAGCTCATCTAACTGCGGCTTACCAGCATATTCTTCGTAGAGGAAGATACCGCCCTGGTCCGGCAAGCGAAGTCCGGGCGCGACACTGGGTGAAGCTGCTTCTTCTTCGGCGCGGTCGGCTTCATCTTGTGCTGAAGCTTGCTTCTGAGCTTCCAGCTTGCCGGCCTCACGTTCTTTTTCATATTTGTCGGTGGCCGGCCAATCGACTAGCGAGGTGGGAATCTCTTCCCAGTCATAGCGCTCATTGCTGAAGAAGCGGACGCGGTCTCCGCTGACCTGCCATTCGCGGGCTATCTGGAAGCTGCCATCTTTCAGGATGAGGCGCTTACCTTGGGACTGCGCCGCGCCGAATATGCACAGCGACACTGCCGCTGCCGCTAATAGGACGATCTGGTTAAGGGTCTTCATTCCGAACAAGGTTGAACGTTCAGCAACTCTGGGTATGCACTAGGTTAGATGCAAAATCTGGCTGAGATTTACACATCGATTACGCTCTTTCGCGCCCGTCTCAATTCTGCCATAATTGATTGTGCACCCCTACTCGGTTTCCTCGCACAACCATTCCTCACAATTCAAAAGCCTGACCCGCCGTCCCCACGGCCGAACCTTCATTTCAGCTGACAATCCTTCGATTCCGGGAGCTACTCATGTCTGCTAAGTACATCTTCGTGACCGGCGGTGTTGTTTCTTCATTGGGCAAGGGATTGGCAGCCGCATCCATCGGATGTCTGCTCGAGAGCCGCGGCCTAAAAGTGAACTTGATGAAGTTCGACCCGTACCTGAACGTCGATCCGGGCACGATGTCTCCGTTTCAGCACGGCGAGGTCTTCGTCACTGACGACGGAGCGGAGACCGATCTCGATCTCGGCCACTATGAGCGCTTCACACACGCCAAGCTCAGCCGCGATAACAACTGGACCACCGGTCGCATCTACGAGCAGATCATTACCAAAGAACGCCGCGGAGATTATCTCGGGAAGACCGTTCAAGTCATCCCGCATGTGACGAATGAGATCAAGGCTGCCATGCGCAAGATCGCGCAGGATGTTGACGTAGCGCTGGTAGAGATTGGCGGCACGGTTGGTGACATTGAATCGCTTCCCTTTCTTGAAGCCATCCGCCAGATGCGTCAAGAGCTTGGCCGAGACAATACCGTCTTCGTACATGTGACGCTGGTCCCATGGATAGGCGCCGCCGGCGAACTCAAGACCAAGCCCACGCAACACAGCGTGAAAGAGCTGCTGAGCATCGGTATTCAGCCTGACATTCTCCTCTGCCGCACAGACCGCTTCCTCTCAAAAGACATGAAGCAAAAGATTGCGCTCTTCTGCAACGTGGAGGAACCGGCCGTGATTACGGCCAAAGATGTAGCCAGCATTTACGAAGTTCCGCTGGTATTCGCGCAAGAGGAAGTAGATACGCTTGCGTTGAAATACCTTCGTCTCGATGCCCCCGACCGCGACTTGACCGCATGGCAAGAACTTGTCCACCGCGTCTACAACCCCAAAGACACAGTCGAGATCGCCATCGTGGGCAAATATGTGGAGTACGAGGATTCGTACAAGTCGCTCAAAGAGGCGTTGGTCCATGCCTCGCTGGCGCACAACCTGAAATTGAATCTGGTTTGGGTAGAAGCCGAGGGCCTCGAGGCTGAAGGCTTCGAGTCGCAACTCGAAGGTTTTGACGGCATCCTCGTCCCCGGTGGATTCGGCAAGCGCGGCATCGCCGGCATGTTGAACGCCATCCGCTACGCGCGCGAGCAGAAGATTCCCTACTTCGGCATCTGCCTGGGTATGCAGACGGCGTGCATCGAATACGCGCGCGACGTTTGCAAGCTGGCTGAGGCCGACTCGAGCGAGTTCGACCAAGCCACCGCGCATCGCATCATCTATAAGCTGCGCGAACTGCGCGGAATCGATGAACTAGGCGGCACCATGCGCTTGGGCGCGTGGGATTGCAAACTCACTCCCGGCTCGCACGCCGCGGAAGCTTACGGCACACTCGACATCTCGGAGCGACATCGCCACCGCTACGAATTCAATCGCGAATACGAGGCTTTGCTGTGTGGCGCCGGACTGAAGATCACCGGCTCGACCCTTGACGGCACGTACGTTGAGATCGTGGAACTTGACCGCGCCGCCCATCCATATTTCCTCGGCTGCCAATTCCATCCCGAGTTCAAGAGCAAACCGTTGGAAGCGCATCCGCTGTTCAAGAGCTTTGTGGGCGCGGCGTACGCGAAGCGGTCACACGCGAAGGAAGTGGAGAGTGGCGTTGGAAAAGAGATGTTCTTGAGAACGAGGAAGTAGCTCCGTGTTCTCCGTGCCTCCGTGGTAAAACAGTTCCAGTGAAATCTTTCCAAATCACGAAGTCCTCCGTCACCGTCGGCGGCGCTGACCTATTTCTCATCGCCGGGCCGTGTGTGATCGAGAGTGAAGCTCACGCCATGAAAATGGCTGAGGCTATTGCCGCGGAAGCGCAACGCCAGAAGATGCCCTACATCTTCAAGGCGTCCTACGACAAAGCCAACCGAACTTCCCTTTCGAGTTTTCGCGGGCCGGGACTAGAAGAAGGCGCGAAGATCCTGCAGAAGATTCGCGAGAAGGTCGGGGTGCCCGTTCTCACTGACGTTCACGACGCCCACGACTGCGCCCGCGCCGCCGAATCCGTTGATGTCTTGCAAATTCCCGCCTTCCTTTGCCGACAAACGGACCTGCTAGCCGCCGCGGCTAAGACCGGGCGCGTAGTCAACGTAAAGAAGGGCCAGTTCGTCGCACCGGCGGACATGAAGCACGCAGTCAACAAAGTCCGCGAGGCGGGCAATGACAAGGTTTCGCTCACCGAGCGCGGCTCATCCTTCGGTTACAACAATCTCGTAGTGGACATGCGCGGCCTAGCCATCATGCGCGAGTTCGCGCCTGTAGTCTTCGACGCCACTCATTCCGTACAGCTTCCATCGAGCAGCAACGGCGCATCCGGTGGGCAGCCCGAATTCATTCCTGTGCTCTCCCGTGCCGCAGTGGCCGCCGGCGTGGACGGTGTGTTCATGGAAGTGCACGACAACCCTAAGGAAGCAAAATCTGATGGCGCTAATGCGCTGGACCTCAAAAACCTGCGGCGGACGTTAGAAGAGTTGCTAGCGGTGCGAAGTGCAGTTTCTCGAGTTTGAACCGCCAAGGACGTGCGGGACGCAAAGGTTCTTGAAGCTTTTTCTAAACTGCGGAGTCTAACGCCCATGCTTCTCTTACGAACATTTCTAATCGCCGGGCTGCTTTCCTTGAGCGGGGTCGCCCAGCTCGCCTCGCACGACCAGATCATGCAGCCGCCTGCTGAACTCAAGCCCGGGCTCTATCCCGCGGACAATGACGCGCGCAAAGACATCAAGGCCGCGATCACCCAAGCGGCAAAAGAACACAAACGCGTGCTGCTAGACTTCGGCGCGGACTGGTGCCTCGACTGCCACATACTCGACAACACCTTCCATCACAATGCCGACGTCGAACCGCTGTTGGAAAAGAATTACGTGGTGGTGCACATAGACATCGGTAAAACGAATCCGCCAAAGAACAATGACGTCGCCATTAAATATCACGTAAATCTTGAGAAAGGCGTGCCCGCTCTCGCGGTGCTCGACTCAAATGGCAAGCTGCTGTACGCCGACAAGGGTGGAGAGTTCGAAGGCGCTCGCCGCATGAAAGTGCAGTACGTGATCGATTTTCTGGAGAAGTGGAAGCCGAAGAAGTTTTAGCGCGCCAAGAACCCTTCCAGTCGCTTCTTCACCTCGGGCCACTCCCGCGCCAGGATGCTGAAGTAAACGCTGCTGCGCACGTATCCGTCATGGATGATCACATGATCACGCAGCACGCCTTCGCGCGTCGCGCCGAGGCGTGCCATCGCATCTTGTGAGCGCTGGTTACGCGAGCAGGTCTTGAGCTGCACGCGCAGCATGTCCCACTCCTCAAAGCATTGCTTCAGGATGAGGTATTTGCATTCGGTGTTGACCTTGCTGCGCCAGACGGCGCTGTCATACCAAGTGTGGCCGATCTCGGCGTTGCGATTGTGCGGTTGAACGTCAAACAACCGTGTGCTGCCTACGATGCGTTTCTGCTCTTTGTCAAAAACCACCCAGGGCACGTCACCGAGCTTGTCGCGATTGGCCAACGCCACGCGGACAAATTCATGGAAGTCCTCGCGCGTCTTCATGGGGACGCTCCAGAACTCGAATATCTTCGGGTCGCGTCCGGCGTCATAGAGTGCGTCGGCGTGGTCAGGTTCCAGCGGAACTAACGCTACGCGATCGCGGCAGAGCATGATCGGATGGGGCTTTTTCACCGGATTGGAAGCAGTAGTCACATCATCAGCTTAGCAAATCGAATCAGCCTTGCAAGGCATCCTTATAACTGACAACTGCCTACTGACAACTGGGTTTTGTTACCATCTTCATCAATGCCTTCCACGGGGGAGAACGTCGTCCGCATTGAGGCGGACGCTTTGCGCGCATTGGCCGAGCGCATCGCCGGGCCCATGGCTTCGGCATTCAACGCCGCGCTGGACATGCTGCATGCCTGCGCCGGACGCGTCGTCGTCACCGGAATGGGCAAAAGCGGCATC
>JAICLA010000202.1 GCA_025927695.1 Terriglobales bacterium | reverse complement strand
GGCAAAACAACGGTTGCCCGTATCCTGGCCATGGCGCTGAATTGCCGCAAGGGCGAAAGTCCGACACCGGAACCCTGCGGGGTCTGTGAGAGCTGTACTGAAATCCGGGCTGGCGGTTCAGTGGATGTGATTGAGATCGATGCCGCCACTAACCGCGGCATCGATGAGATCCGCGAGCTGCGCGAAGCTGCTCGCTATCGTCCTGCGCGCGACCGCTACAAGATCTACATCCTGGACGAGGCTCACCAGATCACCGACGCGGCTTTCAATGCCCTGCTTAAGACGTTGGAAGAGCCGCCTGCGCACATCATCTTCATGATGGCGACGACGCAGCCCGAGGACATTCCACAGACGATCCGCTCGCGCTGCCAGCACTTCAGTTTTCATGCGGTGAAGTTTGATGACATCGTGGGGCAGCTCCGCGACGTGGCCAAGCAGGAAAAGATTCCCGTCGAAGATGACGCACTTGCGGCCCTGGCAGAAGCCGGTGACGGCTCCATGCGCGATGCCCTCTCCATAATGGACCAGGCTCTAGCCAGCACTACTGCATCCGCTGGCGTGACTGCCGAGACAGTTCGCGGTCTCGTCGGCACCGTTTCATCAGACGTGTTAGAACGCCTGATGAACTCAGTCGCGGCCAACTCCAGCCAAGAAGTGCTGCAGATGATCGATAAGCTCGTCACCGAAGGTCAAAGTCCCACGCACTTCATGCGGCAGTTGGTCCGATTCCTGCGCAATGCGATGGTGGCCAAGGTCTCGGGTGCAGACTCGCCACTGCTGCAGATTTCTTCCGATGAGCGCGCGCGGGTCGGCCGCGTTGCAGCACTTTTCAGTGAAGAAGACCTCACTCGCTTCCTGAATATCGCTTTACGCACTCACGACGAACTCGGCTATAAGAGCGAACTGCGCTTCCATCTCGAACTTGGCATCTTGAAAATGGTCCACGCTCAGCGTTTGTTGCCAATGGAGCAGTTGCTCAGCGGCCAGCCTCTGCCGGCAAAGGCGACGCCGCGCGCGACGGCTCCGGCTGCTTCATCTGCGCCAACGAAGGTCGCAGCGTCCCCGGCGCCGCGGGCGGCGGAATCCACCCGCGAGCCCTCTGCTCCATCACCCTTTGACGCCGACCGCGCCCGCAAGGGCCGTAACTTCGAGATGTCGAACGGTGGAGCGGCGCTACCAGTCTCAGATCCAGCGGCAAAATCGGTAGCAATCGCGACTGCAGCCGCAGTGGCTACTGCCATCGCGATTGCCGAAGAGCAGAATCAACCCTCACCAGCACCAAGCGAGGTATCGATTTCAGCTTTGCGCGCCGCCGTAATTTCAGCGCTGGAAGAATCCAGTCAGGGAATGTTGGCCAACATGCTCGACAACGGCGAATGGTCGCTCGATGGAAATGAGCTTTCGATCAAAGCCGCGGCCTCTGCCGTGATGATCGATATGTCATTTGGCGCGGAGCCTAAAAAGCTCGTGAATGCCGCCGCTTCGCAGGCCACGGGACGCGCCATTAAGATCAGACTGATTCCCGGCGGAGTAGCCAATCCCGTGCAAGCCTCTCACCGCAGCACAGCGCGAGCGACCGGCGGCGGCAGCGCGCGCAACCGCGCCGCAGATGATCCGCTCGTCCAATACATGCAGGAAAAGTTCAAAGCTGAGATCCGCACCGTCATCGATCACACTAAGAAAGATTAGGAATTAAGGAAGCGCAAGATGGATCCAAAACAATTGCAAGAACTCGTAGTGAAAGCGCAGAAGCAGGCGCAGGAATTGCAGTCGCAGATGCAAAGCACCGTGCTCGAAGCCAGTGCAGGTGGCGGTGCCGTGACTGTGAAGATGAATGGCCAGAAGCGTCTGCTCGAGGTAAAGATTGAGCCCGACGCGGCGAGCGACGTGGAAATGCTGCAGGACCTCGTCATCGCCGCCGTGAACGAAGCCAACCGCAAGGTGGACGAAGCCGTGCAGGCCAGTGTTGGCGGCATGTTGGGCGGCATGGGACTGCCCATTTAGCTGTATGTCTAAGTTTGCTGGGCCAATGGCCCGCCTCATCGACGAACTAAAAAAACTGCCGGGCATCGGCAGCAAGAGCGCACAACGTCTAGCATTTCACATTCTTCGCTCGCCCGACGAAGACGCTACCCTGCTCGCGGACGCCATCCGCGAGGTAAAAGAAAGCCTGCACCTTTGTTCCATCTGCAGCAACATCACTGACGTGGATCCCTGCGTTTATTGCGCGAACGAATCGCGCAACCACCGCATCATCTGCGTCGTGGAAGAGCCTACAAACATCGCATCAGTCGAGAAGACCCGCGCTTTCAATGGCGTATATCACGTGCTCCACGGAGCCATTTCTCCGCTGCACGGTGTAGGGCCGGAGCATCTGCGCATCTCCGGACTGACCAAGCGGGTTGAAGGCGGCGAAGTGGACGAGTTGATCATTGCCACCAATCCAACAGTCGAAGGCGAAGCTACCGCTCATTATTTGACACGATTATTGAAGCGCAGTGGTGTGAAGGTCACGCGCATTGCGACCGGGATTCCTGCGGGAAGTGATATCGAATACGCTGACGAAGTGACGATGTCAAAGGCGATGGAAGGCCGCCGGGAGCTCTAGCCCGATTAACCCTTAAGCTTCGCAAGAAGATCTTGCGGATGCACCGGCTTTGCCAGGATCTCAAACTCATGCCCACGCTGGCGGGCATTCTCTAGAAGGTCTGCAGTAGCCGCCTGCCCCGAGAAGAGTAGTATCTTGCATGACGGAAGAGCCGCGCGGATCTTGATGGCCGCGTCAATCCCGTTCATGTCTGGCATGATCACATCGCTGATCACCAGGTCCGGCTTCACGTTCTTGGCTTCTTCGACCGCAGACGTGCCTGAGTACACCGCACTCGCGTTGTAGCCCGCCTGATTCAGGATGATGGCCAGAGTATCGGCGATCACACGTTCGTCATCGGCAACAAGCACGCGGGGTTTGTGGTTCTCAGCCATTCTTGGGTCCTTTGTAAGCGGGATTATCTTTCAACGGTTCGCGGTACGGATATGGAAAGAATCGTCTTATTGATTATAAGCTGAGTTGCAGCAACACGGGTATCACGCCAGCGTTATTGACTGATCCCGGCTGCGGGGCGCTCTTTGACATTGGTGTCCGCTGCAAAGAAACTGTGATCATACAGATTGCGATACACATGCCCTGCGACTTCGGCAGCCTTGGGCCCAGAGACATGGCGGTCACCGCGCAGGAAAATAACCGTAACGATACGTCCGTATTTGGTGTTCGCATAGGAAGCGAACCAGCCAAAACGGGTGCCATCTTTTGAGCAGGTACCGGTCTTTCCCAATATCTCTTCTTCTATAAAGTTCGTACGCAGGCTGCGTGCAGTGCCGTAGCGCACTGCGCCGTCAACGCCATCAGTCATCTGGGGGATGTCATTAGCGATGTCTAATGTGCGCTTGAGGCGTGGTTTGAAGGTTTGCACTTCTTCTGGCGTCGTAGGATGCTGCAGGTAGTAGAGGCTGCCGTCATTGGCAATGGCTGCCATCATGGCACCGAGTTGCAAAGGAGTGATGGAAATGCTCTCGCCGAACGAACACATCTTGCCTACGCCGCCAAGCTTCTGCGCCAACTCGACCGTCGGAAATTCGCCGAGGTGTTCGCCTTCAATGTTGTAGCCGGCCAGCTCGCCCAAGCCGAATTGTTGCGCGTAGTAGCTGATCTTCTCGAATCCCAAACGACGGCCCACCTCTTCGAAATAGGCGTTGTTGGAATGCGCCAACGCTTGGGTCAGATTCACACGCGTCCGTTTGCCTAAGCGGACGTCAGTGTCTTTGGTGATGATGCCTTCGCTCAGCGCGGCCAGGCTGACGGCGACTTTGATCGTGGAACACGGTTGCGCTCCCTCTGACAATGCCAGCTTCTGGTTAACCATGGCGAGGATGCGGCCATTGTCGGGATCAATCGCAACAATCGTCCCGTTCAAATTTCCTAGGGCTTCAACTGCCGCAGCTCGCACGACCGGATCTTCCCCGGCGGTTACATCGCCTGCGGTGTTGTCATCAACAAAGGAGCTTGTGTAGAAGCGCTCGTAATAGCGGTGAACTTTTGCCTTCTTAGCAGATTTCTTTTTTGCCGTGGTAGCACTAAGTTTCGCGTCGGACTTTTTAACCGTGGTAGACCGGGTCGGCGTGGAACTGGAAGCGAGCGCAAAAGTGCTGAGCAGGACTGCAGGAACGAAGACAACGAATTTCCGTTTGAAACCGAGACTCATGATTCCAACCACTTATATATAGATTCAGGAACTCTGCTTTGCGGCTAAAGTTTTCCAGGCGCTGCCTTGCGGCCCGCTTGCATCTTCTCTGATCTTAGGGGAGTAAGCCGATAGTAGCTCAACTATTAACCCAATAGCAACGAGAAACTCTGGAATGGCTTAAGGCGTCTTATGCAATATAACTGTCTTGCATTCAGATACTTACACACAAAACCTCTCGCGCTAGGAGCGCCTTTCTCATACCTAATGTGCGACTTTTTTCACTTAGTCCTTAAGCATCACCGCGCTTGCGGATAAACGCAGGAACGTCTAAATCGTCGTGCGAGACTTCGGCGGTTATGTTGTTTTTCAGGCTTTGAATAGTGGCAGACTCCCGCGCGACGCTTACGGGTGAAGGACTTGAGCCTATCCCCACCCCCAACGTGCTGGGTTGAGCAGCCATCGTTGTACGCGGAGCCGACACTTGCGTCGTGACCGGGGGCGCAGTACGGACCGCGGCTGTACTCGGTGCCGACGGAATGAAAGCTGCCACCGTGCGTTCTCGCTCGATAGCCGCGGACGCTGCCGTTACGGTGCGATCGCTTCTTTCCGATGCCGCCGTCTTGAATCCCGTAGCGATGACAGTTATCTTCACCTCGTCCTTCATCTTCTCGTCCAGCACAGCGCCAAAGATGATGTTGGCATTTTCGTCTGCCGCGTTCTGAATGATTGTGGAAGCTTCATTCACCTCTGACAGTTTCAGCGAACTCGACCCGGTAATGTTGATAAGGATTCCGCGTGCACCGTCGATCGCGCCGGCTTCGAGCAGCGGCGACGCGATAGCCGCATTGGCGGCATCGAGTGCGCGCCGCGTGCCGCGTCCCGTAGCGGTGCCCATCACGGCGTAACCCAT
>JAICLA010000019.1 GCA_025927695.1 Terriglobales bacterium | reverse complement strand
TTTACCGCCACGTGCACCGTCGTCATGCCGGCGACAGCGGCCGCAGGCACCGTCAGCACGATCGTGCTGGGCGGAGTCACTGTGCCGCCGGTGAAATTCGCTTCGCGCACTTCGCCTACCGCGCCGGCAACAAAGTTCTGGCCGGTGATGGTCATGGTCACAGATCCATCAGGGTTGGTAACCGTTTTTACCGAGGAAATCGCCGGCACCGGATTCTGAAGCTGTACCGTGATGCTGCCGCTTACCGTCGTGGAAGCAGTCTCTGTCGCGGTAATAGTCACGCTAGGCGGCGTCGGCAAGGTCGCGGGCGCTGTGTAATTTCCTGAAGCGTCGATGGTGCCGACGGTGGCGTTGCCACCGGTCGTACCATTCACTGCCCATTGCACTGCCGGTGTCGTGCCATCAGACAAAGTCGCCGTGTAGATCGCTTGTGCTCCAGCACGAACGCTCGCAGGACCTTGCACGGTCAAAGTGGCCGGCGCCGGCGGAGGCGGTGGCGGCGTTACTGGAGGATTCGTTACCGGCGGGGTCGTGACCGGCGGAGTAGTCGGCGTGCTGTCGCTGCCGCCAAGCAATCCGCGACATCCGGAAGTGAACGCCGGCACCAACAATGCCGCCATCAGGATCAGCGTTTTTAAATGTTTTGGGGTGATGCTTGACTTACTGAGGGTCTTCATGTCGTGGGGCCCGGTCATACGTCGCGTCGCTAACAGTAGATAGTTGCGTCCGGTTATATAGAGTGGCCCTCACGAGCTAGTGTTGTATCCAGCAGCTCACAATAATCACCTCATAGAATCAGGTGTACAGGGAGCATTTAAAAGGGGCGCAGGCGGCGCCGGGGGCGTCCTCCACGGCACATTTGTAAAGTCGAAGAACTCCGTCAGATCCGGCTGAGCGGCATCGCGCGCCGTGAGTGATGGCACGTTGAACCGCTTCTCCACGAACCTTAGAACGGCAGTATGGTCCATGGGCGTATGCCCGACATAGCCCGGCTTAGAGAATGGCGACACAATGATGTTGGGCAGTCTGAATCCGAGTTGCGCAGCGAATCCCTGCTGCGCGGCCGCATCTGTACTGGTCGCTCCCGGGTCGTTGAATCCGCCCGGCGTCAGGGTGCTGTTATGCAAGTCGCAATGATCAGAGATCGGCGGCGCACTAGTAGCAGGACACGGCAAAAATCCGTCCGGATTCACCGCAATGCTGCTGATATCAGTGGTGATCCCAAGCGCGGGAGAGGTGAAATCATTGGTATGCCCTGGCACCGGCGGCACGTGATCGAACGGCCCGCCGCCCTCGTCATAGGTGAAGAAGAAGACAGAGTCCGCCCATGACTTGCTGTTCATGAACATGTTCAGGATTCCCGCCATCTCCTGCTGCCCGCGCTGAATGTTCTGCGTCGCGTTTGGATGTTCATCCGTGTCGCCTACTTCAATGAAAGCGAATGCGGGCAGCGTTCCCGCCTGCGCATCGGTCGTGAACTGCGACAGCGGCGCTATGTGCGTTGAGTCTACAAAAAACGTCCCGTCAGCATTCCTGTGCAGGAAATTCTTGGCATAAGGGAAGTACGAGAAGATGGTGGTTGGAAAGCCGTCATCCTCGGCGTGCTGATAATAGAGCTTCCATGACACTTTAGCTTCATCCAGCGCTTGAAAGAACGTCTTGGGCGCAAGCGAGCGGCTGATATGGTCGTTGATGAAGGGGTCGAACACATATCCATCGGTCGAACCGGCCGCGAAGGTTGCGATGCGATTCGGCACCGTCTTGCTCGCCACCGGAGAGAACCACCGGTCTGAGATCGCGAAGCTCGACGCCATGAAGTAGTAGTAGTTCAAGGTGTCCTGGTCGTAATACGCCATGGCGCGCGAACCGGTCGGATCGAAGAATGGCGTCCCATCAGCGTGGGTGGCGCGTTTGGTAAATCCTTCCGCTGTGTGCACGAATCCATCCATCTTGATGGGTCTCGTAGCGCTGAAATTAAACCTGTTCACGTCTCCGTAGCTCTCTACCCAACTTGATGTCATGTCCTCAAGGCAGACGGAAGTCGTTTTGAAAGGATAAAAAGTATTCGCAGTCTGGCACGCGACATCACCCACAGCGCACTGCGAATATTCGTCGTCCACGTTCTTGAAAGTGGTGAGCTTGTCTTCGATCCCGTCCACGCAATAATTAGTCCCATCAGCGCAGCTCTTGAACCCGTGGGTAGCGCGATAAGGATTCAACATCCCAAAGTAAGAATCGAAAGTGCGGTTCTCTTGCATCATGAGCACCACGTGGTTGATCGCGGTCATGTCCTGCGGCGGCGCAGTTGGCGGGGGCGGTGCCGGCGGAGGAGGAGTTGGCGGCGTGGGCGGCGGCGTAGGTGGTGGAGTTGGCGGCGTTGTGGGCGGAGTGACTGGTGGCGTGGTGACAGGCGGAGTCGGTGTCGCGTTATCGTTTCCGCCGAGCGTTCCCCCGCAGCCGGTGGCGAGGATCGCCAATGTTAGGACAGCCAATAAAGCGAAAGTTGATAGGTGTTTGGAACAGTTACGACACTGGTGGGATTTCATGCTGGGCCCTGGGTACACGAATAACGCGGTTTCTACGTCCGCATGTATAGACGAGGCGTCGTGAGCTAGTGTTGTATCCAGCAACTCACAATTGTTTGGGATAAAGCAGGCCCAAGAGGGACTTCTCCGGCGACAATGCGGGGCTGCTCACCACTATTACCAGGTTGATTCCTTCGTGGTCGTTTCCATCAGACTAAGTTGAAATCGTCCACTTTGACTTAGCAGCAGCTGGGTGATCGCGTCTGCGGATAGCTTCCGCATCTTCGCGAGCATGGCCTCCTCCCACTTGTTACCAGTCTGATTCCTTCTTGCGCGTGCCACGGACAAGGATTCTTCCCGGCGTCCCAGGAATGGCATTTCCCACTTCCCATTTGAACTCGTCGGGCAGTTCCCCTTGCTGCTCGGCTCCGATCATCAGTCCCAGCTTGCCCCCACGTGCAACTAAGGCAGCCGCCACCTCCAATGCCTGCCCAAACTTCTCCACCGCACGCATGGTGACGAGTGATGCTCTGTCCCTATAGTCTTCGCCTCGCCCATTGAAGACCGTCACGCTCGTCATCCCAAGCTCGCGAACCACCTCTTTCAAAAACGTCGCCTTTTTATTCTGCGATTCGATGAGCGTCACTTTCGTCTGTGGTGAGTAGATTGCCATCGGCAGTCCAGGGAAGCCCGCCCCGGAGCCCAGATCGATCACGCTGCTCACATGGCTATCCAACCATGATTTCGCCGCAAAAAAAGATTCGCCGAAATGCCGCGTGACCATCTCTTCTGGCCGGCGCACGGCCGTAAGGTTGATCTTGGCATTCCACTTCATCAAAAGTTCAAGATAAGCGCAGACCTGCTCCATCTGCGCCGCGGTAAGGTCCTGAACGAACGGCGACAACGATGCTTTGATCTGATTTATCTCCATTTTCTTAAATCCTAGCCCGTCCCGCCCTTGGCGTCGTTTGCGGTGAATGATTTATCATTTTCATACATCATGTCCACCAAACGCACTTACGTGACGCTACGCGGCGTCCCACTGAGTTTTGAACTCCAGTTCCCTTTCCACCCTTCTGCCGGCGGCGCGGACTACTACGTGTTGCACGGGCTCGTTACGCTCGAAGATGGCCAAGGCCTGCATGCTCCTGTCGCTGTCCACATGTCGCAGACCGTGAAGGAAGCCCTTCCCTCTGTGGACGAAGCCGGCGCGCTCGCACCCGCTATCAATGCCATCCGCAAAGCCACGGACACGAAAGACATCGAATTCCTCAAATCCGACAAGCGCCAGCCGATTCCGCTATCCAGCCGCGCCTTCAGCATCGTCACTCGCAAATTCACGTTCCAGAATCCTTCCAACGATGAACTCTTCGGCTATCTCAAGCGCAGCACCTACTGGCGCACAAAACTCGGGCAGCAGTCGATTGACGTCGCCGACCCGGTCGAAACGCTCTACCTCACCCGCACCGGGGACGAGATCTTCGCGGTAGCGAAACAACTTGCTTCAGAAGGTTGGATCACGCTAAGTGGCACCGCGGCCTCGGCGACACCGAAACTTATGGCCGAGTCCGCGCACATCGAGGCAGATACGCAGAAAACTCTCGAGGAACTCAACGCTAAGCACGCCTACGAACGCGGGTAATTTGATCTCAAACTTCGGGTGCCCCCGCGTCCCCGCAACGCCCCTAGCTACTAACAACTAACTACTAACTACTCGCCTTCCGCGCTACACTCCAGCCATGCGCCGCACTCTCGCCATCCTTCTTCTCCTCACCCTGCCCGCCGCAGCTGGCAAAAAGAAATCGATGGGCACCATGTACACCAAGCCCGGACAGAAAGTAGAGATCGCCAACGTGGAAGCGTCCCTCGGTATGGCAAATCGCAAGTGCGAGAATTACGCCTGGGCCGCGATCGTTGAGACCATGATGCGTGCACAGCAAGTCCCAATAAAGCAGAACGATTGGGTGCTGCGAACCAGTGGTGGCGAAAAATGTTTCCCAACATTAGACGACTACGCCCAGCGTGCTGATGCGCTCAATGGCGATTACACTCTCAATGACGGCCGCAAGATCCGCATCCATGCCGACTACATCACCGGTACCAGCACCTCAGACACGCTGGTATATTCGCTGCGCATCGGTCGTCCACTGCTCATCGTCTATAGCGGTCGCCCCTACTTACTCGGCGGCGTCGTTTATGACGAACGCATTCACTCGAGCGGGAAAGCAAATGAATTCATCATCCAAGAGCTGCATTTGCTGGATGCCGCCGTTCCCGCGGACTCGCCGAAGCGAAACGTCGTCGTAAAGAGAGAGGGGGATTCCGACGCTGCCCTTATCAGCGGCGTAACCGGAGTTATGTCCATCACTGTGGACGCGCGCAACTTTTACGATATTCCCAGCAGGTAGGAACTATTCGCTCTTGAGCGGCTTCGGCTTATAGTTTCGCGCCTCTTCCACGAAGGTCTCAAACAACGCCTTTGACGCCGGCTCAGACTCAAACGTGCGCTCCGGATGCCACTGCACCGCCATCACCCAATGTTCGGGATCGGTACCCTCAATGGCTTCAATGATGTGGTCTTCTGATTCCGCGACTGCTTGTAGCCCATCGCCCACGGTTGACGCCGATTGATGGTGACTGGAATTCACAGGAAGAAAATTAAGGTCATCAGCCTTACCAACGATTTTTCCCAACTTCGAATCCGGTTTCACCGTGACCGTGTGTGCCACCGGCACTTTCGCTCCCGCTTCGTGATCGACTGCCCCGGAAGCGATGTGCTGCAGCAACGTTCCCGTGCGCCACACGTTTAGCGATTGCAATCCGTAGCAGATGCCGAACACCGGCTTGCGCATGTTGTAAGCGTCTTGCAGAAGCAATTCATCGGCGTTATCGCGCGCCGGATCAGCGTCGTTGGTCTCCGTCTTGCGCAGCTCGCCGAATTTCTGCGGATCCACATCCGCCGGGCTGCCCGGCAACAGCACGCCTTGGCAACTGGTGGCGATCTTGGCCACCTCTTCCGGCGTCGCTGTCAGCGGCACTTCCACCGGCTCCGCGCCACAGCGCTCAATAGCCAGCTTGTACAAAGGCAGCGTGTGCCGGTTGTACTGGTCCTTTTGCGAGTGAGGTATGGGGATAGCGATGCGAGGGTTCATTGCTAGTCTTGAAGTACCCGAAATTCTACATGGGCGGTCCCGAAGCAGTCACGTTACCACCGGACATCGGTGCATGGTTACCCTTCATCCTCTTCGTATGTAAGCTTTTGAATTTTCTAGCCACTAGCCACCAGTCACTAGTTACTAGCTACTGGATATAATCTCCCCCATGTCCCTCGCCCTGCTCGGCGGCACCTTCGACCCCGTTCACAAAGGACATCTCGCTATTGCCCAGGCAGCACTCGAAGACGAACGCTTTCAGATCGACCGCGTCATCTTCATTCCGGCGGATATTCCTCCACACAAACAGAAACTGCCCATCACTCCGTACGCTGAACGGTTTGCCATGCTGGAACTGGCGCTCAAGACCTATCCCCGCTTTGAACTCTCTCGCATTGAAGATCCGGCGCAAACTAAGGGCGAGCCCAACTATTCCATCAACACAGTGCGTCGCGTAAAGAATGAACTGCGCCTCGCAGCCGCGGACCTCTACTTCATCGTCGGGATCGATTCCTTCCGCCAGATAGACACCTGGCGCGAACCGGAAGCGCTCATGTCGGAATGCCGGCTAGTCGTAGCTCACCGTCCCGGCTACGAAAAAGAAATGGCGGAAGCGATTCTGCGCGCCCAGGCGAATCCGACCATCAGTCTGCTCGAAGCCGTCTCAGTAGACGTCTCCTCCACCCTAATCCGTGCCGCCGTCGTCCACGGCCAGTCGCTTGAGACCTACGTTCCGCCCGCCGTGGCCGAATACATCCGCGCCCACCATCTGTACCGCTAGCCGTCCTGCAAAAACCGGCCAAAACCACGTTCTTACTGCATAAAACGGACAGGAATCCCCATGTTTTGTAGAATGGGATACCCACATTTCCTGCTCGCCGGTTGGAGGCAACTTTGCGCTCAAAGCACCACTTCAGAGATTTAGCATTCCTCGCGTCATTGATGGCGCTAGTACTGAGCCTCGCCGGCTGCCCCAGCAAGGAGCGGAGTGACGACGTGGTAGCCCGCGTCAATGGCGAGAAGATCCTCCGCTCTGAAGTGGACAAGTACTACAGCAACCAGACTGCCGGCTCTCCCCAACAGCCCACCGGCGAACAGGCTGACAGCATGAAGCTGAACATCCTGAAGCAACTCATCGACTACGAGCTCATGATGCAGCGCGCGCGCAAGTTGGGCCTGCTGGCTACTGACGAAGAAGTTGACGCCAAGTTCGCCGAGTTCAAGGCTCCCTACACCCAAGAGGAGTTCGACAAGCACCTCAAAGAAAAGAACATTACCGCGGACGATTTCAAGCGCGACCTGCGCCGCAATCTCACCATCGACAAAGTGCTGAACAAAGAAGTCACGTCAAAGATCAATATCACGGACGCTGACATTTCCAACTACTACAACGAGCACAAGACCGAATTCAATTTCATTGAGCCGCAATATCACTTGGCGCAGATCGTCGTCACCACCGATCCGAATCCCAACGTCGGCAACTTGAAGGGCGACAAGGCGCAGAACGAAGCCGACGCCAAGAAGAAGATGCAGATGCTCATGAATCGCTTAGAGAGTGGCGAAGATTTCGCCACCGTCGCCATGAACTACTCTGAGCAGTCAAACACGTCGCAGAACGGCGGCGACATGGGCTTCATCCCCGAGTCGTCCCTTAAGAGTGATCCTGCTGTCATGGCTGTCGTAAGCAAACTCAAAGCCGGACAAAACAGCGACCCCATCCCTGGTTACGGCCCGAATCACAAGATCGTTGGTTATTCCATCATCAAGCTGATCGCGCGCGAGCCCGCCGGACAACGCGAACTCGGTGACCCCCGTGTGCAAGCCGCTATCCGTCAACAGTTGCGCGATCGCCGCGAACAGCTGTTGAAGGCAGCCTACTACGAGGTCGTCCGCAATGATGCCAAAGTCGAGAACTACATGGCGGACGATCTTCTGAAGAACGTCGGCGTGGCGAAATAAAAAAGCGGCGAGCCCCTCCCAGGATTCGCCGCTCACCCAAGTCACTACTGTTCGGCCCACTTACAAAGACGTAGCGTGATATCCCACCGCCTCGAGCGTGCGGCTGCGCTCATACTGTGACTGTATGTGCTGCGCGGACTTCAGATATTCATCGCGCATCTGTCCGGTCAAAGTGCGTCCGCTCGCTGCCGTGGTAAGCACACGTGCACTCTCATAATCAGAGTGGATGTCCGCCGCCGCGCGGATCACGCCCAGCACAGCCGCATCATCTGATTTGCGTGCCGCCAAGAACGCCAGCAAGCTCTGCGAATGTTCATAATCTGAATGGATGTTGTTGACGCTGGCCAGGAAGTCCGCCTGCGTACTCGAATCCACCAGACCACGCTTCGCCATCTCTTGCAGCACACGCGAATGTTCGTAGTCTGATCGCAACTTGCTAGCTGACTCCAACACCGCTCGTCCCATCGCCATCGGGATGGGTCCTTTGTCGAAGAACGCCATCAGCACGCGCGCATGCTCATAGTCAGAATTGATCACATCAAGCGCGCTCAAAAATGCCTGCCGTGAAGTTTGGTCGTTCAGCGGATACTTCGCCGCGACCGCCATCAGCACGCGGGCGGTCTCGTAATCTGAAGCCATGCCCGCCGCCGCGTTGACCGTCTCGATCAACTCCTTCGGCTGCAGATTGACCTCTTGCACCAGCGTCATGAGATACGTTGAACGCGCATAATCGCTCGACATATAACTCACTTCTTCGAGCACGCGCTGCGCGCCACCTTGCCGCAGCAGCACCGGGAAGCGTTGCTTCACAGCCCACGCGGTATGGCGGTCCATCTCGATCATGAAGTTCGCCACCCACTTGCGTGCGGCGTCGTCAAACGGCTGCTTGCTGCCGTTCACCCACCACACATATTCCAGCGGCCCATTGTTGTTCGTAGGATGAACACTCAACCGGTGCGATTCACCATGTATGCGCGCATTGATCTCCAGGAAGCCATCCTGCGGCACGCTCTGGATACCCGAGAAGTCGTCATTAAATTTCACGTCGCCGCGGCTATTGAGTGACACATCGCAGTCGTCACCGTTCCAACTCACGATCATCGACTTGGTATGACCGTCGTCGTTCTCGCTGATGCTGCTGGAATGGTGTGCCGAACTTGTCGCTGTGCATTCGAGTCCCGTTCGCCGATCCGGCGGCGGAGTCACAGCCGGCTTCTGCGTGCGCGTGGACGCGACCGGCGCAGCCGGCGTTGCCACGCCCCAGCTCTCAGCCACTCTCGGCGCTTCGGCAATCACCGGCTGAGCTGCAGGGTTCACCGGGTTAGGTCCGCTCACTCCGTATTTTGGGTCAACCGCGGGAGTAGCGCCCGTCCATGTACCGGTCTCCGCGCGGGGCGCCCAACCAACAGGGGCCGGAGTCGCTGGCTGGACTGCAGCCGGAGCCATCGCCGGAGAAGGGCTGTCTGCCTGCTGCGCGATCGCCGCGCTGTTTACGCCGCCGGCAGTTCCGCCACTCTCTCCACCGGCTACACCACCTTTAACGCCGCCAGGGATGCCGCCCTCAACTCCTTTGGCAACCGCCCCAGTTTGATTCGCAGGCGACGGAGCTTCTTGTGGTGCCATCGCCGCTAGCGGCAGCGCGATTGCCAATCCCGCTACTGCGACGACCAAAGCCGCCCGCCGCGACGCGCCGTCGCGCTTCTGCTTCGGATTGAGTAGTGCCAATAACCGCCCTTCAAATTGCGAACGGCGCGCCATAGCCAATGCAACCGCATACTGTTCGCGAGTCTGCAACTTGCTGACCATGGTCAGTAATTCACCCGCATACTCTGATGGCGCTGCTCCTGCGGCAAGTACCAGGTCATCGCAAGCCAGTTCGCGTTCGAATCGCGCAGACTTCGCAGCTACCCAAGCCAGCGGATTGAACCAATAGACCGCGCACGCGATCTGCGAAATGATTTGCGTGAGCGCGTCCCAGCGCGCGATGTGTGCCATTTCATGCCGCAAAACCGCATGCCGCCGTTGCGCGCTCCATTCCGTGTAGTCAACCGGCAGCAAGATCACCGGACCCATAATGCCAAACGTCAATGGCACCTCGATCTCCGCACTGCACAGCAAGGTGGTTTGTCGGCGAATACCCAAAGCATCCGCAGCCGCCAGGCTCGCGGATTGCCACGCCGGATCATTCACCGCGACCGAACGTCGCGTCAGCCTGCGCAACCTCCATTCACTCGCCGCATAAAATCCGGCGCAGCAGGCGATGCCGATCATCCACAGAACTGTAAGCAGCAGCTTCCAGTCAGGAACACGGCTGCCCTTTGAAGCAGCAACCGCTGGTGTCGCAGCAGCGGGCTCCAATGAGACCTTGAATTGCGCAGGCAGTTCTTCCGCCGAGGCCGTCTTCGCCCCGACCGTCCTTGCCGCGTGCGCTTTCGCGCGTGGCTGCTTGGTCTCTGCCACGCTTCGCGCGGTGTTCTCCACCGGAGTGATCGTGGCCTTATATGAATCGGAGACTATGGTCGTAGACGCCGGCGCGGGCGCTACCGCTTTGGCCACCGGCAACACCTTCCACTGCGGCAATGCACCAGAAAACGCAACGATTGCCAGTGCACACGCTGACGCCGCGATCCACACCATGTGCCGCAGTGCCGCTGACCGGCCATGCAACATCGTGTTCACTGTCCACGCAGCAAACAAGACCACGCTGCTTTTCAGTGTCGCCGCGAACAAGCTCATCAGAACGGGACTCGCTTGAAGTTGGGCATAGAAATTCGTCATGGCTTATCTCCCCTCTGATTTTGCTTGTTTAATGAGTTTTTGCAACCGCGATAGGTCCTCCGCGCTGAGCTTCGCGTCCGGCAGTTCGAGCAACGTCGCGGCCGCCGCCGTCGCCGATCCGCCAAAAAAAGTGCGCACCATATGCCGCAGGGCCGAAGTTTGCGCCTGTTCCTGGCCGGCAGTCGGCATATATAGGTAGCGCAGCCCTTCCTGCTCATGGCGCAGATGGCCCTTCTCCTCCAGCAACCGCATCATGCCGCGCACCGCTGAATAGGACGGCGGGTCGGGCAATTCCTGCAGCACCTCACTGACCGACGCCTTACCCAACCGAAAGACGACGTCCATGATCTGCCGCTCCCGGCGGCCTAGCTCACTATGTATATGTGCGGTTTTTGGCATGAATGATTCCTTTTTAAAGAAGCTCACGTGCGTTGTCTTGGACGCGTCGCCATGCTAACTGGTTAGCATGTGCTAGTACATTAGCATAAGACAGCAGGCCGTTGTCAAGCAGTGGATTTACTGTTACCTTGTTACCATGGTACCAAGGAAAAAAGAGCAATATCTCGTCCAGCGCGTCCAGACAGGGGTGCGCATGGAAAAACGCTTGCTGAAAGTCCTGAAGGGACTCGCCGAATTCCACGACATCACGCTTGGCGACCTGCTCGAAGGCATCGTGCTGCACGCCTTCGACGGCAAGTGCGCTTTGCAAGCGCAGTCGTTGGCATGCGTGCGCGATCTAAAAAAACTCTATGGACTCGATCTTGATTCCAGCGCCAGCCACAAATTGATAGAAACACGGAAACGAGAAAAAAATGAACACTGATCGGCTCAAAACAAGTTTGCGACTATTGCAATGGACCGTTTGCCTGGTCGTGATCTGGGAATCAGTGCGCTTCATCGCATCAGACTCCACTTCGCGTGCTCTGGCCCACATGCACTTGCCGGTGTGGATCGCTCCGGTACTCGGCGGAACGGAGATCCTCGCCGCACTACTCTTTCTTCTACCGAAAACGCTTCGCGTCGGCGCTTACGCGTTGCTCGCGATCTTCGCCATCGCCGCACTGCTACACATTCTTCATCGCCAGTATGACGTTGCAGTCCTGTTGGTCTACGCTGCCGCTGTGTGGGCGTCCATGCAGTCAACGGAAGGAATGTCTGTATGACCGACGGCGAATTCATGTCCGCATTCGAAGATGGCAGCCTTCCGGCGGACTCGTTCCACCACGCCGATCACGTCCGCATGGCATTCCTTTATCTCTGCCGCTTCCCCATCGGCGAAGCGCTGTCCCGTTTTTCTGATTCGTTAAAGCGATTTGCCACGGCCCACGGGAAACCAGAGCGCTATCATCAGACCATCACCTATGGGTTTCTGTTTCTAGTGGGGGAGCGCCGCGCGCGCCAGCCGCAAAACAATAATGACTGGGAGGCCTTCGCAAAAGACAATCAGGATCTGCTCGATTGGAAGAACAATGCGCTCAAGCGTTACTACTCGGAGGCAACACTTGCTTCCGATTTAGCGCGTCGCACGTTCGTGTTGCCGGACCGCGGGCTCTAGCGTCCCGCTGCAATCACTCGATCTCCGCCAGGGCGTCGCCGGCATTGACTGTCGCACCTTCAGCGGCCATGATCTTTTTTACTGTGCCGGACTTCGGCGATTTCAATTCATTCTGCATCTTCATCGCCTCGATCACGATCACGCCCTGCCCGGCTTCAACCGCGGTGCCCTCAGCCGCAATGATGCGCACTACTTTGCCCGGCATCGGAGCTTTGATCTTTTTCGGACCGTCAGTCGAAGCAGCCTTCGCCCGGCGAGCGCCCAGCGAACGGGGATCGCGCACTTCATAAGCAAAACTCTCTTCGCCGATGACGACACGCGGCACAGCTGCCGCAGCATCGCGCCGCACTTCGTAAGAACGCGTACCCAATAGCAGCGAAAGAATGTCGCGCTCGTTCGTGCGCGCATCGATATCCGCGATTGCCTCGCCGTTCACGTGACACAACACTTTGCCCGCCTTGTCTCGGCTGAGCTCGACCTGAAAGTTTTGCGGCGCCCCGTCGCGGCCAGTGACAGTGATCTCGTACGTCATCTACTCGCCCACTCCGCGAAGCGCTTCAGCGCGGGCCGTGCGCTTCCAAGCCGAATTCGCTGATGAGGAGGCATCGCCATTGTTCTGGTTCGCCGCGCCGTTCGCTGCTGCCCCATTGCCCCCATTCCACGCGAACCATGCAGCGGCAATAGCCGCCACACGCGCCGAATCCCCGTCGGTCTTCGGGGTCGCTTTCTGCCGGCCCGCAAGCCAGCGGTCCAGCCATCCCGTATCGATCTCTGCTGTGCGGAATTCCTGCGAGCGAAGTATCTTGCGGAACAGATCCAGGTTCGTCTTTATCCCGCCGACAAAATACTCTTCCAGCGCACGCAGCAACCGCTCGATCGCCATTTCGCGCGTGGGCGCATAACCGACCAACTTTGACAACATCGGATCGTAATCCAGCGGCACTGTCCAACCTTCATAAACGCCGCCATCTTCGCGCACTCCGGGGCCCGCCGCTTGGATCAACCGTGTGATCTTGCCCGGCGAAGGAAAGAAATTATTGTCCGGATCTTCGGCATAGATGCGGCACTCGATCGCGTGCCCTCGCAACTTTACGTCTTCCTGTTTGAATGGCAGTTTCTCGCCCGCCGCAACATGGATCTGCAGATGCACCAGGTCCATTCCCGTAACGATCTCCGTCACCGGATGCTCCACCTGCAGCCGCGTATTCATCTCCAGGAAGTAAAAATTCTTTTGCCGGTCGACTAGGAACTCGATGGTCCCGGCATTCGTGTATCCCGCAGCTTTGGCCACGCGCACTGCGGTCTCACCCATGCGCTTGCGCAGATCCTCATCGACAACGGCGGACGGCGCTTCTTCGATCACCTTCTGATGACGCCGCTGCACAGAGCACTCGCGCTCGCCCAGATAGACGACGTTGCCGTGTTCGTCTCCAAACACCTGCACCTCGATGTGCCGCGGCTTCTCGATGTACTTCTCGATATAGACTTCATCGCTATTGAACGCTCGTGCCGCCTCGCTGCTGGCCGCGTCGTATGCCGCGCGTAGCTCACCCGCAGCGTGCACTAGCCGCATACCCTTGCCGCCGCCGCCCGCCGCCGCCTTCAACATCACCGGATAACCGACTTGAGCGGCGACCTCCGCCGCCTCGGCCGCAGTCAATCCCTTTGAACTTCCCGGCACAAACGGGACGCCCGCCGCTTCCATCGAACGCCGCGCGCTGGTCTTCGAGCCCATCATGCGCATCGCCGAAGCCGGCGGCCCAATGAATTTCACTTTTGCTTTCTCGCACGCGTCAGCGAACGCAGCATTCTCTGAAAGGAATCCGTATCCAGGGTGAATCGCTTCCGCCCCGCTCCGCTTCGCCACATCCAGGATTTTTTCAATGTTGAGATACGATTCGCGCGCTGCCGCTGGACCAATCGCATAAGCCTCATCGGCCATGCGCACGTGCATCGCGTCGCGGTCCACCTCGGAATACACCGCGACCGATTTGATTCCCATCTCGCGGCATGCGCGGATCACCCGCACAGCGATCTCGCCGCGATTTGCGATCAGGATTTTCTTGAAGAGTGGCATGCGAAAAGACGAACTTTGATTCTAAATGAAAAACAAAACCCCTCCCGCGGGAGGGGTCTTGCAAACCACTCTCAACTACTTGCCCAGCACGATACCGCCGGAAGTCTTCTCGTTGGCCTTTTCCAGCTTGGCTTTCTTTACTTCCATCGTCTTCTGCACGAAATCGTCAGCCGTCTTCAGGTCGGCCGCTCGCGCATCAGCGTCACCGCACTCCAGGTCCGCTTTCTCGCGATACATCAGGTTCTGGTAGGCCATGGCGTCGTCATAGTCCTTACGCAGGCTCATCGCCTTGTCCAGCATCTGGATGCCTTCGTTCACCTGGTCCTGGTCTTTGTCTTTGAAGGCCTGGCACTCCTTCTTGTCTTTGATCGGATCATCCGGTTTCAGGCCCA
The DNA here is from genome assembly GCA_025927695.1 of Terriglobales bacterium. GTDB lineage: Bacteria > Acidobacteriota > Terriglobia > Terriglobales > Acidobacteriaceae > JAICLA01. The sequence continues at coordinate 7,883 of JAICLA010000019.1, read as the reverse complement.
TCTTTCCACGCATCTCCATGCGCGGAACATAGCTTGAGGTCCAATCGATGACGGCTACAGAGTAGTAATTGTCGGCATCTTCCGGATCAAGGTCGATGGCTTTCTTGTCGTACTCTTTCGCTTTGTCGAACTTCTTCATGTTGAAGTACAGCGAAGCCAGACCCTTGGTGCTCAGCACCTGGGTAGTCTTCGGAGCATTGGGCTCATTCAACACGTTTGTGTATTGCTCGATGGCGCAATCGGCATAACGCACATTCTCAGGTGTTTCTCCTCCGGGAACGTATTGCGCCACGCAAGCGGTCGCAAGATAAAGCTTCGCGACGGCGAGGCTGGGATCTTTCGCAATGGCGTTCTTGAAATGCTCAATGGCTGATTCGAACCTGTTTTGCTTGTAGGCTTGCACGCCCTTGTTCAGTTCGTCGCGCGCCATGAGCTTATTGCAACCCGTAGTGGCAAGCAGGGACAGGGCCACCGCGATTATGATAGTTATCTTCGTAAGATTCCTAGGCACTCTTTTAGCTCTCCTTGCCCGCCAGTCAGTCTCCTCTCGTTCGTGTCCGAGACGGCTGCTGTAACGGGCAAACGGCGCGGCCTTTTCGCCGCGCCACTTCCCATAGAATTCAGATTTGGTCCCTTACCGATGAAACTTACTGGCCGGATTCCACTTTCGCGGTGATCAAACCGATCTTCATGCTCAGATCGGCTGAGTGCGCGATGTCAATGACCTGCGCGACGTCTGAAAAGTTCAGTTTGTCGTCGCCCTTCACGAACATCACTTTTTCGGCGCGTGTCTTGAAGATGTCAGTCAGCCGGGTCTCTAACTGGTCCCAGGTCACGTCGTCCTGATTGATCTTCAGCGTGGCCCGTCCGCCCGCGTTTGCCGGTGCGATCACCTGCACAACTATCGTGCGGTCGGGTGGTTCCGTCTGTTTCTTGTCCTTCGGCGGCTGGGGTACAAGTGCGTCCAGCCCGTGCGGAGTCAAGGGGGTGATCACCATAAAGATGATCAACAGCACCAACAACACGTCCACCAACGGTGTTACGTTGATGTCAGCGCGCTGCCCGCCGCCTCCTCCGATTGCCATTCCCATACTGGTTCTCCTTCGATCTTGTTGCTCAGCCGCTCGTTACTGCGGCGGAAGCGGCTGCTGTTTGTTCTGCTGGTTGATCTGCTCGGTCAACAATCCCACTTGGTCCACGCCCGCGGCACGAACATCGTCCACCACCTGCACCACGACGCCGTATGACGCGCGTCCGTCAGCCTTGATGTAGATCTTCTTGTCCGCGCGTCCGTTCAGTTTGTCTTCCACTTTCGTGGTCAACTCTGATTCGTTCACTTTTTGCGTGTCAAAGTAGACGGCGCCATCACGCGTCACTGCTACCAGCACCGCGTCTTCTTTGTCTGCATCTTCCATGGGCACGGGGTTCTTGGTCTTGGCCAATTCCACGTTCGCACCGTGCTGCAACATGGGAGTGATCACCATGAAGATGATCAGCAGCACCAGCATCACGTCCACCATCGGTGTTACGTTGATGTCAGAGCTGTAGCCCTGTAATTTCTTTCCCATTGCCATAATGCGTCGGCTCCAGTGTTCTTAGGCTACTTGCGGCCCGTGCGCTTGATGAAGTAATCCACCAGCTCGCTGGAGGAGTTGTCCATCTCCACGTCAAAGGCTTCCACTTTGCCGGTGAAATAGTTGAACATCATGACGGCCGGGATGGCGACGAAAAGACCCACGGCAGTAGTCACTAGGGCTTCAGAGATACCGCCGGCGACGGAAGCGAGTCCGGCCGCTTTGGTCTCTTGGATCTTCTTGAACGCGGTCAAAATACCGACCACGGTGCCGAGCAGTCCGACGAACGGCGCCGTTGAACCGATGGTGGCCAAACTGCTGAGGCCGCGCTTCAACTCGGCGTGCACGATGGCTTCCGCCCGTTCCAGTGCACGACGGCTGGCTTCAACCTGCTCGCCACTGATCTCGTTGGAATCGCTGTGCGCCTTGAATTCCTGCAAGCCTGCGGTCACGACCTTCGCCAGGTGGCTCTTCTTGTTGCGCTCGGCGATGCGGATGGCTTCTTCGATCTTGCCGTCACGCAACGCGCCGGCCACCGCCGGGGCGAACGCACGCGACTGCTTACGTGCCGCGTTGAAGGCGATGTAGCGGTCGATCATCACACCGATGGACCATGCTGACATCACGAACAGGATGATAACGACCGTGCGGCCCATCCAGCCCATCTGGTGCCACAGGGAGACCGGGTCCCAACCCACAGCTTGTTCGCTGGCATCTTGGAAATACGCCAGCGTGGCGGGGATCATAATGCTTGCTTTGGTTGCTAAGGCTTGGAATACCATGAGTTATGTTTCTCCTCGTAGAAAACTTTCCATCTAAAATCTGATTGATTAAAAAATGGCCGGATTACCTTATTTACTTCTAATGAATGGGTGTTTCTAATTACCTTGCACGACCAGCTACTCTGACCGCCCACACTTAGGATGCAAACTCCGTGCGTGCTGTCACACGGAGTTCCCGAACAATTTCTTCGCGCTTAACCGCCCAGATTGAAATTGACGGTGATCTGGGTCTCGACCTCTGTCGGCTCACCGCTCAACATGTACGGCTTATACCTCCACTGCCGCACCGCCTCGAGGGCAGCTTGCGTCAGCATCGGGTGTCCGCTGATCACTTTCAGGTTCTCGATCGTCCCATTCTTACTGATGGTTGCTGACAGGAGCACCGTTCCCGAGATATGGGCCTGCTTCGCGATCGGCGGATAGATCGGCTTCACCTGATTGATGAGGTTGCCCGCCGCAACGCCCGACGAAACGCGTATTTTCTGTGGAGGAGCTACCTTAGGAGGCGGAGTATTCGCCGCGCTGAGCACGCCACCCAGCACGCCGCCGGTCGAACCGCCGGAGATACCGCCGACAACACCACCAACGCCATTGGACGGCACCGGCTGCTCGTCTTCCACGATCTTCACGATCTTGTTGGGAATTTTCGTCGGGGTACGGAGTTGACCATCCACGATCTCGCTTACACGCTTGACCACATGCACTTCAGCCGGCGGTGGTGGCGGCGGAGGTGGCGGCGGCGGTGGGGCCACCAGCATGGTCATAAGTTGTTTGGTTGGAAGCGCTTCGGTGTAAATCAGCGGTATCAGGACCAATATCCCGATCAGGCTGAATTGCAGCGCGAAAGAGAGCAGCGTGGTCTTGCCACGATTCGTGCCCGTCTTATTAGCCGACTCGACTAGACTCTGTTCAAACATCGCCCTAACTCCATTTCGGGACTGTTCCCAACAATAGACACCGGGGCCCTGTACTTTGCTCCCAACTATTTACAACTCAAGAGCGCATCCGGCTCCGGAGCCGGAAAGTCCGTTTATCTCCCTCAAGACCTAGGCGCGAACCTTATCCCGGCGCTTCTCTTGCGCCTTAGATTCAGCTAAACGCCCCTGTCTCGCCGCCCTCGATCCCTGGTAGGCCACAAGCATAGGTGCGGCCACAGCGATGGAGGAATAGGTGCCTATTAGGATGCCGATGACCAGGGCAAAGGAAAACCCATGGAGCACCTCACCACCAAATAAATACAGGGAAATCACAGTCAAAAACGTCAATCCAGAGGTCAGAATGGTTCGGCTGAGTGTCTGGTTGATGCTTTTGTTGACCAACTCCCTCATTGACTCGCGCCGCATGATCTTCGCGTTCTCGCGAATGCGGTCGAAAACGACGATGGTGTCGTTCATCGAGTAGCCGATAAGGGTCAGAATGGCGGCGATAACGGTAAGGCTTAACTCCGTATTCGTCAAGGAGAAGACGCCAAGAGTGAAAATGGTGTCATGGAAAACGGCCACGACTGCCGCCACGCCATAGATGAATTCAAAGCGGAATGCCAAGTAGATCAACATCCCGAGTAGCGAGTAGAGAGTCGCCCAGAGTGCCTGATTCCGGAGCTGCTGCCCCACCTGTGGGCCCACAATGCTGCTGCCACGGTCCACATACTTCCCCGCCAGAGGCGAGTTGTTCAAAGCTTTGAAGACTTCTTCTTTGCCTTTGTCCAAGGCCTTCTCATCTGCTGACGACTGTCCCAGCGAAATGATGAACTCATTATTGGACGCCGGTCCGATGCCCTGCACGCGTTCATCTTTCACGCCTGCTTTATCCAGCGCAGAGCGGATCATGTCCTCGTGCACCGGCTCGTTGAACTTCACTGTGATCAACGTCCCGCCCGTAAAATCCACGCCGCGCGGAATGCCATGCCAGAAGATCATGGAGAGAATGCCCGCAACCGTCACTACCAGCGAGAAGCATAGGAAGTACCACTTCTTCGCCATCCAATCGATATTTACTTCACCGAAAAATTCCACTTGTTATTCCTTTAGCCTGTCATTCTCCCGCACCTCTAAGTGCTCAGGAGAACATGTCTTTGCAACTGTTCCTATCTTGCTTTTGCTGTTGCCTTAACTAGAAACGAGAAATAGAAACGAGAAACTGGTTTTAAATACTGATGGGCTCTCCACGTTCCTTGCCCACCAGGTGCGCGTCAAAGATCACACGCGAAACAAATACTGCCGTGAACAAGTTTGCAAGCAAACCAACCACGAGTGTCACTGCGAATCCTTTCACCGGGCCTGTACCGAACAGGAACAAGATGGCCGCTGAAACGATGGTCGTGATGTGCGTATCCACGATCGTCAGCCATGCATGGCCGAACCCCTGGTCCACTGCCTGCGACGGCACTTTGCCGGCCCGCAACTCTTCACGTATGCGCTCAAAGATCAGTACGTTCGAGTCAACGCCCATACCGATCGTAAGGATCACGCCCGCGATTCCCGGCAGCGTAAGCACCGCGCCGCTGAATCCCATGAAACCCAGCAGGATGATCAGGTTCAGGAACAATGCCAGGTCAGCGTTAATGCCGGCGCCCTTGTAGTAGATCAGCATGAAGACCATCACCAGCAGCATCCCCACTATCGCCGCCGTTACACCCTGCTTGATCGAATCGCGTCCCAGCGAAGCGCTAACGACCTCGTCATCAAGATAATGCAAACTCGCCGGCAATGCGCCCGAGCGCAATACCAACGCCAAGTCTTTCGCCGACTGGTCGTTGAATCCGCCCTGAATGATGCCGGAATCGTGGATCTCAGCGTTGATGCTGGCCACTTCCTTCACTTTGCCGCTGACCACCACCGCCAAATAGTTGCCGATGTTCTTTCCCGTAAACTCACCGAAGCGAGTGCCCGCGTCGCCGGTCAGTTGAAAATTAACCGCCGGGCGTCCCGCGTCATCGCGCGTGACTTCCGCGTCGCGCACGTCGCGGCCAGCCACCACAGAATTTCGCGAAACTACGTAATAGCCGCTCGCGCCACTGCTGCCGATGCTGCTGCCGGGCAGAACCATCTTGTCCACCAGGCCACCCGCGGCGGCGATCGCGTCTTGCTCGGTCGGATAAGCGTTATTGCCAAAAGCTTGCTTGATCTCCAGCATGCCGGTGCTTGAGATGATGTCCTTCACGCGCGTCGGATCATCCACACCCGGAAGCTGCACGAGGATCTGGTTCTCGCCCAGTCCGTGCTCTTCGATCACCGGCTCGCTCACGCCCAACGTGTCAATGCGCGAACGGATGACTTCGATCGATTGCTGCACCGCATGCGTCTTGTTATCGCGGAGAACGCTCGGCTTGAGCGTCAAAAAGAGCGCGCCGTTTGCGTCGGATGACATGTCGTATTCAGAAAGCTGCTCGCTGGCGATATCACGCGCGGTCGAACTCTGCTCCGGCGGAACGCCCTTCATCACCACGCGGTCAGGCCGGCTCGGATCCACGCTGATTGACGCGAACGGAATGTTCTTTGCTTTCAGCGAAGTCTGCATGCGCTCGGCAGCGCGCTGTGAATCTGAGTTGATGGCTTCATCTACCATCACCTGCAGGATCATGTGCAGCCCGCCCTTGAGATCGAGCCCAAGGTGAATGTTCTGCCCGATGCCGGAGACAATGCCCCATGCCACGCCGCGCTCCGCCGCGCCTTTACGCATAGCGTCAACGCTGGCTTTTGGGTCTGTCCCCAGGAAAATGCCCCACACGAAAACCAGCAGGATTGCGATGATTGCGACTGTCTTACCTTTTAAATTCTTATTCATGAGTTCTCTATGAAACCCGACTTTGATTTGTTCTAGCCACTAGTCACTAGCTACTGTTCTTACTACTCGTCTTGTGTAACCGTAACCACCGCCGTCTTAACCACTTCCATGCGTAGATTGTCTGGCGGCACCCGCAGCTGGAACGCATCATCCTTTACCGCGATGATCGTCCCCTTGATGCCCCCGCTGGTCACGACCTTATCGCCGGATTTCAACGTACCCAGCATCTCTTGCCATTTCTTTTGCTTAGTCTGCTGCGGACGGATCAACAGCAGATAAAAGATCACAAAAATGAAAATGAGCGGTAGAAAGCCGTAGAGTCCGCCGCCCAAACCGCCGCTAGCCTGCCCTAATAGCGCGGCAGGATGGTTCACAACAATCGCGGGGTTTGTGACGAACAAGGCCTTCTATTTACCTTTGGAGTCAAGCGCGCGCACTTCTCTTAGCGGGGAGGGCCTCGCAGCTTCGGTTTCTTTGTAACTAGCGGGAAAATTTCTGCTTACTGCAGTTCCGGACCGTGGTCACTAGCTGCCGAAAGCGACCGCGCCTCCTGCAGCATTCCGGAGAGTTCCCCGAGTCTTATAGCATGACGCACGCGCCTCATAGTGTCAAGGTAATGGAACAGGTTATGAGCGCTATTCAGCAGTCCGGCAAGGCTTTCACCGGTCGTGAATAAATGCCGCAGGTAGGCGCGCGTGTATCGCCCACACACCCAACATCCACACTTCGGGTCCGGTGGATTCTGGTCCAGCGCATAGCGCGCGTTCTTGATGTTCATCCGCCCTTCTGATGTGAACAACAACCCGTGACGCGCCGCCCGCGTAGGCAGAACGCAATCCATCATGTCCACGCCCATCGCCGCGTATTCAATGATCTCCTCCGGATATCCCACACCCATCACATAGCGCGGCTTGTCGGCCGGAAGGTGCGGCAGCGTGGCCTCGATAACCTCGCGCGTCAGATTCCGCGGCTCGCCCACGCTCAATCCGCCGATCGCATATCCCGGAAACCCGATCTCGACACTCCGCCGGGCCGACTCCTGCCGCAGATCGGTGTACATTCCGCCTTGCACAATCCCAAAGAGGGCTTGAGTTTCGTCCGCCGGCTGACGCTGACTCTCCACATCCCGAGCGAAGCGAGGGAGCCCTATAGGCACCTCACCGCCCGCATCGCCTAGTCTCGCATTGTCGGCAGCTCCCACACCAACCACCGCACTGTCACCCTGAGCGGAGCGCGCAGCCAAAGGCGAGCGCGTAGTCGAAGGGTCTATGCATTTGTCTTCTCGTGCAACGTGCAACGTGTCACGTGCAACATCGGGCTTCCCCCACGGCACCTTACCTTTCTTCGCCTCGAACGCATCTTTCGACCGCCGAGCCCACCGCGCCGTCATCTCCATCGACTTCTGCGCCCGCCCGCGCTCCGCCGGATACTCCGTGCACTCATCGAACGCCATAATGATGTCCGCACCCAGAGCGATCTGCGCCTCCATTGCACTCTCAGGCGAAAAGAAATGCGACGATCCATCCAGATGCGAGCGAAACCTCACGCCCTCTTCCGTCACTTTTCGCAGTTCATTAAGACTAAAGACCTGATACCCACCGGAATCCGTAAGGATGGCCCGGTTCCACGACATGAACCGATGCAGCCCACCCAACTCGCGCACCGCTTTCGTCCCCGGCCTCAGGTACGTGTGATAAGTGTTCGCCAGAATGATCTGCGCGCCCAACTCTTCCAGCACATG
>JAICLA010000063.1 GCA_025927695.1 Terriglobales bacterium | reverse complement strand
GTTGTCGGCAGCGGCCTTGTCTTCACCCAAGCCGATCACATAGATCTTGTGCGCCGGCACGTTATAGTTCTGGGCAAGGTATTGCACCACCGCGGCTGCGCGACGCTTGCTCAAGTCATAGTTGTAAGCCTTGTCGCCGACCGAGTCCGTTCCGCCGATCAACTCCACGATGTAGCCCTTCGCGTTCGGGATCTGCGCGGCAAACTCATCCAACGCAGCCTTAGCTTTCTTTGAGAGGTCAGCCTTGTCGAAAGCAAAATGTACTGAAGCTTCAGAGATGGACTTGTAGTTGTCCAGGTTGACCACCGTGTTGGCCAGTGCATCTGCGCGTTGCGCGGCGCCGGTCGCAGTCTGCTGCGCCTGGTCGGCGGTCTGTCCCGCGGCAAGGGCCTTCTGGTCCGCCGCGGCGGACTTCGAGTTCACGTCGCTCAAGCCTTTCTGCGTGCGGGTGTCAATGTCTTTAATGTCATTGGTATTCTTGGCGGTGATGTCGTCCAACTCATTCACCTTGTTGACCACCGGCGTCATCTGCGCGCGCACGTTGTTCTTAGTGGCGCAGCCCACGCTGGCCAGCAGCCCTGCTCCGGCGATCAATGTGATTGCGATACGTGATACTTGGTTCGTCCCCAGTACTTTGTTCATTGGAAGTGGCTCCCCTAAAACTGGTCTATCTTCTTGCCTTCCAGCCCCGGCGGATTTCAGCCACACGGAACCTTCAGTGCTTCGCCTTAGACAAGTGCAACTGCCATGCCAAGTTTGCTGGAGCTAAGTGACTGATTTAAAAGAGGCGAATTTCGGTAGGACTTAGGTAACGCGTGTAATCTGCGCTAACCCTAAGTAGGAATTACGCGGTGAGAATAATCAGGAACCGTCCCCATCCAATCGTCCGGGGTTTGGACGATTGGGTGGGAAATCCCAGTTGGGTAAATGGCGGCCGAGTTGTAGTTTGCGATCAGTGCAACCTGTCATTCTCAGCTGACTCTGACCACCATTAACGTCATGTCATCATGCTGCGGCGCGCCCGCAGCAAAAGCATCAGCCGCGCTGAATAACTTCTGCATCAGCTCCGTGGCCTTCAAGTTCGCGTGCGACTCAGCCTCAGCGATCATTCGGTCTTCACCCCATTCGTCCTTTGCGAGGTTCATGGCTTCGCTCACGCCGTCAGTGAATGCCAGAAAAATATCGCCAGGGCATAGTTGAAGCATCTGCTGTTGGTAAGCCGCATCGGGCAACAGTCCGATGGCCGGCCCACCATCTCCCAGGCGGAACACCCGCGACTTGCCATCTTCCTTACGCAGCACTGCTGGAGGATTGTGTCCGCCATTCACGTAGTGCAGCATGCGCGATCGGCAATCCAGCTCGGCGTAGAAGAACGTGGCATAGCGGTCGGAACCTGACGCGTCAAACAAGAGACGATTGACGTTGGCCATCTTCGTTCCCAGATCACCCACGCCGGTCAGTGTTTGAGCGCGAAGGCTGGCGTGAAGGCTTGCCATCAGCAGCGCGGCTGAGACACCCTTGCCACTGATGTCGCCGATAGCAATTCCTAGGCGGTCACAACCGCGAGAGATGTTTCCGCCCGACGCCGCCTCCGCGATCGAGCTGTCGCGGATTTCGATCGCGTCGTAGTAGTCGCCGCCCACCGCGTGCGCCGGTCTGCACTTCGCGGCCATCTCTATGCCTGCAATGTTGGGGAACGTCTGCGGAAATAATCGCTCCTGCACTTCGCGGGCGACCTCGATCTCGCGCTCCAGCTTGGCGCGGGACAGAGCTTCCTCCGCCAAAGTCGGAATGGGCTTATAGATGTTGACTAGTATGCCCGATGGGGATGCCTTCGAACTGACCAATGCGAACGATCGGGGCAGATTCGCGTCCGCGAAGAATCGCTTGCCCTTACCCAGCACCACCGGATTGACCAGTAGAATGACCTCGTCCGCCAGCCCATGCTCAAGCAGCAGGGCGATCAGCGACATGCTACCCGCCAGCATCAGGTCCGGCCCGTGCTTCGCTTTTATGCGACGGATGCTCTCCACGAGATCCAACACGGAATCCGTTCCGGCACCATCCCCAACCGCCTCGCACGGTGTCCATGGCAGATCTGCGGGTCGGTGAGTAACAACGAATTTAGTCGATGCATTCAAGCGATCGCCGAGCGGACTCTTCGGCGCCTTAGGCCAGAAGTTTGCCAAGATGTCATACGTTCGACGGCCAAGCAAGAGGTCAAAGCTTTTGCCGTACAACTCACTCACAATCTGTAGTCCGGCAGGCGTGCGATATGGCGCTGTCCAGTCGCCGTAAGGAAAATCATCCTCCGGCGTGCTTGCAGTCTGGATAACGCCATCAAGCGAGATGTGTTCAATGATCTTGAGTTTGCGCATGTGTGAGTGGTTGATTTTCTCACGCAAGGCATCCACAGAGCTTGATCTAACTTTGCACAACCCCAGCTCTTGACGATAAGAATGTGCGAGAATCGGGCATGGCGCGCAAAAAAACGGAGTCGGGATCAGCTCCTCTCAAGAGAGCCGGGATGGCGAAAATAAAGAGCCGCAATCAGACATCTGAGAAAGACATCCTGGCTTTCACCCAAGACACCTCTAACGACAAACAAAGAACGCCTCTGACTACTGCGCAACGTGAAGACCATCTTCAGCCTCAACCTTTGGTCAAGATCGTCAACCTGTCTACTGGAGACGTGCTCCAAGCTTCGCTCGCTGAACTGAATCAGCAGATGCGAGATTTCAAGAAAGTGGTCTTGCTTATTGAAGATCAGCCTCTCGCCTCGGACATGTGCACCAAGGCTCTACACGATCTGGGCTTTGACGGTGTCCAATTGATCACGAACATCACCGAGGCCGCGCAGCACTTTGATGACATCATAGGCAACCTTACTGCTCCGCCCGCGGCCATTGTCATTGACCTTGGGCTAGGCCATGACAGCGGTTTTACCCTTCTCAGGCAGTGTCATGCCGCCCCCCGACTGCAGAAGGTTCCTATCTTGGTTTGGACCAAGCATAGTGACGATCTCGCAAAAACGTTCAGTAAATATCTGGGCGCGCAGGATTTTCTACTCAAGTCTGACGATGAAGCGGAATTGCGTGAAACACTACGCAGGCTGATGCAAGACGTGGCCTAAGACGTCCCGCCTACCGCCTGCGCACTCCCGTGCTCAACCGCATCCTTCAATATCTGACTCACCCTCGCATCAACTTCTGCTGACACCCGGTGCTGTTCGTCGTTCACGCCATGCTGTCGTTCGTTGACCTTGGCCTGTTCAGCGTTCACGCCATCCTGCTCGTCGTTCACTTTGGACTGCATCTCATTCACGCTGGATTGGCTGACGTCAGGCCTGGTGCGCAGATCGCGCAATTCCGCCTGCAACTTGTCGATCTCAGCGTTGTTACCGTTGCTCACCGCCGACTGCAGCCTGTTAGCGATGTTCTGCCGGTAATTCACTTCTTTCTGCGCCGCATTCACGTCGTTCTGGTGCGCATTCACTTTGGCTTGCAAGCCGTTGACACGCGACTGGTCCTCATTCACATCTGACTGTAGAGCGTTGACTTTCTTCTGAGGCTCCATCGCTTTATCCAACTCGTCAAGCACCCCGGAATCCGTAACAACGTATTCGCGGCCGCCATCGCGGAACCAGGCAAAGTGATTGCCATATTGAGAACGCAATCGTTCGACGTTGGGCCCCCGCTCGGTGTCCCATGACCCGCTCTGCGTGCTTCCAGTCACGATCACGTAATAGCGAATGTCATGAGCGGCAGAAGCCCGCTGTGCGGACGCCGTCTGCGCCATCATTGTCTGTGCCGCGAACATGAAAACCATAGCAAACATGAATCCAGCCACGATCTGAAGATTGCGTTTCATCTTCTTCCTCCATCGCCCTTACCAGGCCACTGATTGAGACGGCGAACCATGCTCCCGGTTAGTTAAAAGAAGATGGAATGGCTGCCGTCCCGCCAGAACGTCGTATTCGCTTTACATCTTGACGCAACTGCATCTGTTGAAATATTCTCAGTAAATCTCATCACTGAGATATATCTTTAAGATAATCGCTCTTTGAAATCACGGCAGCTCGATCAGAAAGGTTTGGACTTCTGTCCACCAGCTAAGTCCTTTAAAAGGGATACTTTACCCGTAACCCCAATGAATGGGATACTTTAGCCATACCTCGGGATACTTTTTACCCGTAACCCGCTGATTCCAAAAGACTGGCATACTTCAGGGGAGTATACGAGGGTATACCCGTAAGTATTTGATAACAAAGAGACGGCTCGCAAAGTATCCCAAACAAGGAACTTAGCTCTAACCTCTTGCGAATGACGAATTTAGCTTTTTGAGGGGAGGGGGTACCCCGTCCAATAGGTGAATCGGTTAGTCTAGCTTTCGCGTCTTATCCTTATCCCCTCAAGACGGACTCGACTTGGATCTCGCAGCTAAAATCCGGACACTGCCCCTCGGCCCCGGCGTGTACCTCTACAAAAACGCTGAAGGCGAAGTCATCTACGTAGGCAAGGCCAAGAGCTTGCGCTCGCGCGTGCGCTCCTACCTGCTGGACGCGTCCATTGCCGACGCCAAGACCGGCTCGCTCATGCGCGAGGCCATCGACGTGGACTATATCGTGGTGGACAACGAGGCCGAAGCGCTCGCCCTTGAGAACAACCTCATCAAGCAGAACAAGCCGCGCTTCAACATCCTGCTGCGCGACGACAAGACCTATCCGTACGTGAAGCTGACCAATGAACGCTTCCCGCGCGTCTTCGTCACGCGCCGCCTGAAGAAGGATGGCGCCAAGTATTTCGGTCCCTACTTTCCCGGCAACTTGGCCCACCGCATCGTGGACATCATCCACCGCAGTTTCATGATCCCCAGCTGCAGCATCGATCTAACGCGATTTCACGCGCGTCCGTGCTTGCAGTACTACATCAAGCGCTGCCTGGGCCCGTGCGTGAAAGATCTGACAACGCCAGAGCTGTATGCGGAGGCCGTGAAAGATGTTCAGTTGCTGCTCGATGGACGTCAGACGGATCTATCGAAATCCCTTCGCGGGCGCATGGAGCGCGCCGCATCAGTGCAGAATTTCGAGCTCGCGGCGAAGTATCGTGACCTGGTCGCGACCGTCGAGCAGATTCAAGAGAAGCAGCGAATAGCCGCTGCCGAAGGCGACGATACTGATGTCATCGGCTATCACTATGAGAACGACATGCTGGCCGTGAACCTCTTCCACATGCGCGGCGGCAAGATCGTGGACCGTCGCGAGTTCTTCTGGGAAGAATTGCCGCAGAGCGAACAAACGTCGGAAAACGCCGTGCCGGGCTCGCATCCGGAATTCAATCCCGGAACCTTCTTCTCGGCGCTGCTCAAGCAGATTTACATCGACCAGCAGTATGTTCCGCGTCAGGTCTTCGTGCCAGTGGACTTCGAAGACCGCGAAGTACTCGAACAAGTGCTGACAGAGAAACGCCGTACACGTGCAGAGAATCCCCGCGCCGCGCAGGTTGAGATAATCGTGCCTTCACGTGGCGAGAAGCGTTCCCTGCTCGATCTCGTCTCAAAGAACGCCAAACAATCCTACGACCAGCGTTTCCGCGTGATGAAGCCCGCGACTGACGCCATCCGCGAGGCGCTGCAAGACGAACTCACGCTGCCCGAACTGCCCAAGCGAATCGAGTGCTTCGACATCTCGCACATCCAAGGCGCGGAGACAGTCGCGTCAATGGTGGTGTGGGAGAACGGCGCCATCAAGAAGTCCGACTACCGCAAGTTCATCATCAAGACAGTCGAAGGAGTTGACGACTTTGCAAGCATGCGAGAGGTCATCACCCGCCGCTACAAACGGCTGCGCGACGAGAAGAAACCATTTCCAAGCTTGGTGCTAGTAGATGGCGGTATCGGACAGCTTCACGCCGCAGCAGAAGCTTTGCTCTCTTTGCAGATCACGAACCAACCTCTAGCATCGATCGCAAAAAAAGAAGAAGTCATCTACGTCTACGGACAAGAAGACGAGCCAATCGTCCTCCCCCGCCATTCACCCGTGCTGCACTTAGTGCAATTGATCCGCAACGAATCGCACCGATTTGCAGTAACGTTCCACCGCAAACGTCGTCAGATGCGCGACCGCCATTCGGAACTGCTAGACATTCCCGGCATCGGCAAGCTGACAACACGTCGTTTGGTGGAACATTTCGGGAGCGTCCGCGCTGTGAAACAAGCCGACCCCGCAGCATTGTCGGCAGTACTGAACAAGAAACAGACAGAAGCCATCATGTGCTTCTTCCGTGAACAAGACGAACATGCGCGAGAGGAGACTGGAGGAGAAACGATTCACTGACCGCGACGTTTAGCTTCACGTTGTTCCACAACATTGATCAGATATTCCTGGATCTTCTCTGGCAGCGCCGACTGATAAAAGATCTCTTTCAGCGCAGCCAATGAAAAAGATTCAGAGAACTCGATAGCGTGAGCAAGCGCAGTAAATTCATTGCGAAGCAGCGCAGCTCGAACATCTTTTCGCACTGACCACTTCTGATGTTTGCTCACATGCAGCGGCAAGATCGGCGAACCATCTTTTTTCAGCAGCGCGCGAATGACCCACTGCTCAGTGAGATAAGGATTATCAAGCGCAGCTTCAACCACGCGCTTATCAGGATCGTTCAGCAATCCCGCAGCAACGCGAGCCGACGCCTGTTTGCCGAGCGTGAGTTTCTCGCCGGCAGAAATGGTCCCAAAGCGTGAGAGCAGCGCCTCTTCGGCAGCGATCTTCACGTCGGCGGCGACCGCTGGAAGCAGTGCAACGCTCATCAGTTCGAACGTATAAAGCCTGCGAATGATCGGAAGTGAGACGTGCCGCGGCGTGTGCGGATGCTGAACCACCGCGATGCGCACTTTGCGGTACTTCATCACGCGTCCGTTCTTAGAGAGATCATCAAGAACTGCGGACGGAAGCTCGCGCCGCTCGACCATCGTAAGCGCCAGCTCTTCGGTAAGCGAAGAATGCGACGCGGCGGACCGCAGAGAATCAACGTCACTCACCGGCCGATGGATCTTTTCCTCCAGTTGCGCGGCAGAATCGACAACAATAGCTCTCCGCGACGGTTGCGGAGGACGAATGCCGCGAGTCGAATCGTCTCCCATGACTAGCTCTTGGCGATTGCGGCGCGGGCGATGTACAGCGCACCTTGCGCGGGGTCGATGGGATCGTGACGGAAGTTCGCGGTCGACCACTCGGCCAGGATGCGGTTTTCCACCATCGAACGCAAGCGCTCAGAGTTGGTGATCGCACCGCCAGCGGTCGCGATAGTCACTTCATCGTTCTCTTTCCAAAGCTGCCGCATGACTAGCAGCACAATAGCTCCAAGCTGGCTCCCACCGCGACGAATCACATCTATCGCGAGTTGGTCGCCGGCATTGCAGGCGTCGATCACGTAGGGGAAAAGAGCGGCAAAATTCGGCGGAGGATAACTGTTAGAGATGCGAATGAGATCGTCGGCGGTCTGCGCGTCCCATGCCTTGCAGATATCCGCAAAGAGAGCGCCCTTTTCGCCATCTGCGTTGCCGAGCAGCGCGGCATCCACTGCATTGCGGCCGATCCAGTCACCCGAGCCCTCATCGGAAATAACCGGTCCCCAACCTCCAGCGCGAAGCGTCTTGCCCTTCGCATTGCGTCCGTAAACGATGGAACCGGTTCCCGCAATGACGAGAACACCGGCCTTGCCGTGAAATGCCGCCTCATGCGCAACTATATGGTCACCGACAACTGTGACTCCGCCAGGCATAAGTGCCGAGAGCGTTTGTTTGGCCCATTCGGCCACTCCTGGTTGCGACGACCCGGCGATTCCGAGGCAGGTGTGTTGGACCGTTTCCGGCGAAGTCTTGGAGGCGTAGAACGCGCCTTGCACCGCAGCGCGAAGCGAAGCAGTCGCCGCTTCCTTGCCGACGCGTGAGATCTTGCAGGTTCCTGCTGTAAAGCGTCCGAGAATGTCATGCTCGTTCGCGACTACACAGTCCGTCTTACTGCCTCCACCGTCAATGCCTACGAACAATCTCATGGCTGATACTTTCTATCACAATTTCGCATGCGTTTTGTTGAGGCCAAAACCGGTAATTATCCTGCATAATGGCAACGCTCGAATGTGCCCGATGACGGGACGAATCAAGCGCCGTCCAACTTACAGGAGCTGACCACTACCGATTCATGGGACTGAACGCGCTGGATCTGACGATCGTCGGGCTCTATCTGGTCGGCATCACGCTCTTTGGGCTGCGCTTCCGCCGCGGCGAGAAATCACTCAAGAATTACTTCCTGGCAGATCGCAGCGTTCCGTGGTGGGCCATCGCGCTGTCTATCGTCTCAGCGGAGACCAGCACGCTCACCATCATCAGCGTTCCCGGCCTGGCGTTCGACAGCAATTTCGAGTTCCTGCAAGTCGTGATGGGATACATGGTCGCGCGCGTGGTGATATCGCTGATATTCCTACCGGCGTATTTCCGCGGAGAATTGTTCACAGCTTATCAGTTGATCGACCGGCGATTTGGAAAATCGCTTTATCGCTTCACTGCGGGAACATTTCTTGTGACGCGCGCAGTTGCCGAAGGCGTGCGCGTATTTGCGGTGTCGATCGTAGTGAACATTGCCTTGCAACGATATCTGCTGCATTACATGTCGGAATCAACCAGCGTGATTGCATCAATCGGTCTGGTAACGCTGCTGACACTCATCTACACGTTTGAAGGCGGCATGACCGCCGTGATCTGGACCGACGTAGTGCAGATGTGCATCTATGTCGGTGGCACCATCATCGGCTTCTTCGTGCTGTTGCATCTTGTTCCTGGCGGCTGGACGACTGTGCATGACACTGCGTCTGCAGCCAACAAGTTCCAGACTTTCGATTTTCATCTTTCACTGACCAAGACCTACAACTTCTGGGCAGGATTGATCGGCGGAACATTCTTGACCATGGCCAGCCACGGAACCGATCAACTCATGGTGCAGCGATTGCTCGCGGCGAAGAACCAGAAGGATTCCACTTTTGCATTGTTGGCTAGCGGTGTGGCCGTGTTCTTCCAATTCTCGCTCTTCTTGCTCGTGGGCGCGGCGCTGTTCGTCTTCTACAAGATGTATCCGCCGGCCGCGGCGTTCACTCGCTCGGACCGGATTTTCCCATCATTTATTGTGGGTTCAATGCCGACAGGAGTTTCGGGCATCCTGATTGCGGCAATCCTTGCAGCAGCGATGTCCAACATGAGTGCAGCGCTAAACTCTCTGTCTTCGACGACGGTGGTGGATTTTTACTTGAAGCGCAAGCCAAATGCAGATGACCGCACGCGCATACGTATCTCGCGCGGTGCAACTGTTTTCTGGGGACTGGTCCTGTTTGGTCTGGCAATCCTCACGCAGCGCGGCGGACAGAGTGTGCTGGAATTGGGACTCTCAATCGCTTCGGTTCCCTACGGCGGATTGTTGGGCGTATTCCTGCTCGGCGTTCTTACCAAACGCGCGAACCAGACCGGTGCGCTGATCGGAATGGCAATAGGCATCATGGTGAATCTTTTTCTCTATCTCGGTCCGCGGTTTCACCTCATGCAGACGAATGTTGCTTGGACTTGGTATGTGACGATCGGGACCTCTTTAACCTTTGTGATCGGCTATCTCATTAGCTTGATGACCGGCGGAAGTGCCGCGGAGACGCCTGCCAATGTCTAGCCCAGCCACCGCGCATTCCGGCGATCTCAAGCGCGAACTTGGGCTTGCGGCGTCTGTTGCGGTTGTCGTGGGCACGGTCATCGGCAGCGGCATCTTTCGCGTGCCCAGCACGATGATGGTAGCGGTCGGCGACCCGAAGCTGGTTTATCTGGCTTGGATCGTCGGCGGGATACTTTCCCTGTTCGGCGCGTTCACGTACGCCGAGTTGGGAACAATGCGTCCGGAAGCAGGCGGCGAGTACGCCTACATGCGCGACGCTTACGGTCCCGTCTGGGGATTCATCGCCGCGTGGACTTGGTTTAGCGTAGCCAAACCGGCATCGATCGCAACCGTGACCACCGGAATCACTGACGTGCTTAGCGCGCTGCCGCAATTCGCATTTCTCGCTGAAAAATTCCTGGGCGTGACGTACGCGCAATATGTAGCGATCGTTCTGACCATCCTGATTTCCATCATCAACTATTTGGGAATCAAGCTGGCGGGGACGGTTCAGGTCATTTTCACAACGTTGAAAGTCATCATGCTGATCGCCATCGCAGGGATAGGATTCAGCTACAGTGCAGGCACCTGGCAGAACTGGCACACCACCATCGCGCCTTCTCATTCAGGATTCATGATTGCGCTGGTAGCGGCATTGTGGGCTTATGACGGATGGAATGACCTCACTATGGTCGCCGGCGAGATCAAAGATCCGCAGCGTAATATTCCGTGGGGATTGATCGCGGGCATCGCTATTGTGGGCCTGCTGTACATGTTGATGAACGCTGCTGTCTTGTACGTGATTCCCGCTCCGCAATTGGCAGCAACGAAAAGTGCTGTCTCGGTCATGACCAGCATTGTGCTTGGTCCGGCAAGCGCCGCCATTATGACCGGCGCGATAGCGCTGTCAATGGTAGTGACTTTGAATGGCACAACCATGAGCGGCGCGCGTGTTCCCTTTTCCATGGCTCGCGATGGATACTTCTTTCGCGGGCTGGCGACTGTGCATCCCAAATTTCATAGCCCTTCCACCTCAATCATTGTGCAGGCGGTTCTCGCCATCTCCCTGATGCTGGCAGCGCAATCGTTCAAAGCGTTGTTGGAACTGGCCATCTACTCGGAATGGTTGATCTATATGCTGGCGGCGGGAACTATCTTCGTATTTCGCATTCGCGATCCTGAGACACGGCGTCCATTTAAGACTTGGGGATATCCGGTGGTTCCGGCGGTCTTCGTGCTTTCTTCCGCGGCGCTGCTTTATTACACGTTCATGGAAGACGTCCGTAACTCGCTCATCGGAACGCTGGTGATCTTAGGTGGGCTGCCGATCTTCTTTTACTTCAAACATAAGCGCGACTCAGCTAGCGCGTAGCTGTTTCGCCTTCTCGTACACTTTCACATAGTCGCGCGCGGACGTCGTCCACGAATAATCTTTCTTCATGCCATTGTGCATGAGCGCGCTCCATGCGGCCTTATCGGAATAAACTTTGAGCGCTTCGCGGATAGACGCCAGTAGCGCCTCCCCGTCGTAGTCAGCGAATTTAAAGCCGGTGCCGCGGTGCATCTCACTATTCCAAGGATCGATCGTGTCATCTAGCCCGCCGGTGGCGCGCACAACGGGCACGGTTCCGTATTTCAGGCTGTAGATCTGGTTAAGTCCGCATGGCTCGTAGCGGGAGGGCATGAGGAACATGTCTGATCCAGCTTCGATCTTGTGTGCCAGCGCATTATCATAACCGATCTTCACGCCGAACTTCGCCGGGAACGCGGTATGTAGTCGCCGGAACATGTCTTCATACTCTTTGTCGCCGCTTCCTAGTGCAACCACAATCATCTGCTCGCGTGCCAGGCGATCTGCCACCTGCGCGATCAGGTCAAATCCTTTTTGCGCTGCAAAGCGCGAGACGACTCCGAGTACCGGGAGATTGATATCCACATCTGCCATACCGAATTGTCCGAGTAGGTCTTTTTTGCATAGCAGCTTGCCGGCGAGGGTGTCGGGAGTGAACTTGGCGGCGGTGTAGATATCAGTTTGCGGTGACCATTCTTCATAGTCCACTCCGTTGAGGATTCCCGTGACTGTGCCAGCACGCGCACGCAACACGCCTTCGAGGCCGAATCCATATTCTGCGGTTTGAATCTCTTGCGAATACTTCTTGCTAACGGTGGTGATGTAGTCGCTGAAGACAAGCCCACCCTTCAGTAGATTGGTTTTGCCGAAAAATTCAAGACGGTTGATGGTGAAGAGTTCCCAGGGAAGGCCGAGCAAAGGTAAAACATCTGGCGAAAATAATCCTTGATATCCGATATTGTGGATCGTGAAGACGACAGGCACCCCCTGATAGGAAGGACATCCCATGTAGTTGGTTCGCAGTAAAACCGGGATCAGTGCGGTCTGCCAATCATGGCAATGGATGACATCTGGCACGCCGAGAACTTTCGCAGCTTCCAGCACAGCGCGGCAGAAAAGCGCGAAACGCTCGGCGTT
>JAICLA010000050.1 GCA_025927695.1 Terriglobales bacterium | reverse complement strand
TTTCAAGCTGGTCTACAGCGACGGATATTTTCTGCCTATTGGCGCGCATGTTTTTCCGGCGGAGAAATATCGTTTGATCAAGGACCGGCTTATGTCCACGAAGGTGGCCGAGGCGTCAGATATCCTCGCGCCGAAGGCGGCCAGCGAGGATGACATCCGTTTAGCGCATACGGAAGACTACGTGCGTAAGTTGACGACGGGGACCCTGTCTCGCGCGGAAGAGGCACTGCTTGAACTACCTTACTCGAAGCAACTGGTGGATGCATTCTGGCTATCCGCGGGCGGATCGATCCTAGCAGGGGAGTGCGCGCTCCGCGACGGCGCCGCGTTCAACATCGGCGGCGGATTCCACCATGCTTATCCGGGACATGGCGAAGGTTTTTGCATGATCCATGACGTTGCGGTGGCGATACGTCGGTTGCAGAAAGACAAAAAAATCTCGCGCGCGATGACGGTGGACTGCGACGTCCACCATGGCAATGGGACGGCAGCGATATTCCCGCCAGGGAATGCTGCCGGCACGAAGTTGCCATCGGCTACGCCAGGGAATGCGGTTGCAACGGAGCCGGGCGATTCGGTATTCACCATCTCGCTGCATCAGCAAAATAATTATCCGGCCATCAAGCCGCCTTCTTCCATCGACGTGAACCTTCCGGATGGCACCAATGATGACCAGTATTTGAGTTGGCTCGATAACGCGTTAAGTTCTGGGCTGCGCCGATTCACGCCCGATTTGCTTTGCTACATTTCTGGCGCGGATCCTTATAAAGAAGACCAACTCGGCGGATTGGCGTTGACGATGGACGGATTGAAAGCACGCGACACGCTCGTGTTCAAAGCTGCCAAGGCGCGGGGCATCCCTGTGATGGTGACCTATGCCGGCGGTTACGCGCGCAAAGTGGAAGATACTGTGACTATCCATTCCAACACGGTGGTCGCGGCAAAAGAAGTGTTCTCGTAACCACATTTCATCATTATTATTCTTGTTCAATGTCACTTCGGATCCTGAGTGGAATGTCATGACTTGGCATGGGCGTGTGTTTCGAGCGGGAGTGATGCCGACTCTTGAAATTCTTTTAGGACGCCGGAACACCGTGCGGCTAGGTCGCGCTATCACCATGGAAGCGAGGCTCGACGCTGCCAATGACATGGAACACAACGGCGAGCTGCTGGTGCAGGAGCGCGTGCTTTCCGCGATGCCGGCAGGCCGCAAAGTTGTAGCTTTCGATGTAGGAGCGAATAAGGGCGAGTGGTCCGATGCGCTCTTGTCGAAGGCAAACGATAGGCCGATCGAAGTACACCTTTTTGAGCCGGCGTCCGCCACATTCAACGAACTCAGTGACCATATGCGGCGCGAGGGGGGCCGCAGCAAGGTAATCAATCAGGCGCTTTCTGACAAGAAAGGCTCGGCAGACTTTTATGTGATGGGCGCTGGTTTGGGCACTAATTCGCTGCACGCGAACCCGAATGGCGCGGAATCCGTCGAGTCAGTCACACTGAACACCGTTGATGACTACTGTCAGGAGAGCGGCATCTCTCACATCGATCTGATGAAGATCGATGCGGAGGGGCATGATATGGCGGTGCTCGCAGGCGCAAGCCGAATGTTGTCGCAAGGCGCCATCACGGCGTTGCAGTTCGAGTACAACCAAAGATGGATCGAGTCGCGGCATTTTTTGAAGGACGCCTTCGACTTAATGCTGCCGCTGGGTTACAAGATCGGCAAAGTGACGGCGCGCGGTATTGAGTTTTATCCGGCATGGCATTTCGAGCTGGAATCGTTTCGCGAGGCTAACTATCTGGCATGCAAGGAAGGGTCAGCGAAGATATTCCCGACGATCAAGTGGTGGAACTTGGATTAGACAAGATTCAGTTCTCTCGCGACTGCCGTCTAAAATATCGAGTACGCGGACGGCCTCGTGTATATTGCGAGTGTCACCCATGGCAATGGAGCAATCGGGAAGATCGCGTCGTCGAGTCTTGATCTTTGTGGACCATTATCTCCCGGGCTCAAACTTCGGCGGTCCTGTCCGAACGATCGCCAACCTCACCAGCCGGTTAAGTAACGAATACGATTTTTTTATCTTCACCGCCGACCGTGACTTTCGCTCGACGGAACCTTATGCCGACGTAACGCGCGACCAGTGGCTGCATCGAGAGAATGCATCGATGCACTACACGGCTGACCGCTCGCTAAAAAACATTTTGCATCGGGTGGAGGAGGTGAAGCCTGACCTGATCTACCTGAACAGTTTTTTTTCGCGCGTGACCGTCAAGATCCTGTGGGCGCGCCGCTCCGGGAGTTTCGCCGGGATCCCCGTGCTGCTAGCGCCGCGGGGAGAGTTTGCCGGCGGCGCATTGGCTATCAAGCCACTGCGGAAAAAACTCTATATCTGGCTGGTGAATACTTTCTCACTCTTGCGCAATGTGACGCTGCATGCTTCAACGGAATTTGAGAAGGATGAGATCGAAGGCCGACTGACGAAGAGTCTGCGGATGGCGCGGGCCGCCCCGCTGGTGGCTTCCGATATTCCCGGCACTGCAACAAAGACTGTGATGGAACGACTGAAGCGCATTCCAAAAGAGCGAGGCCTGATACGCGTATTATTTCTGGCCCGCGCGAGCCGTAATAAAAACCTGGATGGCGCGTTGCGAATCGCGCGAGAGGTGAAGGGTGAAGTGCTTTTCACAATCTGTGGGCCCGTGGGCGATGAGGCTTATTGGCAGGAGTGCCTGGCGATCATCAAAGGAATGCCGCAGAACGTAACGGTGAACGTGATGGGAGCGATTGAGCACGAAAAGATACCGGAGGTGATATCGAACCACGGCCTGTTGTTACTTCCGACGCATGGAGAAAATTTTGGGCATTCGATCATCGAAGCGTTGCTTGCGGGATGTCCGGTGCTGATCACTGATCGGACGCCGTGGCGGAATCTGGAAGAGGCGGGTGTCGGTGCGGATCTTCCGCTGGAGCAGCCGGAACGTTTTGTGGAATTCATGCAGCGCGTGACTGACATGGACAATGAAACCTTTTCGCGATGGAGCATACGGGCAAGAGAGTATGGACTTAAGTGCATTGAAAGCCCAGAGCTGCTGGCGCAGAATCGGCGCATGCTTGATGAGGCGATGCGTAGTGAAACGAACTCGAGAGAGTAAGCGGTGCCGCGATGCCAGTTATACTGCGGCGAGTGATCGGGGACTGTGATGCAAATATTAGTGCTGGGCGCGACCGGGATGTTAGGCCACAAGATGTTCCAAACGCTACGTGAAAGCTATGACGACACGCATGCAGTGGTGCGCGCGCCGCTCAGCGAGTTGTCACATATCGAACTTTTTCAAAGAGGGAATGTCGTCAGTGGAATCGACGCACAAGACTTAATGGCATTGTCGCAGTTGATCGAACGGGAGAAGCCGGCGGTGGTGGTGAATTGCGTGGGCGTGATCAAGCAGCGCAATGATGCCAAAGCTTACATCCCGAGTCTTACATTGAATTCGCTGTTGCCGCATCATCTTGCAGCTGAGCTCGCTAAGCACGGCGGGCGGCTGATCCACTTCAGCACTGATTGCGTTTTTAGTGGCAAGAGAGGTGAATACACCGAGCACGACCAATCCGATGCGGAAGATCTTTACGGCAAGTCAAAATTCTTGGGAGAAGTGACGGCACCGAACGCGGTGACGCTGCGCACGTCGATGATCGGCCGTGAGCTCAATCACTTTCAGTCTTTGCTGGAATGGTTCCTTAGGCAGAAGAGCAGACACGTGGAGGGCTATACGCGTGCCATGTATTCGGGGTTGACGACGAATATGTTGTCGAACGTCGTGGCGGACATCATTGAAGACGAGGCTAAACTCTCTGGTCTGTACCAAGTAACGGGCAATACCATCAGCAAATTCGAACTGCTGAAGCTGATCCAAGAGAGATTCAAACTTCCGCTGGAAGTGGTGCCCGATGAGATGGTGCACTGCGACCGCAGCATGGTGGGTGACAAATTCAAAGACGCCACCGGATTCGAAGCTCCGGATTGGCCTGAATTGATCGACCAACTGGCGAAAGACCCGACGCCCTATGCGAAGTGGACGGGTGAGAGTTCGTAGCGACCGTGCGGATCCTCATCATCGTCGACTGTTATTACCCGACTACCAAGTCCAGCGCGAAGCTGGTGCATGATCTGGGTATGGAGTTCCTGCGCAAAGGGCATGAAGTCATCGTGTTGGCCCCCTCGAACGCGATCACCCAGCGGTTGGAAGTCAATGTCGAAGATGGTTTACGCATTGCGAGGGTGCGTACGGGGAAAATAAAGGGCGCCAATCTTCTTATGCGCGGATGGCAGGAAGTGCGCCTCTCGCGAAATTTGTGGGAAGGGGCGAAAGACTTTCTGCGCGCGAATCATTGCGACATCATCATTTATTACTCACCCAGCATTTTCTTTGGCAGGCTCGTTGCCCGGCTCAAAAAGCTTTGGCAGGCACCTGCATATTTGATCTTGCGTGATATTTTTCCGCGATGGGCGCTGGATGAGGGAACGTTGCGCGAAGGATTTGTATATCGATATTTCCAACGACGGGAGCTGGAGCAGTACGAAGCGGCGACCGTGATTGGAGTGCAGACTCCCGCGAACTTGAAATATTTTGCTGCGGAGATGCCGGAGCGACGGTTCAAGCTCGATGTTTTGTACAACTGGGCGGCTTTGGAAGAGCCGGATGTGAAGCCTTCTGACTATCGCACGCGACTTGGACTGCAAGGAAAGATCGTTTTTTTCTTCGGCGGGAATATCGGCGTGGCGCAAGACATGGATAATATCGTGCGTCTGGCCAAAGGAATGAAAGAACACGCCAATGCTTTCTTCCTCCTCGTAGGCGAGGGAAGTGAAGTCGACAGGTTGAAGTCTGAGATCGCCGCCAATAAGCTGACGAACATACGCATTCTGCCTGCAGTGGGACAGCAAGAATATTTGTCGATGCTGTCAGAGTTCGATGTCGGGTTGATCTCGCTCGATCGTCGATTGACAACGCAAAACGTGCCGGGAAAATTGATGGGGTACATGCAGTTTTCAAAACCTGTGCTGGCCAGCCTGAATCCTGGAAATGATCTGCAAGGTATTCTGCAAGAGGCGGACTCAGGGTTTTCACTTATAAATGGTGATGACGAGGGGCTGCGGATTGCGGCGCTGAGATTGCTAAAAGAACCTGAGTTGCGTCAGCGTATGGGCGCTAACTCTCGCCGTTTATTGGAGAAAACCTTCTCCAGGGCAGCTGCGGCGGAACAGATAATCGATCGCCTTAGTCCCTTTTTGGGAGTGGCGAAAGAGTGATTACTTAGGTGATTGCTTACCGCAGGAAAACCATAGTATTGTGCATTGATTCCCCTTAGCGGCCGATAAGAAATCTAGTCAGTATTCGCGAGCGAAGACCCTTTTGATCGGTATAGCGTATTTCGCATTCTTTGCCACCGCCTTCGTGCTGTCCATGATGGCAACGCGATACGTGCGTGATGTTTCGATCCGCAGGGGATGGGTGCGTGACAGAGACAGGCGTCATCACACGCACACCGGGCCAGTGCCTCGACTTGGTGGAGTCGGCATCTTCATCGGCTTCGGGCTCAGTCTGGCGATGCTGGTGGCCGGATATCGTTTCATCCACCACAATCCTGTTTACATCACCGGACTTCTGCAGAAGTTTGGGCCGCCTGCGCTGATCATCTTTTTATTGGGATTGGCGGATGACATCTTTGACGTTCGCGCTTGGGTCAAGTTCGGAGTACAGATAGCGGCCGCACTTGTAATGTTCTTCGAAGGAATGCGGGTGAACCCGCATGTGTTCGGCGGACATCACTTCGGTTTCGCAGCGTCACTGGTGTTCACCGTGCTGTGGGTGGTAGGCATCACGAACGCGTTCAACCTGATCGATGGGTTGGACGGGCTGGCGGCCGGATCGGCATTATTCTCCACCATGGCGGTATTCATCGTAGGCGTTATAGCCGGCGACCGCACGATGGCTATCATAACGGTGGGACTGACGGGCGCGATCTTTGGATTCCTGCGATTTAATTTCATTCCCGCAACAATATTTCTCGGCGACTCAGGAAGTCTGTTCATCGGCTTCATGCTGAGCGCGATATCGCTAGGCGGCTCACAGAAATCTCCGACCTTGGTCGCGGTGACGATACCGGTCGTAGCTTGCGGATTGCCTATCATTGATACGGCAATCGCCGTAGCACGTCGGTTCTTGAGCGGCAAGCCAATCTTTGGCGCCGACAAAGAGCATATCCATCACAAGCTGATGAATCGCGGATTGACCCAGCGACAGGCCGTGATCGTTCTCTACGGCATCTCGGCGCTTTGCGGATTCATGAGCCTGTTCCTGATGTACCCCGGTGCAGGGACGACGGGCATTGTGCTGGCTGTTTTGGGGATTGGCGCGTGGCTCGGGTTGCAGCAGCTCGACTACCGTGAAGTGACCGAGTTGAAGAGGCTCGCGCGTCGCACCATCGACCAACGACGCATTATCACGAACAATCTTGCTGTGCAGTATGCAACGGAACACTTTCCGTCGGCGTCGAGCATTGGGGACGTGGTGAAGCTTTTGCAAGACATGTTTGCTGCGAATGACTTTGATGCTTTCCGGCTGGAGCTACCCAAGCAACAAATGAGAGAAAGCATTTTTGCCTGGGAGAAACCGGATGCGGAGAAGAGTACGGCCCGATGGAGCATGGTGCTTAACCTGCGTTCGCCGGACGGGATCGAACACGGGACGCTGACGATCTCCCGCGCATACATCCAACGGCCCCTGTTGATCGACGTGAATCTGCTCACCGCGGATTTCCATCGCGCGCTTGCTGCCGCGCTGGAACGCGTCGGCGAAGAGCCGAAAGCCGTCGCCGCGGTCGCTGCTACAACAGCGCGTTGATGAGACGCTGAAGTTTGCGTCAACAGAGCCTTGTTATAGTTAAGCCAATGTCCAGCAATGGAAATCATAGAGCGCTTACGTGCTCGGTTGTGGTGTGTACGAACAACCGTCCGGAAGTCTTGGAGAAGTGCCTCACGGGTATTTCTCAGCAGACCCTGCGTCCGATGGAAGTACTGGTGGTGGACAATGCCGACGACGAGCGGACCATGGCGCTCTCACGGAAGACGGGGGTCCGTTATTGTCGGGAAATGAAGATCGGTGTCAGTCAGGCGCGCAACCGAGGCGTCGCCGAATCAAAGGGCGAGATCATCGCTTATTTGGATGATGATGCGTTTCCTGAAGAGGACTGGCTGGAGAACCTGCTTCGCGCTTTTGATGACCCCGATGTTATGTCGGTCGGCGGACGCGTCTTGCCTCCAACAGGCGACGCTGAGACGAAAGAACTCTGCGCTTTGTTAAAAGGTCCCGGCTCTTTGATGGAACCGATGGTTGTGGATAAGAGCCACCCGAAGTGGTTTGAGATGACAGCATTCGGAGGCCTGGGCATGAACGGCAACATGGCTTTCCGGCGGTCAGCGTTCGAACATCTTAAGGGGTTCGATATTCGATTGGGAGTGCCCGGGGCCGCGGGTGAGGAACAGTTCGCGGTCTTCAACCTGGTGGAGAGCGGTTTCAAAGCAGCGTACGAGCCGCGAGCAGTTGTCACTCACCCGACATCATGCACCGTTGAGGGATTGCGCGCGCGATATTTCGCGGCGTGTTCATACGCGATCTCTTACATCATCTTCTTTTTTGTTAACGTGCCACAATATCGCGGCAAGCTATTGAAGTTCTTGTTCGAAGCAACGCGGGGAGTCAAGCGTGAATGGCGCGGGACTCCATCTCAGGTCGGGCAACGGGTCGTGAAGGCGTCGCGGGTACGCGTTTTCGCGGCTAGACTGCGCGGAATATGGCTCTATGCCCGGTCAAGGCGAAGAGTGTAAACCCGCTTATCGTTTATCGTGGTTTCCCAATAATTCCAGATAGAGCGCCTCGATCTCTTCCGCCATTCTTTGCCCGGAAAAACGCTCGCGGACCGTTCGCGCCGCCTCATTACCCATTCTGTGCCGGAGCGTGGCATTTTTCAGAAGCGTTCTAATAGCTGCGGCCAAGGCATTCACGTCGGCAGCCGGCACGAGTACGCCGGTTGCACCGTCGCGAACAACTTCCGGTATGCCGCCTACCCGGCTGGTCACGACGGGAATCCCATCTGCCATAGCCTCGAGCAATGACAAGGGAAGACCTTCTTCCAATGAAGGCTGCACCAATACTGCCCATCGCGCGCGGAGTTGATCCAAGGGATTCACCCAGCCGAGGAATTTCACCTGCTGGTTAAGCCCGAGCCGATCCGCCTCCGATTGCAATTCGGCGCGCAACGGTCCGTCTCCGGCGATCTCCACTCGTAGACTGGGGAAATCTTTTTTTAGAAGAGCCGCAGCTTGAAGAAGGTAAAAGACGCCTTTGACTTCAGTGAGACGCGCCACGCAGCCGCATAGGTTTGGATCTTCTGCGCGAGGTGCCAAGGGAGAAAAGTCCAGCCCGGTATAGATCACGCGCGTCGTTGGATGTTTCGAACTGGCAGCAATCGACTTCGAGACAGCGATAACTGCGTCAGAATTGTGGGTAGGAATTCGCCGAGGACGTCCCAAACGGTTCTCTTCGACGGAGCTATGCAGGTGAAAAACAACCTTAGCGCCGCCGATCATTTTGGCGATGCGGCGAAGTTTTGGGCCGCCCCAGTGGAAATGGATCAGATCGAATCGCGATCTAGAAAGAAAAGTTGCAAAGCGCACCGCGCCGGCGAGATCGCGCGAAGGATGTTTCCAAGGAATGACTCGGACAGGAATTCCTAGACCGGAAAAATCAGTGACGAGGGGACCGTCCCGTCCGACAAAACACGCGGAAATCTCGAAGTCAGTTCGCGGAATGTGGCGATGCAGAGAGGCGACGATGCGAGCGATGCTTGTTCCCGATCGTTCAGAATCCCAGAGCACATGCAGAACTCGATAGGGCACTAGACGGCCTCGGCTGAAGTGACGCGCCCTGCTCGTAACATATATATATGTGGCAAACGCATTCGCAATATAAGGGAAACCCGCGTATTTACTCGCGCTGAAGCACGGTACAATCTGCTTTGATCCCGTGAATCCTGCAGTCCAGCCCGCGCCGTTGCAGCCCTCCGCTCCGCATAAGGGTACACCATGCTTTCTGATCGAGAACCATGATGAGGCGTACTACTTGTGGCGGGATGCAGGTGTCAAGGGAGCGACGCTTGTGCATGTCGATCCGCACCACGATATGTGGCCGACTAAAGGTGGTCCGATCACGGTGGGCAGTTTTATTTACCGCGCGATGATGGAAGGAATCGTCAGCGATATCTACTGGGTGGTGCCGGATGCTACGTTTGCGTCGCCCGCGAATGTCGATCTGCTTTTGCGTAATCTCGAAAAGCTGTCGCATCTTCATGAGGTAAGGGTTTCTGAAGATCGAATCATGGGAATTTATGGAGGGCATAGGCTGGAAGTTTGCACGTCACGAGGTTTGCCTGCTCTCGGCACGGAAGTGCTGCTTGATGTAGACGTGGATTATTTTGTGCTGCCTATGGTGAGTGCTCCGGAAACGGCTGAAATCCCACATCGAACACCGTGGGCTTGGCCCGAAGATCTAGCGCAGTGGCTGCAGCAAATAGCTACGCCGAAAATGATCACCGTCGCATATTCGGTGAACGGCGGAACGACGCCGATCCCATGGAAGTATTTGGGCGAAGAAGTGCGTGCCCGGCTTTCGAGCTGCGGCGAGGATCTGCGGTACTTCGAATTGATCCGGCAAGCTGAGACCTCCCCTACGACCCCTGAAAGGTTTCTGCGCGAAGCGATTTCGCTGCGGCCTGAGCATCCGGCAGCCCACTGGCATCTGGCAGAGATGCTTGAGAGTGCGGAGCGATTGGCCGACGCACAGCAGAGTTATCAGCATGCGATGGCGTGCGATGACAGTTATGCGTCGGTGTACGCGAGCGCCGGCCCATGTCTGGAAGCGGCGGGTCGCTGGGATGATGCGGAGAGCGAATATAAACGGCTGCTTTGCGTGGATCCCAAGAATGTTCATGCGATGTTCGGCTTGGCAAGTGTCGCCGCAGCGAAGGGCGAATGGGCGCTGGCGCGGGAATTCTTGATCATTGCGATCGCGGATGGCCTGGACTTAATCGATGGGCACAGGTTATTGGGGGATGCGTGCGCCGCACTGAATGACAAAGTAGCGGCTTTGTCAGCCTACGAGAAGTATTGCGTTGCGATACAGCGCGGCGAGCGGTCGATGGAAACGCCGCTCGCTTCGCGGGAGCAATTGGACGATTTGCATGAAGTAAGAGTAAGAGCGCGTATGGCGGCGCTTTATCGCGAGACTGGTAACGCGAAGCGGGCGGAAGAAGAATATTGGTGGCTGCGGTCGAAGGTAATCCCGAATACTTCTATGTTTTCGGTCCGTTGCACTCATGCGACTCTGCTTTGGGACCGTGGACAAGGAGCCGAAGCTATAGCAGCGATATCCTCGGCTCTCCTAGCTGTTCCGAGTGACTGCATGCGTGCCGCGCGAAAGGTAGGTCGGGGACTCGCTGGAATCACGTCGCCTGAAACGCCAGTGCTGAATGTGGTTCTCAATGTCACCCGAAGCGCGGTTGCGTTCCTTTGTGCATTTGCCACATCAATCATTCTTGCGCGCAAGCTCGGTCCACAAGCAATGGGCATCTATGGCTATACGCTGTGGGTGGCCGGGGTCATGGTGGCGCTTTGCCACTTTGGTCTGCCGACTGCATTGTCAAAATTTTTGGCGGAGCGCTTGGGAAATGGCGATCGAGCCGGCGCGGCAGAAGTCACAGGAAAAATATTGGCGCTTCAGTTCGGCATCGTTCTGGCTGTGATGGCGACAGGAAGTGTGGTTCTCGCGACGACAGGAGCGAGCACAGATTTTCCGTGGATCTTCGCGGTGTTACTGGTGCTGCCATTGGCGATGCAGCAATCGTTCTCCGCGGGACTCAGGGGCACGCATCAATACGGCAAGCTGGCGCTTGTCGGTGTGGTCAGTAGCATCGTGCAGTTGTTGCTGGTGTGGGCGGCGGCATGGAGTGATGGTTCGGTGCAGTCTTTTTTGGCGGCGATGGTCGTGTCGAATGTGATCGCGGCTGCATTTTATTGGCAGAGTCTGTCGTCAGCGACTGCTACTCTTCGCACAATCAGCAGCCATACGAAAGTTCATCGTCGAGCGCTATTTCGTTTCATTGGACCGGTCGCATACCTCGTAATACTAGACGCAGTGGTATGGCAGCGTTCAGAAACGTATTTCCTGAAGAATTATGCGCTGTGGCAGG
The DNA here is from genome assembly GCA_025927695.1 of Terriglobales bacterium. GTDB lineage: Bacteria > Acidobacteriota > Terriglobia > Terriglobales > Acidobacteriaceae > JAICLA01. The sequence continues at coordinate 3,257 of JAICLA010000050.1, read as the reverse complement.
AGATCGGTTTTTATTCAATCGCATATCTCATTGTCAGCAAGTTGAATGATGGGCTTGTCGCGGTCACCTCAACGCTCATGCCGCTGCAATCCAGCCGACTGGCTGCATCGGGAATGGAAGCCGTGGCGGAGGTGCAATGGAAGTCACTGCGAGCTTTGCAGGTCTTTCTTATTCCCGCTTGCGCGATGACGGCGATCTGGGCGAAGCCTTTGATCGCAATGTTTTATGGCGCAGCTTACCTGCGCGTTGTTCCTGTTTTGCTGACGCTGCTTGTATCGCCGATCGCCATTTCTTCTACAGACGTTAGCGTCGCCAGCTTGTATGCACTTGACCGTCAACGCTCAATGGTTGTTCCGCTCACCTTCACGGCAATCTTGAATCTAGTTTTGGCATTCCTGCTGGTGCCGCGGTGGGGAGCAATTGGAGCCGCAACCGCGAACTCGGCGGCGCAATTTGCTGAAGGAATGTTCTTGCTGTTGTTTTCTGCGTCGGTACTGGCGTTGAAAGCTCCTTGGCGACGATTGATCAAGATATATGTTGCAGGCGTGAGTTCTTTTGCTCTCGCTGGCTTGGCTGCGTGGGCCGAGTGGCCGCTCCTCATTGTTCTGGCGCTAAGTGTCGCAGGATGCCTGGGCTATGGAGCGCTTCTGTTCCGGGCGCGCGAGTTCGAGGCAATCGGGTTGAAACGTTTCCCGAAGGCCATATTCGGAAGTCGCGGAGACGGCGCAAATGCCTGACGCGACTGCCGTCCAGACTGTAAAAGCGAAGAGCGGCAACCTGACTGTCGAGCGGATCTCCTCGCGGGCTGAATTAGAAAAATTGTCTGAAAGTTGGCAGGCGCTCTCAGAAAATTGCACGCCGGATCAGTTCTTCGTCTCCTGCGAGTTCGTTTCGTCATGGTGGAAGGCGTATGGCACCGGTCGGGAGTTATTCGTTCTGTCGTGCAGCGATGAGCGCGGACGAGTAGTGGGAATAGCGCCACTGTATCGCGAGACGAACAGAAGCCGAGTAGGACTAGAGACGCGCGTCTTACGGCTGATAGGTGACGGCAGCGACGACGCCGACGGATTCGGTTTCTTGATTTCGCACGGGTGCGAGATTGAGACCGCGCGGGCCATATTCACATGGCTGTCGTCGAACAGTTCCGAATGGGACCTTCTGGAATTCAATTCCATGTTGGAAGACACGTCTGCCACGCAGACATTGCTTCGCCAGGTCGAGCAACTGCAGTGGGTCAGCAGGATAGGATTTGCTCCGCATCTGCAGGTGGTGCTTCCAAGAACATGGGAAGAGTACTTGAGAGGCCTTTCTGCGAAAGTTCGGCAAACATGGCTGCGAAAGATACGCAGATCAGAGGAGAATCACGGGTTGCGATTGCGGCAGACACGGTCCGCCGCCGAACTCGAGGCTGATCTCACGACTGCGTTCGATCTTCATAACAAGAGCTGGAACGCGAAAGCGAAGCACGGGAAGCTGGAGTCCGCAACGCGGGAAGAGTTTTATCGATCAGCGTGCCGCACAGCTTTGCAAAAAGGTGAGCTGGATCTTTGGTTCTTGGAGAGCGAGGGGGTAGCTTGCGCGGTGCGTTTGGGATTTCATTGCGGCAAGACGCGTTATGCAGTGCTCGCAGGATTGGATCCTGAGTTTGCGCACTTGAGTCCAGGGACTGTGCTGGAAGCGCTTGTTCTCAAACAATGTATTGAGCGCGGAGATGACGTGTATGACTTTCTGGGCGGTGACGAGGAATACAAGATCGAGTGTCGGCCGCTGAGAAGACGTTATGTGAATCTGACGGTAGCTCGACCGCGTACACGAACTGGGATCCAGTTGAAAACGAGAGATCATATCCGGGCTGGAACGAGGAGGATGCGGAATGAGTTTCCCGGCGCCTATGCAGTAGCGCGCAGAGTGCGGCAGACGGAGAGGCAAGAAAATGCAGCTAGACCTTCTTTTAAGTTGCGATTGATTCGTGAGCGTCGTGACTTTGATGAATTGCAGAAAGAGTGGAAGGCGCTCTTCGCTAAGAATGAGCGAGAATCCATCTTCTTGAGCTGGGAGTGGATGTCCTGTTGGTTAGATGCCTACGGCGCTCACGAATTGTATGTTCTGGCCGCAAGTGCTGCCAGCGGCGAGTGCATTGGCATAGCGCCGCTCTACCTTTCAAGATGGCCAAGCGCAGGGCGAGTCTCATTACGGGTGTTGAAGTTGATAGGCGATGAGACAGGCGATTCGGGTCAACTTGGACTTCTGATCAAGAAGGTGCACGAGCGCGAATTCAGCGCTTCGGTCATAGAGTGGCTGGACGCACATCGTAATGACTGGGATGCGTTGGAGTTGCAATCTCTGCAGCAGGACGACAATACCTCAGAATTGTTGAGCGAGATGGGCCGACGTTCGTGGATCATCCGGCAGAGGAAATCCTGCCACATGGTGATCTCGCTACCCGATTCAATAGAAAAATTTCAGGCGGGACTCTCTCGAGGATTGCTGAAGTGGCTTGCTGCTCCGAGGAAGCAACTCGTAACGCGTGATGTCCGTTTTCGTCGTTGGGATTCGCCGGAGGGCATTGATCTGGCATTAGACGATTTTTTTCGTCTTCACACTTTACGACGCAAGCAGCTAGGCGATAGTGGAGCTTTTGCGGACCAGCGGAGGCGAACCTTCTACCAAAGCGTAACGGCTTCCATGCTGGCCAGCGACCGGCTCGATCTATGGAGCATGAGTATCGACGGAAAAACGGTAGCTGCAGAATACGGACTAATCAATGGCAAAAGCAGAGTATCCATGCAATCTGGTTTTGACCCTGCCTTCGGGCGGCTTCACGTTGGCTCTTTACTAGAGGAAAAGGTCATTCAAGAAAGCATCCAGCGCGGCGTTCGTTCTTATGACCTGATGGAGGGCGAACAAGCCTACAAGAAGGGCTGGGGTGCTCATTCTCAAGAGCTCACGTTTGTCCGGTGTTCCCCGCCGCGGACCGTCGGAGCAGCGTGGGTGAAGCTTTCGGGATCGGGCGCTGCTCAGAGTCTTTGGCGGAAGCTGAAGGCCGCCGCTGGCAAGTAGTTCACCGCAGCAATGCGGAGACATCTTGCCAGACGAGCCAATGATTATTCAGAGGAGCTGCGCCGAGGCTCGCATAAAACTGGCGGGCGGAGCCGTCGGGATCAACGCAGATACGATTTGCATTGTTCTCAACAAACCACTTTGCCAATACGCGTACTAGCTCGGCAGCAATGCTCGCGCGCCGGTGTTCCTTACTT
>JAICLA010000207.1 GCA_025927695.1 Terriglobales bacterium | reverse complement strand
GGACAAAATCAGGCGCAACAGGCGATAGGCGAGTTGCAGTCGCCGGACGCGACCGTGCGCGGAGCGGCCACACTTGGCAAAAGTGGTGCCGCCATCATGAGCGGCTCTGAGATCACGGCGGGCGATACTAACGCGCGCATCGAACTTAAGCGCGGTGGGGCACTGGATGTTTGCCGCAGTTCCAGCACGACCATCACCAGTGCCAGCAATGGACGCGAGATGCTCATCGCACTGAATTCGGGAACGATTGAGGTGCACTATACGATCCCCGCCAAATCAGACACTGTCGTCACGCCGGATTTTCGTGTGTCGCTGACAGGTCCGGGGGCTTTTGACTTTGCGATCGGTTCCGTTCCCAACGGTGGAGTGTGCGTGCGGTCACTAGCGGGCAATGCTTCGTCGCTTATCGTGAATGAGCAATTCGGCGACGGCGCGCACCAAGTGAAGCCGGGTGAGCAAGTAACATTTCGCAATGGGCACGTGGACGACTTATTGCCGAGCGCCACTGACTGCGGGTGTCCACCTATGCCAGCGGAAAATGCGAGTGCCGGCGCCGCGGGTAAGGCTGGATTAAATTTCCCGGAGCAGCAATCGCGCAGCGCGGAGGCTGCCGTAGCCGCTGGCTTGCCCGTTCCCGGAATTACAGTGCCGCGGCAGGCTGCGCCCAAACCGGGGCAGGTTTACACCCAAGTGGATGCGCCAGTGGTATTCAGAGCTGACGAGATGCCGCGTCCTGCGCCCGCTGTGCCGCGCGCCAGCCTGCCTGTCGCGCCTTCCGGCTTCCTGCCTACGGCCGAGCCGCCTAAGGCCGAAGGGAAGCGGTCATGGTTCCACCGGTTCGGCAAAGCATTGGCGTCGATCTTTTCTTCTGATTCCAAACGCAAGACGGATTAGGTTCCGCGTTCTAGTGCATATTGCCTGCGGTTTGTCCCCTAAACACCTGGCCGTTTCGGGCTCCCAGACGATAAAAAATTGAAACCCTTTGCCGTATTTGGGGTCTATAATTGAGGATAATTTCTATGTCTTCCTCTGCCACAAGTCCAATAGGACCAGGTCCAAAGGCTCCGAACGCGACCCGAGTTGTTGATCCTACGATCTTGCCCACTTTGCAGGGCGTTGGATACGGCAACTACGATGTCAGGCCGTTCAATTTTGTCTATTCTTTGTTGGCCCACGGCCTTGCGGTCGCTCTCATCCTGTGGATGTCGATGTTCGTGGTGAAGAACAAAGACGTTATTAAGCAACAGGTAATCGACTTGGTGGATCCCAGCGGATTGACACTGCCAGCTAGCGCGACCAAATCTGGCGGTGGTGGTGGCGGTGGCGATGCCAGTAAGCTGGATGCGTCCAAAGGCAAGCCTCCTAAATTCACCATGACTCCCGTTACGCCGCCGGCAGCGGTGATCAAGAACCAAGATCCGAAACTTGTGGCTGAGCAGGCTATCCTCGTTCCGCCGCAAGTGAAGTTGCAAACGTCACAGACTGATGTAGGCGATCCGCTCTCGAAGGCATTGATGGCCTCAAACGGCGTGGGCGTGGGTGCAGGCATCGGTTCAGGTTCGCGCGGTGGCATTGGCTCAGGCAATGGAGGTGGACTCGGTCCCGGCATGGGCGGCGGCACCGGGGGAGGCGTATTCAGGGTGGGTGGCGGAGTTAGCGCCCCCCGAGCTATCTACCAGCCGGATCCGGAATACTCTGAAGAGGCACGTAAAGCCAAGTATCAGGGCACGGTGGTGCTGGCAGCAATCATTGATGCGAATGGTCACCCCCGCGATATTCGCGTAGCCCGTTCGGTAGGTCTTGGGTTGGACGAAAAGGCCATGGAAGCCGTGAAGACTTGGCGATTTGAACCAGCTAAGAAAGACAATCAGGCTGTAGCGGTCTTAGTGAACATAGAAGTCACCTTTAACCTTTACTGATCATCGGTGGCGCGCTGAGTCGCGCCACCCCTTCATCCTTCCTATTAATATCTTCAACACCTCTGCGCAATAAAACTGTCAAGAATCGAAAGTAACTACTGGCTGTGTAGTATCTTGCAGTAGTATGTAACGGTTTTGCGTATCGTTATGCGAGGCATGGAGCCCCTGAAAATTGAAAAACGTGACTGGTGACACGACCCCCGACTCCAAGCAACCGATCGGCAAGGGCCCAAAAAAGCAGTTCATCGTGATCGAGATCCCGGCGAAGAATGAAGAACATTCTTATCCGAAGGCGGTGTTTGCCTGCGACACGGTGGACGAGGCCCTGAAGCTTTGCAACCAGATGAACGCTGACGCGGGCTATGAACGCTACGGCATCCAAAAGCCTGCGCCCTCCCAAAAGCCTCAAAAGTAGTGCAAACAGCCTTAGTTCAAAAGTACTAAGGTATTTGCAACCTTGGCGTTTTAGGCAGCTTCTAATCGAATCGTGAAGCCACAGTCTAATACCCCCAAAGACCCCATGCGTCCCTGTCAACGTTGCCACGGCACCGGCAGGGTGGATGGCAAGCTCTGTGAGACCTGCAAAGGTAAAGGCGAGATCATCAACGCCTGAAGCAGCAGCTTCCGATTTTTTGGCCACCTTCCCGCCGCGACTTACATCCGTATAGCTAACGTACAATTAAACGCAAAGTTAAACGAAGTATCCATTCCGCAAAGTTCCCCTGACTATTGCGATGCGATCTTTGGAACCATATTTCTTTATCAGCACTCACCCGGTAGGGTGGAAGTGCAGCCAGTGCGGGCAGATCTTTCGCGTGCCGTTGAATGTGTTGGGTGCGCCCACCTCGAAGCCCGACGAAGACGTACGGCTGCGATTTGAGGCGCACTCTTGCCTGGCTTATCGCGACGAACTGCTCCTGCGGCAAAAGACCTTCACAGACGATGAACCGGAATCTGGAACCTGATCTGACCGCGCGGCCACAGGGCGCTCATCCATCCCTCCCGGCGTTCCTTTGGTAAAATCAAAGGTTGCCGCCTGTGATGTCCTGCCAGCCTTGCTTGTGGGTACGCGCGAGGGCGCGCGAACTTAAGGAGATTTTCCCGCAATGTCGATTCCCGCAACCCAGATGCGTCCGGGCATGATCATCAAACATAACGGCGAGCTGCACTCGGTCTTTAAAGTGGAGCACCGCACCCCCGGCAACCTGCGCGCTTTTATCCAGGCCAAACTCCGCAACCTGCGCACCGGCGCCATGTTCGAACACCGCTTCCGCTCTCCTGATCCGATCGAGAAAGTCGCTGTGGACGAGATCAAGATGGAGTACCTCTACCACGATGGCGACAACTACCACTTCATGAACCAGGAGAACTACGAGCAGATCGCCTTGTCAGCCGAAGTGTTGGGAGATGCGGTGGATTACCTGACGGCGAACATGGAGATACACATCGAATTCTTTGACGGCAAAGCCGTGGGTGTGGAACTGCCACAGACGGTTGACCTCAAAGTGGTAGAGACGGAACCGGGGATCAAGTCTGCGACCGCTTCCAGCGTGACCAAACCGGCTAAGACTGAAACGGGGTTGGTGGTGCAGGTACCGCCGTTCATCAATGAGGGCGAGACGATCCGGGTGGATACGGCGGAAGGCGCGTACTTATCGAGAGCGTAGTTTTAACGCAGAGGCGCGGAGACGCGGAGCAAAATCTTTAAGTTTTTCTCTGAGTCCCTGCGCCTCTGCGTTTAGAAGGCTTACTTGATCCAAGCAAGAAAATTCGTCGTTCGCGGCCGCGTGCAGGGCGTCGGCTTCCGCTGGTTTGTCGAGCGGGAAGCTTCCGCGCTGGGATTGCTGGGATGGGTGCGCAACCGTGAGGATTCCACTGTGGAGTTGCTGGCCATGGGCGAAGAGGAAAAGTTGGCGCAGCTCAAGACGAAACTTGCTGAAGGTCCGCGGGCTTCCCGTGTGGATACGGTAGACGAATCTGAGCCCGAGCCAGAAGAGACGCAGGGCGGTTTGAAGTCGTTTCACATCACATAAATCATCAAATGGAGACTTGTAAATGACGCAACCGGAACGTGCGCGCGCCATTGATTGCGAGCCGCTGAAAAAGTTGATCCGCGAGGTGCCTGATTTCCCTAAGAAGGGCATTCTCTTCTATGACATCACCACGCTGCTCAAAGACAAGAAGGGCCTGGCCACGCTGATCGATGCGATGGCGGAGTATTACTTCGATAAGGGCGTGGACATCATCGTCGGGATCGAAGCGCGCGGATTCATCTTTGGCCCGGCATTGGCGTATCGGTTGAATGCGGGTTTTGTGCCTGTGCGCAAGCCGAAAAAATTGCCGGCCGAGGTGGCTCGGATGACCTATGACCTTGAGTATGGGCAGGACACGCTGGAAATCCACAAAGACGCGGTTAAGCCGGGCCAGAGGGTTGTTATTGTGGATGACCTGCTAGCGACCGGCGGAACGGCCAATGCTTGCGCGCAGTTGGTGAAGTCTATCGGCGGGGAAGTTGTGGGGTTAGGTTTTGCTGTGGAACTCGACTTTCTCAAAGGCCGCGATAAGCTGGCGCCTTGCGACGTGTTTTCACTGCTGCATTACAACAGCTAGAGGATTTGTAATTTGTGATTTGCAATTTGTAATTGAAAACCGATCGCGCCCCGGGTTTTTCAAATTACAAATCGGAAATTACAAATTACAGATCCTCAGAATCACGCCGTTTATCACTCCCACCACCGCCATCATCCTGCCCGTAAATCCATCTTCCTTGCGATGGGAGAAGAACCGCTTGGTGTCGCAAGACGTGCATTCGTCTGCCGACCAGATGTTGCGCGCGGGTACGCCTGCGTCGAGTAGTTGCCTGCGGTTGGCTTCGACCAGATCTAGATGGATCTGCGGGCCGAGGTTGCTGTGTCCGGGGGCGCGTGCGGTCATGAATAGCAGCGGATATTTGTTCTTGACCGGGTCGTCGTCGAAATATGGTTTGAAGAGCTTGTCTGCATACTCAAACTGCGAGCGGAACTGGTCAATGACCTCCTCGCCCACCGCGTAACAACACTTTGCGATGC
>JAICLA010000017.1 GCA_025927695.1 Terriglobales bacterium | reverse complement strand
TAAGGCGAAAAGCTGGTCATCCCGTTTTCTTGACCATGAATTTTTGCAGCGGTGTGCCATCTTGGACTCGATCTTGCGACAGCAGCGCGGCAAACTGGCAGTGGCAGCTCACTGCTTCGCTTCCTCATTATCGTCATTCGGTGATTCAGCGGCCCTAAGGACAGCGAAGCAGTTGGAAGAAAGCGCAGACAAGATCAGCTTTCGCCAAGCCTTTGAATTATTCGAGCGCTTGGAATCAGACGTTCGAGATCTGACGAAAACATTAAAAGGTGCACCCAGCGCTGCATAGGCACACCTTTGCAATTGCGGTCTTTTTAATCATTCTTGGTGGTCTACTCCTCCGGCTCAACGGGAGATCCAAGTCAAGGATTCTCAGACTAAGTAGCGCTTTTGTTTCTTAGCACGACGGTTTCTGCATTCGCACTCCGCGGATGAAGCTGTCCATGTCCGTTTTATCAATCTCTCCGTCCGAGTCCATAACTTGAACAGGCTTACAGGATTCGAACGCTAAAGAATCTCATCCTTTTCCCGTATCTGCCGATGAATAAACCGTAACCGGCGTTGGTTCACATGCTTACCCGCATATTCAGTCATTTGCGGGGATGGAATTACGCCTGCATAAACCACAGCGCAAGAAAGCGGAAATATCTAATGGCGGTGATTCAAATGTTTAAACGGCTTGCGGCGTCTTTAATCATACTCAGCGGAGTCTCCATATGCGGTGTTGATCCTTCGAGCTTTGCGGCAAAAGTTCACAGCCCCACACTACGCTCCGGCGTCGAGCGCATTGGCACAGCATGGTGTCTCGATAAAGAGTGCTCATTGATGATCACCAACTACCATGTCGCAAAGTTCCTTGGAAAAGATCTCGTCGTTAACGGAGAGACCGTCGAGTCAGTCTCTTTAGCGACGGGCCCAGATGACGATGGAGCCAGCGAGGTGGGATCCTTCACGGCTGAAGTATTCAAATATGCGACGGTGCGCGATCTGGCAATCCTAAGGATGAGGTCCCCGATGGCGTCAAAAGGAATGCATGGGGTAAACATCTTCGTGGGCCAACTGCAGAAAGGCGAGCCGGTCAGTATTGTCAGCTACCCTAACGGCAAACTGACGGTCACTTCCGGGCGATTTGACTTTGCCGACGCCGTCGGCGTCTTGCAGTTTCAGTTGTCGAGTCCTCTTGCCCCCGGTTCTAGCGGTGGACTGATCCTCAATGACCAAGGGGAAGCGGTGGGAATTGTGACCAGCATAAACACAAATAATTCCAAGCCTGTCGTATTTGCAGTGCCAATCTGGTCATTGGCTGAATTCGTCAACAAAAGCCAACCGAAAGCCTACGCGACGCTTTTTGCTGCGCCCATCTGGCGACCGGATAGCAGTGGACAACTTGCGTCCGAGACGCCACTTCACCAGGATGTTAGCGATCGCGCGCTACCAGCAGGTGAGACAAACGATTTCACAATTCCTGAACCTAACGGGCTCAATCCTCTGCCGGTGCTGCCAAGTCAATACTTGACCTTAGCCACGTTTTCAGTGCCTCCCCAGACTGCCCGCATGACGGAATTACGCGAGAGAGAAGAGGAAAAGCCAGAGACACAAGCGTTGCGACAAAAAGCTCAAGCTTTAATTGGAGGCATGACAAATCTGATTGCAGTGCAAACGGTGACTCAGGCGAACAGATCCGTCCAACAGCACGTTGTTCGTGTGATTGACGGGCAACAAGTCTTTGTTCTTCCTGATGGCAGACAAGTGAATTCAATGCCAGACCCAAAGGGCGCGTTTGTCGTGCCTGGATCCGAGTGGCGAGATTTGCCGCAGACCGTGGGTACAAACTACCGCTTGCCGCTGCGCTATTTAGAAGAAAGAAGCGAAGGTGGTCATCGGATCAAGATCTTTTACTTTGAGGCTACGTTGGAAGATAAGATTTGTGGACTGCGAGTCAAGAATTTCTGGAAGACTTGGACCGGGGCGGCTCCATGCCATGGTGAAGTGTGGACGGATGCTGATCTAAACATCCTGAGAATCTCAGAGCAAATGGACTTGCCTCCCAAATCAGGCCTCCAATCCTGCACGATCACAATCCTGTATGGGTGGCTGCGCCACGGAGGCTTGACGGACAGGTTGGTGCCGGCTTCTATGCGCATGGCCACTACAAAAGCAAATACGATCGCAGCCGAATCTTCGACGATATTCTCTGAATATCATCAGTTCCATGCGACGACGAGAATGATGGCTACTAGTGCTGAGACGATCGTCGAATAAGTTATGCCAGCAGTGGCCAACTGGCCTGTCAGTCCATGCTGTAAAATGATTTAAGCCTTCCTTCGCCGGGATGGCGGAACTGGCAGACGCAGCGGACTCAAAATCCGCCGGGCCTTGCGCCCTTGGGGGTTCGATTCCCCCTCCCGGCACCATCTTATTTAGCGCTGCTTTGCGGCAAATTGATTTGTCGCGCGACGGAGCCGAGTTCGACTCGTCTTTCTGATTCGCGCAGCCATGCTGCGAAGAGCCACAAGGCTAAACCGATAAACACCAAGCTTGACGGTATCCACATTATGAGGCCGCCTAGTTGCTGGTCTTCTAATGCGGTGAGGCCCCAGGTGGCGGTGCGTCCAGCGTAAATGGGATAGACGAGTGATGGTGCGAATGTGAGTAGCGCGCCGAGTGCGCCGCTGTGGATCGCGGTGGTAAAGATGTATGCGACTGACGCGCCGTAATGGCGCGCGCGTTCTTCTTGCATCAAAGCCCACCAGAACAGAAGCGCGGTCCCTAAGAAACTGATGTGCTGCAGTGCATGCATCCATTCATTCTCGAGTGTGGCTTGGTAGAGACGCGGAATGTGCCATCCCCAGAGGGCAACAGCATGGAGAGTCCACGCTGTTGCGGGAGCGGTGAGAAATCTCCATGAGCGCCTGACGGCGGGTTTCTTTGACGATGCTCCGAGAGACGCACGCCAGTGGAAAGGCAGCGCCCACAAGAATGTTGCGATGGGTCGCGCGTATGCGAGGAGTGGCGCGGCGACCAGGATCAGCAGCTCATGCTGAATCATGTGCGCGGTGAACAGCGTCGAGCCCAGTTCGTGAAGTGGGGATATCTGGCTGATGGCGAGAACGAGCAAGCCGGACCAGAACGCGAGTTGGCGTGGGAGAGTGATGGATGCCGCGCGGGAGCGGTAGATCCCGAGCGCAAACCAGATGGCGCTGATCGTGAGCAAGGCGACTACGGCGGGTTCGAATGTCCACGACCGCCAGAGATCGCTAGGCGTGACGAGCTCGCCAGTCGGGTGCGCAAAGGCAAGTGTGGGAGTAAGAAGAATGGCGGCGATGAGGAAGGTTCGCATTACGTCTGTCAGTCACAAGGACTGAGCATAAAACGCGGCACAGCCATAGCGAGGATGATGGTGGCGAAGCCCAGTGACGCGGCGATGCCGAGAATCGCCATAAAGCGAGAACGATCAGCTCGTGTACCGCCATCGATGGAGGCTGAGCGCGTGACGGCCAAGTTTCTTCCGCCCATGGCAGCACCGGACAAAGCCAATAGTAACGCGATTCCTGTCGCACAATATAAAACGTAAAAGTGCCCGGTGGAACAGGCGTGCGGCACTAGCGAGTAAGTGATCTGTTGATCTCCGGCGAATGCGGCCGCACCGATCAGTATCCCGTACCAAAGCGACAATTTCGACGGCACCATCAGAGCCACCTCGGCGCCCAGTAAAGGACGAGATAGATGGGAATCCATGCTAGTACCACGAAATTCCAGTAGAGGGCATTCTCGGAAACATCCATGAAGCGCTTGCCCTGAATCGGTCCGGTGAACATCATGATGTTCAAAATCCATGTATCGAAGCCATCCGTGATCAGGTGGACGGTATGCATGCCCAAGATGGTCCATGTGACCGACGCGTACGCGTTGTCGTACCACATGCAATTCAGTGACGAGAATTCAAACCATCGCAAGAATAGACACACTATGGATATGAGCGACATGATGGTGAGCCAGAGGCGACATCCGGCGAGGTTGAAACTGGAGCCGGCCTTTTTCGCCAGATAATTGGGGATAAGTGAGAGGACGGCAATCGCGATGTTGATGGTGCCGAAGTTCAGCGAGGGTACAGTCTGCGCGGGTGGCCAATCGGTGACACGCGTGCGCAGATAGAAGTACGACGCGAGAAGCAACGCGAAGAAAGTTCCTTCGATGACGACCATTCCCATGGTTCCCCACCAGAGAATGGATTGACCGGAACCGAAGACGGTCTTGGGCAGCGCGGAGACGTCGATCTCGCGCCGCGGTGGCTGCTGCGAGTTAGCGATGGAGGCGCTCATCGGCGCACTCCTTCGGCTTCTTCAAGAGCGATCTCATGCTTCTTCGGCCAGAACCACATGGTCAGCGTGAAGGCGAGCGGGATAGCGCCTATATAAAGTGCGTATCCGTTGAATATGGAGCCGACGAAAAGTGCTGTGGTCGCCATAGCGGACCAGAATGGCCAGGGGCTGGGCTTGGGGAAACTGTTGATGTGGTCGGGCTCGGCATCGAGCACGCGCGTAATGAGGACTTCGCGGTCGTCAATGCGCAGGCCGCGGATCACCGGGTTCTCTGCGGTCGCAGTCCAGAGCGGCGTGCGGCTGTTGACGGTGGGAAGTTCGTCAAAGTTGTAGATGGGCGGCGGTGAGTTCGTGGCCCACTCAAGTGAACTTGCGCCCCAAGGATTGTCACCAGCGAGCGGACCGCGACGATAGCTGGTCCAGATGTTGTAGAGCCAGAAGAGTACGCCCGCCGTCATGAATAAGGCGCCGACGGTGGCAATGAAGTTCATTGTTCCCCAACCATTCTGTGGCAGGTAGGTGTAAACCCGGCGCGGCATACCTTTTAATCCCAGAATGTGCATGGGAAAGAACGTGAGATTGAAGCCGATGAAGAACAGCCAGAAGTGCCAGAGACCGAGCTTTTCACTGAGCATGCGTCCGGTAATCTTGGGGAACCAGTAGTAGATGCCGCCGAAGAGCGGGAAAAGCGCTCCGCCGATGAGTACGTAATGGAAGTGCGCGACGACGAAATACGTATCGTGCACTTGGGTATCAAGTGGGACGGAGGCCAGCATCACTCCGGTAAGGCCACCGAGTACGAAGATGGCGAAAAAGCCAATGACGAATATCAGCGGCGTCTTCCAATTTATTCGACCGGTCCACAATGTTGCTATCCAACAGAAGATCTGTACGGCAGATGGAATCGCGATCATCAAGCTGGCAGCGGTAAAAAAGCTGTAGCCCATCATGGGCAGGCCGGTAGCGAACATGTGGTGGACCCACAAGCCGAAGCCGACGAAGCCGTTGGCGACTAGAGCGAGTACGAGAGCGGGATAGCCGAAGACGGGACGTCGAGAGAAGGTGGCGATGATCTCTGACACTATGCCCATTGCCGGTACAAAGATGATGTAGACCTCGGGATGGCCAAAGAACCAGAAGACATGCTGGTAAAGAAGTGCGTCACCGCCTTCCGCCGGGTTGAAGAAGTGCGTGCTGATGAGGCGGTCCATCAAGAGCATGCTGGAATCGAGTGCAACGGCGGGCATGGCAAAGATGACCATGAAGGAGTGGATGAGCATGGCCCAGCCGAATAGTGGAATGCGATTCAATGACATTCCCACGGCGCGCAACTTAAAGATGGTGGTAATGATCTCGACGGCGACAGCCAGCGCGGCCACTTCAGTAAATGTGATCATCTGCGCCCAGAAGTCGGCGCGCTTGCCGGGAGAAAAATCGGGACCGGAGAGTGGGGGATATGCGAACCAACCGACATCGGGGCCGGTATTGAGGACGAACGCGACGTAGAGCATGATGCCGCCGCAGACATATAGGTACCAGCTGTACGCATTCAGGCGCGGGAAGGCGATGTTGCGCGTGCCCATCATCAGCGGGATCATGTAGATCCCGAAGGCTTCCATCACAGGCACGGCAAAGAGGAACATCATGGTACTGCCGTGCATGGTGAAGACCTGGTTATAAAAATCGGGCGAGAGGAAGTGATTCTCAGGATGCGAGAGTTGGATCCGCATCAGCGCGGCGAGCAGCCCGCCGAGTAAGAAAAAACAGAATGCGGTGATGATGTAGCGGCGTCCGATGACGGTGTGGTGGACTTGCTGGAACCAGGAAGTGAAGCCTTTGCCGTCGTCCCAAGTGCGCTGGAGCCAATTGCGCGCTTCTGCGTCTGACATGGGCGTGCGGGGGCGCGGCTCGAGTGACTCCGAGTTCATCTCCCTTTGCGGCTGGCTGCTCACTTCAATGACTCCAGATAGGCGACGATGGCGTTCAAGTCGTCGTCAGTGATCTGCATGGCGGGCATCTTGTTGCCGGGCTTGATGTCTTGCGAGTTGCGCACCCACTTCAACAAGTTCTCATGGTTGAAGTCGAGCGTACCGGCGGCGATGGTGCTGCGGCTCGCAACGTGCGTCAGATCAGGACCTACCGCGCCGCCGGCGTCTGTGCCGCGAATGGTGTGGCACATCACGCAGGGGCCGGCCATGAACTTTTGCATGCCTTTTTCCTGGAGCGAGCCGGGTGCCGGTGTCACCGCGGGATTTATTTGCGCTCGCTCCCAAGCATCGAAATCATTTTGCTCTTGAGCGACGATGTAGAAAGCCATGTGGGCATGTTGGTGTCCGCAGAACTCCGCGCACTGTCCGCGGAAACGGCCGGGCTTATCGGCTTGGATCCAAAGAGCAGTGGAGTAGCCGGGGATGAGGTCACGCTTCCCTGTTATGTTGGGCACCCAGAAGCTGTGAATCACATCGTTGGAACTGGTGAGGATGACAACTGGTTTTCCGACAGGAATGTGAATCTCGTTGGCAGTCTGTAGCGTTTCGCTGGCAGCGGTGTTCTGGTAAATGACGTGCCACCACCATTGATGTCCCATGACCTGAATGGTGACAGCGTTCTTAGAATTGAAGTGGCGGATAGACGCGCCAGTGGAGATGCTGACGAACAACAGAACGAAGAGAGTGACGACGGTCACTCCCATGGCGCTGCTTACGGCGATGGTAAGGGTGCGTTCGCGGCGAGGATCTAGAACCGCAGGACCGGTCGCGAGCGGAACGTCCTCAACCGTGCGGCGCTTCATCAGCGCACGGGCGAGAAACAGCATGGTGATGATGAAGACCGTGGTGCAAACAGCGAAAAAGAACCACCATTCGTGGGCAATGACCGCGGCCTGACGGCCCATCGCTTCTGTGACTGAATGATCGTTGAAAGTGCCGGCCCAGAACGCGAAGAGGCGGATCATTTCGGCTTCTCCTCGCGATTCAAGCCGGGTTGCTCTTTCTTCTCATACTGAGGATGCGTCTGTTGCGGCGTGGTGCCGAGACTGATCTGATCACTGCGACCGGGCGAGACGTCTTTAGGCAGAAGACCACTCAGCGAACGCACGTAAGCGACGATCTCCCAGACCTGATGATCTGCGATCTTGCCGCGAAATGACGGCATGCCATTCGGGCGACCCTCAAGGATCGTCGCGCGAATGTTTTGTGGATCACTGCCGTAGATCCAATCGGAATCCATCAGCGGCGGTCCGATGCCTCCGCCGCCATGGAAGTGACATCCACTGCAGTGGTACTGCTCAAAAAGTTTCTGGCCCTCGGCCACGTCATACGCGCTCTCTGCGTAAACATTCTTCTCGTAGGATGAGGGTGGCGGCATCATTCCGGGATGCAGATCGCTTTGCACGACTTTGTCCGGGGCTTGCTCGACATACGGCGATTGATCCTGGTAACTGCGTTTTTCACGCGCGCAGCCGGCGAGCAGGGAGAGCAGCAGAAGAGCGGCGACTGAGATGCTTTTCATTCGGCCACTCCTTTTGCAGATGCGACGCGCGGCACGTGATATTCGGCGAGCAGGCGATCGATCTCCGGGCGGTGTTCGCGGAGTAGATGGTTCAGTCGGTCGCGTAATTTTGTGTCACTGTTGCGTACGCCCATAGAGATCTTGAAGGTGAAGGGGATGACTCCATCTTTTCTCGGGGAGACGGGGGTGATCTTCAGCGGCACATTTTGTTGTGCCGCGAAGTATCCGGCTTGCGGTCCCCAGACGATAGCGATGTCTACATCTTTGTTAGCTACGGCATTCACGATCCGTGCCGTGGGGCTGCGCTGGGCGTAGTTTCCGTAGACGGTGTAGCCAACTACGTTCTTCACCACACCGCGATGGCTGAGTGCAGTCGCCGGCGGAGAGTTGTTGTAGTCGTCGCCGATGATCTGAACGCCGACACGAAGACTACGCAGACGCGGGTCGCGCAGCGAGCGGATGTTGAGTCTGCTGTCTTTGCGCGTTACGAAGACGTACGTGGATGTGTAGTAGGGCGTAGTTGTAAGCGCACGCTCGGTATCAACCGGCACACCCATGACGATGTCGCACTGCTGTGCTTTCAATGTGAGACGGAAGAAGCCGCGGCGTTGCGCCCACCAGGTGTAATCCACATCGCGACCAAGGTCACGAGCGATCATCTCGGCGAGCTTGTTCTCGAAACCTTCACCTTTGTCATTGGAGAAAGGAAGATTATTGGGGTCAGCGCAGACGCGAAGTTTGGGCTTCGACGGTTCTGCAAAGCAGACACTGGCGATCAATAAAATCACGCAACACGTCTTAAGGAAGCTGGAAAACATACAACATGCCTCCCTTGTTGGTGTACTTGGGCAGCTCGGCGGTCGCGTTGGCGAAGCCGAGCGCGGCCGTGGGATCACGCACGTCGAGGCCACCGGTCACGACTGCGCCTGCCCATCCACCTACTCCAGAAAGGATGGCGACATATTGCTTGCCGTCGGGTCCTTTGTAAGTGATGGGCTGACCGATGATGCCGGAACCGGTCTTGAATCGCCATAGTTCGTGTCCGTCTTGCGCGTCGCGCGCGATGAACCAACCGTCCATGGTGCCGTAGAAGACCACGTTGCCCGCCGTGGCCAAGGCGCCGCTCCATACCGGGAAACGATCATCGAAATGCCAGACTTCTTTCTTGTTGATTGGATCCCAGGCGGAGAAAACGCCGCCGTTGCCGCCGGGACCGGGATACATCTTTACGTCTGCGCCTACGTACGGCGTGCCAGCGATGTATCCGGTCTCAACACTCTCCCAATCCATGCAGAGATTGTTGTGCGGAAGATAGAGAAAGCCTGTCTTTGGCGAAAAGGCTGAGGGGTTCCAATCTTTGACGCCGGGCGCGGCGGGGCAGGCTCCGTGCACGACCTTACCGGGAGACGGCTTCAACTCTTCATTTACTTTCAAACGACCGGTCTTGAGATCAACGCCACTCGATGTGGTGATGTGTCCGTATGGCGTAGCGGAGAGAACTTCGCCGGTCGTGCGGTCAAGCACATATATATATCCGTTGCGTTCGGGACGGACGAGGACTTTGCGCGTCTTGCCGTCGATGGGGAGGTCGAGCAGAATCTGCTCGTTGATCCCATCATAGTCATGCATGTCATGCGGCGACCACTGGTAGTACCAGAGAGCTTCGCCAGTGTCGGCGTCACGAGCGAAAATACCGGAGGTCCACTTGTTATCACCCGGGCGTTCGTCGGGATTCCACGGACCGGGATTGCCGGTGCCGTGATAGACGATGTTGAGGTCAGGATCATACGCGATCCATCCCCAGACGTTTCCGCCCCCGATCTTCCATTGATCGGGGTTCCAGGTAGAAACTCCGAGGTCTTTGCCTTTGTCCATGTCGTAGAAAGGTTTGAAGCGCAAACCGATGAGCACATCCTTGTCGGGTCCGGTGTTGTAGGCTTTCCAAACAAGCTTGCCGGTATCAGCGTTGAGAGCAACGATCCAGCCGCGTACGCCGAACTCCCCGCCACTGTTGCCGACGAGCACTTTATCTTTCACCACCTGCGCGGCCATGGTGATGGTCTCGCCGATGTTGATGTCGCCGACTTTTGTCTTCCAGACTTCGTGTCCGTCATTAGCGTTGACGCCGACCACGTAGCCATCGAGAGTGGCGTAGATGATCTTGCCGTTGTAGTACGAGCCGCCGCGATTCACCAAGTCACAACATGCGACGCCCTTGGCTGACGCGACCGGTTTCGGGTCGTAAGCCCACTTCATGGGCGCGCCCGGCTTAGTCAGATCGAGCGCATAGAGCATGTTGGGGAAGCTGGTGATGATGTACATGGTGTTATTCACCACCAGTGGCGCGGCTTCGAGACCGTTGGTCGTCCCGGTGGAGAAGGTAAACGCCAGCTTCAGGTCTTTCGCATTGGAGGTGTTGATCTGATCGAGTTGGCTATAACGGTACGCGCCGTAGTCTTTCGCGGGCATCGTCCATTGGCCGTCGTCTGGCGGAAGTTTGCCTGCGTAGGGCTGCATGACGCCGCCGTGCGGGGGGTTCTCGGGTTGGGAGGTATGACTGCGTGAGTTGCAGCCCACAAACAAAGCTGCGACCGCGAAAAAGACGAAGATTGGACGACAGGCACGGCGCATTTCAGGGACTCTGGAAAATGGAACTCTGCCTACGACAGTGCGCTAGATGGCATGTGAGCCGTCTCGAGATGTATGGTGGCGCATGTTGGCCAATGAAATCAGTGATCTGCGTGTACTTGTCCGAAATTCAGGAGGCTGACGATGACGACGCCGCCAACTATGTTTCCGAGCGCAGCAAACAAAAGCCACATAAGATATGTGGCCATTTGGACCTGGCCTTGGAACACCGCCGTGAGAATCTCACTGCTGCCGGCGATGCAGTGGGCGAAATGACCCGCGCCGATCAAAAAGGTGAGAGAGTACACCATCATCATTTGCGACGAGGTCCAATGACTGGCGGTGACCAGCCAGGCGACGAGGGCGATCAGCCATCCAGCCATAACTCCCATCCAAAAGATACTGGAGTAATCGTGTTGCGTGGCATTCACTCCGAGTTTCACTAAAGCTCCGCGAATCTCAGGCGAGAGCGCTGCAGTGTGGCTGGCAAGCAGGGCAAAAATCGCGGTTCCGACCACATTCGTCGCGAATACGGCGGCCCACAGGCGGAGACAATCAAAGACGTGCCGGCGTTCTTTTAGGACGAGGATGACAGGATAGAGCGTGTTCTCAGTGAAGAGCTGAGATCGGCCAATTATCACGGCCAGAAATCCCAGTGGATAAAGAAGCATGGCGACGAGGTCTGCGGGCGGCGTGTCGCCCATTGCGGCATGGATGACCGCGACGCCCAATCCACTGAGGCCCATGGTGATACCGCCTGCCAAACCGGAGACGCCGAGCGCGAGCGTGGAACGACCCAACTCGTCACGGGCGGATTCGACCGCGGTCTCAAAGATCTCATGGACGTTCATCCTGGAAGTTTCTTCGTTCATAGTGGGGTTGAAGATGCAGGCGAGGCCGTTCGAGTTGCGAGTAGTCGGGACAGCGCGGTATTGCCGCTGGAGTAGTTATTGTGCCTGGTGGGGATCAGGCAGCTTTATCTTTCGATTCCTCGCGTGCCTTTTCACTGGACGAGGCCTGATCTTCCTTCCAGTGAATGGCTACGTCAGAGGTTGTGGATGCGATGGTGATGTCGTCGCGTCCCTGCAGACGTTTGAACGCATGTTCGTAAATGAAGTTACTGGCGGCGCGGCGGCTCTTGGGTTCGACCAAGTAGCGCAACGTGAGTTCCACCCAATTGTCAGTCACTTTCATGAAGACCTGGGGCTTTAGTTCAATGGCGGGCACGACAAAGAAATTCTTCATCTTGTCGAACTCGGATTGCGCACCCTCAAGATAACTTCTTGAGTATTCCTCTCCCGACTCGAGCAAAATGGTGCGCATCGTCGCGAGGTTGCTGGCGTATGTGACCGGAATCTTGACCTCATCCCAAATGTAAGAGAAGTTGCGAGTGTAGTTGTAAACGGCTGTGCCGCCGAACATACGCGAGTTACTGAATTGCACGATGCGTCCCGTGGCCTGGTCTGCGCCGATCCAGTTTCCTACTTCCATCATGCGCGTATAGAAAAAGCCGACGTCGATCACGTCGCCCGTGATCTTGTCCACCTCAATGCGGTCGCCGATGCTGTAAGCGCCGCCGAATAAAATAGCTATCCTGCCCGCGACAGCCAATAGAGGCTCTTTGAGAGCGATGGCCAATCCGCCGCCGAGTAATCCGAGGAATGTGCCTGTGTGCTGCAGAGTTCGCGCCCAGAGGATGGCAATGACTGCAATGACGAAGACGATGATGATGGTGGATAAGGCTGACCGTCTGCGATAACGGCCCTTCTCATCAGAGACGCCGTGATTTGCCCAGACTTTGCCGAGGAAATAGATGATGAGCCCGCCCACAATCGCGACCACCGTGCCGATCTCGGCATAGGGATACTTCAAGTGTTGGAAGAGCCACTGCACGAGATTTTTGATGCGGCGTTCAGTTCAGGGTTTGGCGCACTGCAGAGGAACATGAGGCACTAGCCGCCCAAAAGATCATCGCAGTGAGCCTGTCCATTACAATCGTGCTGCACATAGATGAAGCCGGCAGACAGAAACTCGACCAGCCGCGAATCGACTCTTTCCTCCGCACTCAGCGGAGAGCGTTTTTTTCTTCTCCTCGCAATCATCATCGGGGCTTTTTCGGGGTTGGCGGTCGTACTGTTTCGCCTCTTCATTGATTGGGTAGGAAACGTATTACTTGGAGCTGCGCCGGCCAAACACGACATCCGACTGGTCCTGGTGCCAGCCCTCGTGAGCTTGGTGATCGGCGCATTGGTGATCCACGTTTTTCCGCGTACTCGTGGTAGCGGAGTCAATCAAACCAAAGCCGCCCTGTACATCTATGACGGCTACATCTCGCTGCGGACGGCGGTGGGAAAATTTCTGACCGCGGGCCTGGCGATCGGCGCGGGACATTCACTGGGGCCGGAAGACCCTTCACTGCAGATCGGCGCCGCGCTGGCGTCGTTCATTGGACGCAAGCTTCGGCTGCGACGCGATCGTCTGCGGCTGATCGCGCCTATCGGGGCGGCCGCCGGTTTGGCCGCGGCATTTAACGCGCCTATTTCGGCGGTGCTCTTCGTGATTGAGGAGATCGTGGGGCGTTGGAGCACGGGCGTGTTCGGGGCCGTCGTGCTGGCTGCTGTTTCAAGTGTGGTGGTTGCGCGATCGTTTCTTGGTTCTGAAGCGCTGTTCCACATTCCTGATGTGCAGCCGGCGCGGCTGGGTGAACTGGCTGCTTATGCCGTGCTCGGCATCATCGGCGGGATTGTTTCCGTACTGTTTGCGCGCGGCATCGGGACTCTTCGCGCGTACTTGAAAGCGCTTCCCCGCTGGACGCAGTATTTCCAGCCGGCCATCGCGGGTGCGCTCATTGGCACGGTGGGCTACTTCGGATTGCCGCAGGTCATGGGTTCGGGTTATGCAACTATCGGCGCGATCCTGGGCGACCATTTCACCTGGAAACTGCTTGTGCTGTTGACCGTAGCCAAACTGATCGCGACCACCATCTCGTTCACAAGTGGAACTCCAGGCGGAATGTTCGCGCCGACATTGTTCATTGGCGCGGCGCTGGGAGCGGCTGTCGGAGCGATCGAGCGAGTTTATTTTCCGCACTTAACGGGACCCATCGCAGTGTACGCACTTGTAGGTATGGGAGTGCTATTCGCGGGATTCCTGCGTGCGCCGATGACATCTGTCTTCATGGTGCTGGAGGTCAGCGGCGATTACGGCATCATTGTGCCGGTCATGGTGGCGAATACGCTCGCATACATGATCTCAAGAAAACTACAGCCGGTGCCCATCTTTGATCTGTTATCACGGCAGGATGGCGTCGAGCTGCCTTCGATGGAAGAAGAGCGTGAACAATCGGTCTTGCGGATCGAAGACGCGATGCAGCCGGCGCCGGCGATCATCCTTTCGGGAATGCAGTCCGTCGATTCGGCAATGGCCCAGGTGAAAGACTCGGGAGATAAAGTTTTCTTGGTGTCTCGGGCGCCCTTTGGCTGGAATTACATCGAGCGGCAGCAGTTGGACAAGGTTTTGCTTTCCGGCAAGGGCAGTGTCGCGCTCAGCTCCCTACTTGCGGAAGGCACTATGCCTCGCCTGTATCCAGACCAAGCCATAGAAAGTGCCTTGCGCTATGCGCACGAGTGGAAATTGTTGGCTATCGTACATCGCGCGGATGCAGAACAGTTGGTCGGAGTGATCGCGCTTGAGGACATTCTCGCTCATTACTAAGCCGATGCGGAACGAAAACGGCCAGCGGCTTGTAACCCTTCCGAGAATTTGAAGTAATTGAGCCCAAGGGAGAACTATGTTCAAACGAATCGTTACGGTCGTTGGATTAGCTATTTTTGCGTTGGCTGGTTCAGAACCACCGAGGACTATCAATAACAATGCGCTCGTCTCTAGTGATCTGCCGAGGTTTCGTATTGAGCCTGACCCGCGATTGAAGTTTGTGGGACGTGCGCCGTTCAACATTCGTAACATTGCGGAAGGCGAACGGTTCGTTTGGGCGGAAGCTGACAAGAACATGCACGTGCGCAGCTTGCTGATCGTCCAGTTCGAAGGGTTGATGCCGGGAATCGCCGAGACTTACCACTATCCGACGAAGAATCCTACGCGGCTGGGAGCAAATGAATACAGCCATAACATCTGGGCTTGGGATAGTGCGGCGGACCATGCATCGCGCCAGCATCCGGATGCCGACGCGAGCGACGATCTGCTCGCAGACAAAGGCTACAAAGTGGATGGCGAACTCATCATGTCACGGTTCGCGCGCATCGTGGGTGATGACAAGAAGCATGAGGTCATCATTTTTTATGACGAGAGCGTGAAGGACTTGGGTCACAAGTTATCGGACTTTGCGGATGAAGGCCCGAAGGCCGATTGGCAACTGAAGCTGGAAAAGGAGTTGGATCAACGCTCGCTAAACATGTTTAGAGTAGTGGACTGAAGCAAGTCCGGTCAGCCTTCATTCTCGCTAGCGACGGGGTATGGATACAAGATCCTCGGGCCGCATGTTACACTGCCTGCGTTTTTTTAGTCCACACCCTTAAGGATGCGACCCCATGAAGCGTCACCGGCCGTCGGCGTTTTTTGTCATGTCTGTTTCTTCTCTCGTTCTGGCGTCATCGATCTTCGGAAATGCACAAAAGAAAGATGCGAAGGGATGCCAAGACTCTCCGCTGATCACGCGTTTTCCCGGCAGTATCATCGCCAACTGTCAAGATAGAGCCGACGACATTGCCGTGCTCAAGATGACGGGACCGGCGAAAAAGATCGAGGGAGAAGTCCACAGGCTGTCCTACACCGTCCCACCGGGGGCCAGTCATGCACAGTTAGTGCGAAATCTGAATACCGCCCTGCACAACGCGGGCTATACATTCGACTATGACTCAGGCATCCATGGTGACTTCACGGCACATTCGAACAATACGTGGATCATGATCGAAGTGAGCGGGGACAACTTCTATCGGGTGACCACTGTCAAAGAGACGAGCCTGACGCAGGACGTCGTAGCAAATGCAGCCGCGCTCTCAGGCGGCCTAATGCAGAACGGGCATGCTGTAGTCCCAGGGATCTATTTCGATACAGCAAAGGCGGTATTGAAACCCGAGTCAGCGGCGGCGCTCAAAGTAGTGGCCGGACTTTTCCAATCGGATCCAAAACTGAAGCTTTACGTGGTGGGCCACACGGATAACGAAGGCCAACTCGCGAATAATATGGATCTTTCAAAACAGCGAGCTGCGGCGGTAGTTAAAGCATTGACCACAGAATATGGTGTCGCTGCCTCACGAGTACAGCCTTACGGCGATGGGCCTTATGCGCCCGTGGCTTCAAATGATACGGAAGATGGACGTGCTCTCAACCGAAGGGTGGAGCTTGTGAAGCAGTAGAAACTTTCAACTTTTACTGTTTCCCGCGCCACTTCTTTGCTACGCTGCTCTCAACATGATCGAAGAATTCATTCGATATTGGTGGGTGCCGCTGTTTCGCGGCGCAGCATTGATCGCGTTTGGGGGGCTGGCATTGTTCCTTGCGAACAATATGACACTTCCGTTCACCGCGATGATGGTGCGGGTATCACTCGTGGTACTGTTCGCGCTTTACCTGGGAGTGTCCGCGACGTTGACTATGGTCACTGCAATTCTGGTGCGGCACGATTCGCATCGCTGGATGGCAATCGCGAGCGGGCTTCTCTTGCTGGGTTTGGCGATGGCGCTGCTGCTGGCCCGCAGCCTGCGCTATGAGACCGTGATCATGCTGACACTGGTGCATGCATTGGTGAACGGGATCGGAGAGGCTCGCATCGCCACAGCATTGAAACATCACGTCAAGGAATCCATTACTCTCGGCGTGATGGCAGCAGTATCGCTGGTTGCTGCTTTGGCTTTAGCTGCACTGCGTAACTCAGGCCATCTTACATTGGCGCTTGGCGTCTATGCCTTGCTCTATGGATTTTGCCTGGCTTACTTTGCATGGCATCTTCACATGCAGGCGCACGCGATCAATAACAAAGCCGGCTTGGTATAGCTGACTTTCTTTCGCTTTTATTGGGGCGGAATTATCGGTGCATTAAGCCGGGCGGCGACGCAGCCTGTCTACAATCCCAACCAATCCTGAACCCAGCAAGAGCAAGCTACCAGGCTCGGGAGTCTCTGCGATCACATCGCGCGAGAAGTTGATATTGTCCAGCGCGTTTTCAGGTCCGGGGCTGTCACCGTAGGCGATGAATTCCACG
Organism: Terriglobales bacterium; assembly: GCA_025927695.1. Lineage (GTDB taxonomy): Bacteria > Acidobacteriota > Terriglobia > Terriglobales > Acidobacteriaceae > JAICLA01. The sequence goes on along the minus strand of JAICLA010000017.1, from coordinate 6,727 downwards.
GATGAGAGTCCTGCGGATCCGACAGGCGAAAAGGTGCTCCAGTCGAGTCCATTGAAAGCGAAATTGTAGGTAATCACACCGCCGCCATCGGCCAATGTGCCAATCACGATCACACCCAATGATTTGTGAACGTCAGACGGAGTAGTGGGATCGAAATCGGCTGTGCGAGTTCCGGCTTCAAAGCTATTCAAGGTGAATGTGCTGCCATCGATCAATGACATGACGACATTCGAGGGGCCATTGGCATTGATCAAGCTGTTGGTGGAATCGTTGTTGAGCAGCATGCCGCCACAAACGAACAGCTGGTTCGACAGATCATCGCCGTCGGACGACGGAGTACCAGTGGCGAAATGCACGCCTTGGGTATCGAGAGTTCCACCGGGCAGAAAACAAGTAGTGGTGGTGAACGAGTTGAAATCTACGTTGTCTGCCAGGCAGGGCAATGCGCAAAGCATGGCTAACAGGGCAGAAAGAAAAATTTTGGAGAACTTCAAGCTACTTGGTTATCCGTTCCGGGGGTGAGTACAAATGAGACCTATCCTGTAAATATTTAGCACACCGAGTGCCAATCGCAAACGTCACGAAAGTAAGGAGTTATAGTTACTTTCATCATAACAGAGGCAGGTGCTTGCAGTGTTTGCGCAATCCCTTACAACCTTGTTGCATCCCAGCATCTACTCGCAAAACGATAGATTTACGCAGTGGAAGCGTTCAAACATCCTGCGCGAATCCCACATCATAGTAACTCAGGAGTAACTATGACGGAGCCACTCAGAAAATACAGCAGCTCAGACGTTCCCGAGTACTCGAGCTACCCGGCGGAGCCGGACCGGTTAGTAGTCGAAGTAGAAGAAGTCGCCGTGATCAGCGAATTCGATGCGATGTCCGAGGCGGAGCCGAACCGCTTTGATGAGCAAGGTCGGAAGATCGGCGCGGCGCTAGGACGCCTGGTGAACAAGATCAGTGAAATGACAGCGGGCGCCCGCGAGCGCGCCAGCCGTGAGTTAGAACGCGCGGAAGATGAAGTCGCGCTGGCGAAGGAAGCGGTGGAGCAAAGCTATGAAGACGCATCTCGCAAGTTTCGCGCGACTGCGCGGCGTGCGGTCTGTGACGCTCGAGCCAAGGCAGGCGAGTTACGCGTAATGGCAGCTGAGACGATCGATGAATATCCGGTGCAGACGCTGGCAGCGGTGGGAGTCGCTGGAATATTAGTAGGCGCGGGTCTACGCGCATGGAGGGAAAATCGTGGCTGATCGCGTTTACAACAACGAAAAGAGCATAGCGCAAGTGCTGCATGAGATGAAGTCAGAGACGCTGGCGTTTGTGCACACGCGTTTCGAATTATTGATGGCGGAATTGCGGGAGAAATCCATTGGCTGGAAGAAGTCTGCGCCGATGCTGGTTGCCGGCTTGGTCTTCGGCATGGGTACGTTCGCAACATTCACATTCATGTTGGTATCGGTCGTATGTTCATGGTTCCGTGCGGGGTTCCCGGGCGGCACCATTGCAATCTTTGCATGGCCGATAGCGGCGCTGATCATCTGTGTGATCTACGGATGCATCGCGGCATCATTCGCCAGCGCGGGGTTGAGACGGCTGCGCGAACAACCCATGATGCCGGAACGTACTATCCGTGTACTGAAGCAGGACCAACAATGGATACAGAACGAGGCGGCAAACATGGGCAACACAACTTCGAGGGTGGCATGACTATGACGAATCCACAGATCGCGATGTATGAAGAGCGTGCGGCGCAGCAGCGGCAAGATATCCACGGCAGCGTTCAAGAACTGAAGGGCGCAGTGCGTGAGCGGCTGGACGTAAAAAAGAACTTGCGACAATACATGGGGCCGGCGGCCGGGTTTGTTGCTGTATTTGGCGCGATGTTGGGATATGGCATTGCGAGTCTGTTCGATCTGAAGCGGCATCCGAAACAGACTTATGGGGGATGGGTGGAATTAGAGTAAAGACGGAAGTTTTTCGTTTCTAGTTGTTGACACCGATTTTTTTACAAGCTTCGTTGTTATCCTGCCTCTGACCATCACCGGAGAGGCGAAAGCTTCTCCGGTGATCTTGCCTAAAAGGCGGTTTCTCGCTTCTAATTTCTCGTTCTCGCTAAAACCGTTGCCGGTCTTCCGTTTCCGTTTCCCGAAAAACCAGCACTACTCACGTTGCAACTGGTTTTCAATTTCGCCGCTCGAGGGCGGGCCGTGCCACAGAGGATATGGCAGTCCGGCGAGGCGGTTTATCAGCAGAGCCTGGGCCACGAGCAGGAACACCGCGATCTCAATAATGACAAGTTCTCCTGGTTTGGAAATGATGCCGAGGGAAACGATCAAGGTGGTGGCACCGGCAGGCGGGTGGCTTACCCCCAGCAGGACCATGAATGCTCCGGTGGCAGAGAGCGAAACGGCGGCAGCCAGAACCCTAGGCCAGTAAACCGCCTGGTGAGCCCCATATGGCAAGGCCCCTGCGCCGGTGACAACAAATGCGGCATAGCCGCAAATCAAGCCTATGGCATGACCGACAATAGTGTTTCGGGGGCTTGAAGTCTTGCCCATCGGCGAGAAAAAAAGCAGGTATGCAGTTGGTCCGAGCGAGGGAAAAACAAACGGATTGCGGCTCGCGACCGCCAGCAAGGCAAGCAGCGCGATGGTCACGAATCCATTTATGAAAACGTACGCGGACATGACGACACGTGAAGGAAAATGACGGAGAAGCCAGCCGAGCCTCAATCGTTGCAGTAACGACTTAATATGGTCGAAGGCAAGATGAGCGGGGCGGGGGGAATCAGCCTTGGGCATCAAATGTTGGGCAGAAGGTCAAAATATTCGTCGTCTTCGTTCTTGCCGCCCTCTCCTTTGCCCAACGATTTTTCTGATGCAACGAATTCGATCCGCTCGATCCATTTGACCATCTTGTAGCCAAGCTGGTTCTCAACCCGCAAGCGCAGCGGTGCGCCATAGAGTGGAGGAAGAGGCTCTCCGTTCATCTTTGAGGCCAGCAAAGACTGCGGCTTCTGAACGTTCTCCAGGCTTTGCGTGTCATAGTAATCACCTCCGTAAAGTGCTTCGCCGAAAGAGACGAAAGCCACAACTTTTGCTTCGGGCTTTGGCCGGGCCATGTCAATCAGGGTCTTCATGGGAATGCCGCCCCATTTCGCGATACCGCTCCATCCCTGTATGCAGTGGTGCATGGTGATATGTTCCACCTCGCCTATGCGCTCCAGATCGGCGAGGGAGAGTTCAAGCGGATTGTCAACCAAGCCACCAACTTTGAGGCGGAAGTCATGGAAGCCGTTTTCTGCAAGCCGCTTCCAATCGTCACGAACTGGCATTTTCCCGTTTGGCCAAAAATAGGCAGAGACGTCTTTCTCACTATATTTCTGCCGCGGCATCAGTCGGTTCAGGGTAAGACGTTGCATAGGATAGGTAACGGACTTGAGCGCCAGTTGCACTTTGCGGGGATGATACCAAGACAGGTAGTGCGCCAACACCCAAGACAGGATGACCACCGCAATGCCCAAGGCCCCCCAGAAGATCCCGGCGGGGCGCAGATCATCAGTGCCCATCACGATATGGTTCATGTTGCGCGCAAACCCGGTCATCACAACCAGAGTGACATGCACAACGAGAAACGAGACAAAGCCAAGCATGTTCAGGAAGTGGATGGAACGCGCCGCCTGGCGTCCGCCGAAGATGCGCGCGTACCAAGGAAAACGGTTCACCACCGCCGGAGACATGGAAATGCCTGTGGCAATGGCAACGGGGCCGAAGACAAAGACCGCCGAGAAATAAGCCAATTGCTGTAAAGCGTTGTAGCCGTAAAATCCGTTGGGCTCGGGTGGCAGATGAAAAGTTGCATAGTGGACAAAGGTGTTCCATGCCTGCAAAAGCACCGTGGGCGAGGTGGGCACGATGCGGCGCCACTGTTCGGTGCTAAAGAGCATGGCGATGAAGATGACCCCGGTGAGAATGAATCCATGCACGTTGATGAAATGCCATGCACGCGCAATGCCGATGGTGTGACGGTAGCCGGGTGTCCCGGCGAGCGGTGAGATATAGCGCGCGTCATCTTTTGCGGTCCAAAGCCGATCGCTCGGGACTTTCAGCGGCGTGACTCGCAGCCATTCGCTGTTGGGCGTGCAGCCATCGTTGAAGTAGAGACGGGGATGGTCCATGAGAATTGAGAGTCCGCTACGGACCAACAGCGCAACGAACAGAAAATTGAAGAAGTGGCAATAGCGCACCCACACAGGGAAGCCATGTGGAGCGGCGAAACCGGAAGGATAAGCTTGCGGAACCCCTGGAATAAGTGGCATGCCAGCCACAGCGACTTCAATCCAGGCCGCAGCGACCAAGGCAGCAATGGCAATCGCAACTCCGGCCAAGATGCTGGGCCGTATCCAGACGCGGAACCGGCGGTCGGGGGGATAGTGAACTGCCCGGTGCGCTTCATCAAATTCAACCATTCTTACCTCCGCGAAATTTCCTTTGGGTGACCATCGTGCCGAATAAATTCTAAAGGGATTCCGAGGCGAGCACACTGGTGCTTTCCAACTGCATGGCGCGCGGGAACAGGATGTTGTTTTCCAAGTGGACGTGCTGATGCAAGTCGCGTTCAAAGTCCTGCAGGCCGGCATAAAGGCCACGATAGCTGGGGCAAGCATTTTCAGGCGGACAATAGTCTGAACTCAGGCGCTTGATCTCGGAGCAGAGTTGGCCGGCGACATCATGTTCGGCCATCATGCGGCGGACGGGGTTTTCGAAACTGCCGAATGGAGTCCTGGGTAGATCCATGCCGCTCCGCAGGCCGTGTTCGGCACGAGCAATGGCGGTGAAGAGAACGTGTTCTTCTTTTTCCATATGATCGAACATCTCCGCTTCCAGCTTTTTTACGCACTCGTGTACGCTTTGAAGTTCTGGATGGGCTTGGCCGTGGCGCGATTCGACTTTAGCGGCGAGGGCCTTCAGCCGGGGCAGTTCCTGGCGTGTGAAGACATGATGCTTGCGCACGATGATCTGAATGATCTTCGCGAGGCTCACATCATCCCAGGACGGCCCGGTGCCGGGCGTGTCGGCATTCATCACCTCGGCTATTTTTTCTGATACTTGATCGAATGAGAGCCTTAGTTCGTCGCATGCCTGTTGCAAGGGCTTGCGTCCTCCACAGCAGTAGTCGATGCCGAAGCGCTCGAACACGCGAATGGTGGACGGATTTTCAATGGCAATCTCACGAATCGTTTTGTCAGCTGCGATACTCATGGTGATAACCTCGCCTCCCATATTAGCGGGCGGTCCCGCAGAGTTCAGTGACTTATGTCACGGCGGGCATCATTCGTCCTGTAACGCTTTCAGCGCGGCTGGTTCCATAATGAGGATGTGACGCGCGTCCACCTCAAGCAGGCCTTCTGCCTGCAGCCGGGCCAGGTTTCGTGATACCAGTTCGCGAACCGTGCCGATCTCATTGGCAATGGCCTGGTGGGAGGCAGCCAGTTCCAGCGCAACTCCGCGGGTGGTCTTGCGGCCATGTTCAGATGCGCGCAGCAGATAATTGATAAGCCTCTGGCGCACGGTGGTGAATGAGAGTTCCTCAATGATGCCTACCAGCCGCCGCAGCCTCATTCCCACTACTGCGAGCACTTTGAGCGCGACTTCAGGATGCTCCACGCAGAACTGCTGAAAGTCAGGACGCGAGAGAAATACGATCTCGCTGTCTTCGACCGCTGAGGCCGATGCCGGATAAGGGCCACCGTCAAACACTGGCAGCTCAGCGATAGAGCTTCCGGCACTCTCCACCGCCAGCACTTGTTCGCGGCCATTGGGAGAGAGTTTGAAGATACGCACTTTGCCCGTGGCCACGACATAGAGGCCATTGCAAGGCTCGCCTTCAGAAAACAGCAGCTCTCCGGGCGAATAGAGTTTGCGCACGGCGCGGGCTGCCAGTAACTTCATTTCCTTTTCAGAGAGGTTGGCGAAGAGCTGTGCTCGTTTCAGCGCCGCTGGTACGGCTTGTTTGGGATCAGGCATGCGGACTCCAAGGATTCTAGCAAGAAGCTTGTTCCAAAGAATCTTTAGGCCGCTGTGGAATAAGTAACTCCGCACAAAACCAGTTTCTCGTTTCTAGTTTCTCGTTTCTCGAAAAACCTTCGCCCGCTTACGTGGTAGTACCTAGCTTGCTGCTGGGTGCGGTTTTCATTTCGGATGCGTGCCGGTTCATGGTATAAATCCAGCCAGTAATCAAGTAACTAATGGGCAAGGCCCCTAGGCAGAATGGGGCGCGGAGGAGCAAGTTGGGAGACGCACGCACGGGCAAACGGTTTCCGTTGAATCTGCCCATCACCATCCGCAAAGGGAAGGCGGCGAAGGGCGCGAAAGCGACGACGTCAAACGTAAGCGCCGCGGGCATTTACATCGAGGGCGACGAGAACCTGGAGATAGGCTCGAGCATTGATTTTGATATTGTGCTGCCGGCCAAAGTGGTGGGATCTGACAAAGACGTAGAGATCACTTGCAAAGGCCGCGTGGTGCGCCAAGATGGCAAAGGCAAGAAGGGCAAAAGCGGAATCGCCTGCGTGATCGACACATATAAGTTCGTTCGTAAAAAGTAGAAACAGACAATGCTGAAGATCATTCTGGCCGACAATCAAGCGATATTCAGGGCGGGCGCCGCAAAAGTTCTAGCGGTGGAAGAAGACCTGCGCGTAGTGGCGCAAGCCGAGAACGCG
>JAICLA010000028.1 GCA_025927695.1 Terriglobales bacterium | reverse complement strand
CGTGGAGATGGCGTCGTCATAGCGGCCTTGCGCGTCATACACCAGCGCCATGTTGTACGGCACTTCGAGCGAATCCGGAGCCAGCGGTGCGGCTTTCTTCAGTGAATCCATCGCCGCATCGAATTGCCCCAGCTTGCGCTGGATGTCTGCCAGTTTGATCCACGATCCGGCATCGCTGGGGTCAGCGTCCACAAGAGCTTTGTATTGCACTTGCGCGTCTTCTAACTGTCCATTGCTAAGAAGATTCTGCGCAAGCCCACGTTTGGAATCGAGATTGTCGCCATCGATCTCCACGGCCTTCTTGTAAGAACTGACGGCGTTCTTGAAATCTTTCTGTTGCTCGTAGGTGTAGCCCAGCGCGTTGTAAAGTTTTGAGGAACGCTCGGAATCCGGAACGGAACTCAGAGTCTTGGCTGCGCGTGCCTGGTCGCCTTCTTCGTTGTAGAGATAGGCAAGATTGGTCACCGCTTCTTCGGAATCCGGTTGCAGCTTGATGGCGGTCTTAAACTGCTCTTCTGCTTTGAGCAGGTCTTTATTCACGATGTAAAGGCGGCCCAACAGAAGGTGGTTATCAACCGCGTTCGGTTCCAGTTGGACGATCTTTTCGAACTGGTCGATAGCCAGCTTCAACATCTCGTTGGATTGCGGCCCCGCCTGCATGTCGCCCAGCGAGCGCAGGTAGATGCGTCCCAACAGCTTGCGCGCTTCCACATTGTTCGGGTCTTTCTGGATGATGCTTTGCGCTTCCAGAACGGCGTCTTTGATGCGGCTGGTCTTGGCATAAAGTTCCGCCAATCCCGAGTTCAGGAACTCAGAATCGGGATCGTTCTCAATGGCCAGCTTGTATTCTTCAATGGCCTTACTCGCGTATTCGGAGCGGCCATATAGCGCGACCAGCTCTTCATAACTGTGGGCCAGCGCGTAGTGGTAATAGGCAGCAGCGCGGTCACGCGGCTTTTTCTCGTTAACGGAAAGCGCGCTCTTCGCGGGATTGTTCTGGTTCGCGTCGTGGACGGTGTTATCGCGTTGCGCGGGAGTGGCCGGTTGCTGGGCAAATGCGGAACATGCCAGCAGAAGCGCGGCAGCCAAAAAGGACGTTTTACGGATCATCATTGCTCTCTTAAGAACTCGGTTCCCGGGGTGGCTTGCAGATTTATGCGGAAAATATGCGCGAACCAATCCGTCCTAATTGGATGCTCTTCGCGCCCCATTCGATACGGCTGCCCCGTCTATCAATTGTAAGGCCTAAATCCCGAAAAAACGGCCATTTACAACCTTATAGACGCACGAGAACGGGTTTAGGGAGACTGCTTTAGAGGTGTTTTAGACAAACAAGCGCAAGAGCCTTTCAACACAGAGAACACAAAGTGCACAAGGCACACAAATGAAAACGGTTAACAACAAACCCAAAAAGATTTCTTGGTGACCTTAGCGCTCTCAGTGTTCTTTGTGTTGAGAAGCTTTGATTGCTCGGAGCGATCTAGTGCCGGAAGTGCCTCACACCCGTGAACACCATCGCCATTCCCAATCGGTCAGCCGCTGCGATCACATCGGCATCTTTCACTGAGCCGCCTGGCTGGATGACCGCAACCGCTCCGGCCTTGGCGCATTCTTCCAACCCGTCAGGAAAAGGGAAGAATGCGTCGGATGCGACTACCGTTCCGGCGAGCGGCAACACGGCTTTCATCGCGCCGATCTTGGCCGAGTCCACGCGGCTCATCTGTCCCGCGCCCACGCCCACTGTCTGTCCGTCGCGCGCATAAACGATCGCATTCGACTTCACGTGCTTGCAAACCTTCCATGCGAACAGCAGCGCGCGCATTTCGGCGTCCGTCGGCTGGCGTTTCGTTACCACTTTTAGGTCTTCGGGTTTAAGCATGTGCGCATCGGCATCCTGCAACAACATCCCGCCCGAGACTTGTTTATAAGTCCAGCCGGTCTTGCCCGGCGGTATCTCCACCAAACGCAGATTCTTCTTCGTAGCAAACTTCACCAACGCAGCTTCTTCGAATTTCGGCGCCGCGATCGCCTCAACAAACAATTTCGCGATCTCTTCCGCGGCAGCCGCGTCCACAGGACGATTGATGCCGATCACTCCACCAAACGCCGACACCGGATCCGCCTCCAGCGCCTTCTTGTAAGCGTCCAGCACCGTCGCGCCGGTCGCCGTGCCTGCGGGATTGGTGTGTTTGATGATCACGCACGCGGGCGCATCGAATTCCTGCACCAAGTCCCACGCCGCCTGCAGGTCAACAATGTTGTTGTAAGAAAGTTCCTTGCCTTGAAGCGGCTTACCGTTGGCCACGCCGCCGGCTGACGGATCGGCATAGAGCGCGGCCCGTTGATGCGGATTCTCTCCATAACGCAGGTCCATCTTCTTGGCCAGATTCAGTCGAAGTGTATTCGGCAAAGCCTGCGCGGCAGACTGCGCCTCATCATTCAGGGATTCCAACGTCGAAGCGATAGCCGAATCATAAGCCGCCGTCATAGCGAACGCTTTCTTAGCTAGTTTCCACTTAGTCTCGTGAGAGAGGGCTGAAGTCTTCTCGAGTTCGTCCGCGATGACGGCGTAATCACCCGGCGACGTCACGATCGCCACGTCATGAAAATTCTTGGCCGCAGAGCGGATCATGCTTGGCCCACCGATATCGATATTCTCGATCAGTTCTTGAAATTCCACGCCCGGCTTAGCCGCGGTCTTCTCAAACGAATAGAGGTTTACTACTACCATGTCGATAGGCTCGATGCCATGCTGCGCCACCGCGGCCTTGTGCTCCGCGTTTCCGCGAATATGCAGGATCCCGCCATGCACTTTGGGGTGCAGCGTCTTCACGCGGCCGTCGAGCATTTCCGGGAAGCCGGTGAGGTCAGAGATGTCTTTCACCTTCACTCCGGACTCGCGTAGTAACTTCGCCGTGCCGCCGGTGGACACAAGTTGCACGCCCAGCGCCTCAAGGCGTTTGGCGAAATCAACAATGCCTGTTTTGTCTGTTACAGAGATGAGCGCGCGTGAGATGGTGCAGGAAGACGAAGAGTTCTGGGCGGTCGTCACAGGTAATGATTCTACCTTTTCCGTGACCCGCCGAAAGACCAGGCGCCCCCGCCGACGATCAGGAGGAAGATCAGCCCAAGCAGCATCGAGATGTCTGTCCTCGCCTCATGCAGCATGGCCAGCATCCCATAGTGCTTTACCTGCGGCAGCGTGAAGTGCCAATAACCGCGGCCCAGAAGAATAGGAACTTTGGTAGATGCGATGGCTACGCAGATATCGACAAGCAACGCGAATGCCGCCCAGCGAGTGAGCAGGCCAACAATGATCATGACTCCGCAGACGACCTCCACCACACCCACGAACGGACCCATCACGCCAGGATGAGGAATTCCTATAGCCGCAAAACGTCCGGTGCCGTTCTCTGCCGGGGAAACGAACTTCAGAACCCCTTCCAGCAGGAAGACCCAACCCACAAGAATGCGAATGATGATGACTGCGCGCGGGTTCATCTCGCCACCCCCACCCCTTTCATTAACATGTAAACGCCTAGCAGCGTGATCAAACACGACAGTCCCGTGCGAAACGCTTGTTCTGACATCTTGCGTAACGCGCGCACGCCGAGAAGGGTGCCCATCAGGACGCCAGCCAATGCGATCCCCACATACGCCTGCATGCTTACTACATCACGCCACTGTGCCGCTAGATAGATTGGAATGCGCACGCCATCGATCATCAGCGCCGTTGCCGTCGCGGTGGCCACCAAAGCTTCACGTGTCAATCCGAAACCAAGCAAGGCTGCGGAACGAATGCCGCCTTGGTTGCCCACCAGCCCGCCGAAGAATCCTGAACCCGCGCCCGCCAACCACGCTAGAGCGCGCGAAAAGCGCATCTTTGCGGTAAGCCCCGTCAAGCCGAGGATCCCTGCGAACAGCAACAGGCACGCGAAAACGAGGGCAAGCGAGTTGCCGCCCACGCGAACATTCAGCAGGGCGCCCAATAGGCCACCGATCGCGCTGAGGACCCCGAAGTGCATGAAAACTTTCACGTCCAATTTATCGCGCAGGCTGATGAAACGCACGGCGGTCGCGAGCAGGTGCGGCAGTGAGACCACGGCCACCGCCAATCGCGTGTCCATCTGAGAAGCAAGTAGCGGAGTAAGCACGCTGCCGATGCCGAAACCACTGACGGCGGCAATGCTCCCGGCCAAGACGGCTGCTGCAAATAGCAAGGCATGGAACATCATTTTGGCGTGAATTGCTTCAGATCATAAATGCCTAGATCTTTTTCGAGCTTAGTGACTTTGGCTAAGTAAAGATCGAATCCGTCCTGCCCGAAGGTGTCATGCTCGATCTTGTCGAACTGCTCGCCCAGCGCGTCATACTCGTGCTTTGAAACTATCTTGTGCAGCTCAGGGAAGAGTACGGTATCTTCGCGCGCCTCGTGCGGGGAGTACATACGGTTGAAGGCGGCGAGGTCGGCGGCCAGCTTCTTCTTATCGTCAGCGGACTTGAGTGACGCTGCAGCAGTTAGTACGCGAGCGGTGACTGCGCGGCCCGCCTTATGCTGAGTGAGCAAGGTGTCCACAAGGTCCACCAACTTGTCCGCCTTGCGGAAACGGGGAAAGAGATGTTCTTCTTCGAGCTTCTCGTGATACTCCTCGATGAACTTCTTGATGATGTTGGCCGCGTCCGTCACGTTCTGCGGTGAGAAATCTTTGCCCGCATTCACCCGCCGGATGATCTCGTCATAGCAGAGCATCGTCCGCTTCAGGATGCCGTGCTCACGCATGAGGTCTTCATTCGTGGAGACGTCATCCTCGGCTTCTTCTTTTTCTTTCTTCTGCGCGAATGCTGAGGATGTGAACGCTGAAGGCATGAGTACTACGGTGGCCGCAGCCGGCGCCAGCCGCAGCAACGACCGCCGAGTGACGATCTCTGATTGATCCCGTTTCATAGGAACGCCTCCGAGAAGCAAGGATATCCCGATTCAGGCTTGCCGGAGCTTTGCAAGCCTGTATCTTCGCTTAGCGTCTTGTGACGCCAACAATATTAGTCGCATTACGATATTAAATACTGTTATACTTCACTTGAAATTTGAGTGTCCCACGCAAGAGGCGCTGTAGGGCGTACTTACTTTAGGTAAGCATCCAGGCTCATCCGGAAGAACATATAGTGAAGGTCATCATAAAGATCGCGGCTGTATTGGTGCTTATCTCGGTACTGCTTGTGTTCGCAGCGCCGGGCATTGACCTTCCTGCCACGGCTTTGAGGGCCAAGCAGGCTCTGCAATTGATCCTGATGGTCATCTCCCTTGCGGTTGCTTTGTTCACTGATCTGATCGCGGTGAATTGGTACGCGCCTGCGTTCCTTTTTTTGCCGGGGTCTGAGAGCAGGCCGGTCCCACTGGCCATGCGCTGCTGATTTCCACCTACCGACGAATGTTAACGGCCGCGCACATTTTTCGTGCGACGGCAATCGACGATAACAAGCGTTTGGATCCTAAAAGGTGGAAAGATGCAAAAGGTACTCTCATTCGGGCTGGCAAAAGAATTACTCGCACATCGCCATGCTGCCTTGGCTGAATATGATTTTCAGGTGGTCTCAGTATCCAGCAAGAAAGGCGCCTTGGACCTGGTCCGCCGGGAAGTCTTCGCTGCCGTCATAGTCGGGCACCAGGTGCCGGCAGACATGAGGAACGAAGTAGCGTCGGTGGCCAAGGCACTCCACGGTTCGCGCGTGATCTATTTGTACCGCGGCAGCATCGCCAATGCGGAACTGGCTGACGCCGTCTTGAACATTGACGGCCCGGTAGAACTGCTTGCAGAGACTGTGGGCATGTTCATAAAGCACTTTGACGAAAAGTCAGTGGCTGCCGCGAATCGCGCGTCCTAACTCCCTTAAGCGGCAATATTCCGTCAGCTCGCCCCAAATGCCCGTTCGCGAGCGCAAACGTTCGACTCATTGCGATAGCCAGATCAGTCTGGAGGAACGCTTGAACATTCAAAACGAATTCTGGAATAAGGTGCGGCAGTCACCAGTTTCAACTCTACTACTTGACTACGACGGCACGTTGGCGCCGTTCACCGCGGACCGCGATGCGGCATTCCCTTATAAGGGGGTGGTTGAGGCACTCAATGCGATCCTCGAGAGTTGCCGCACACGCGTGGTGGTCGTAACTGGGCGTCGCGCTCATGACATTCCCCGCCTGCTGCGATTGCGCACCGCACCTGAAGTTTGGGGATGTCACGGATACGAATACCTCACGTCAGGGAAATATGAACTGAAAAAGCCTGATGAGGACCTGCTTCGCGCGCTCTCTATCGTGGATGAAGAGCTCGAGAAGGAGGGTCTGGCCGACCGCATCGAATACAAGCCGGGCGCGGTGGCGGTGCATTTCCGCGGCATCGATCCTGAAGTTGCCGGGGAAGCTATGGCAGCAGTGGTGCGTGTGTACAAAGAATATGGCAGCCATTGCGGCCTGCAACTTCGACGATTTGATCAAGGCCTCGAATTTCGTCTGCCGAACGTGGATAAAGGCGGTGTTGTGCACGCCGTGGTCGCCGAGGTCCCGCCTCATTCGCCTATCGCCTACCTCGGTGATGACGAGACCGACGAAGACGCGTTTCGCGCACTTCCATGCAATGGCCTAAGTGTATTGGTCCGCGCCGACCCGCGGCCAACTAGCGCCAGCCAATGGTTGCGCCCACCAGACGAGTTGCTTGCGTTCCTATGCTGTTGGGCTGAATGCGTGCGAGGAGGTGTGCAATGCAAGAGCGCAAGCAGGGCATAGTCATCGTCTCGAATCGGCTGCCTGTGACGCTTGAAGTGGCCGAGTCCGGCGCTCTTCACGCCCGTCCGAGTGCGGGCGGTCTGGTATCCGCGCTGCAGTCTTTGCCTAAGCGCGATAACGCATGGATCGGCTGGACCGGCAGCTCGATAGAGCCATCGGCGGAAGCCCGCGCCGCGCTCGGTGCAGCCTCACTCTCTTCAGGATTTCGCATGTGCCCGGTGTTTCTCAGCAAGGAAGAGATATCGAAGTTCTATCTCGGCTTTGCGAATGAGATCGTGTGGCCGCTCTTCCATGACCTGCAATCACGTTGCAATTTTGACCCGTCATACTGGCGGGCTTACCAGGAGGTGAACGCTGGATTTGCGACGCAGGTGCTCAAGATGGCGAACACTGGCGACCTTGTTTGGATCCATGACTACCAGCTTATGCTTGTGGCCACTCACCTGCGAAACGCCGGCATGAGAAATCGTTTGGCATATTTTCACCACATTCCGTTCCCCTCGCCAGACATCTTCGAGAAGCTTCCTTGGGGAAAACAATTATTGCAGGGCCTACTGCATCATGAAGTGATCGGCTTTCAGACGGACCGCGACCTGCAGAACTTTCTATCGTGTTATCGAAAGTTATTGCGTGGCGAAGTCACCGCCAAAGGCCGCTTAGTGGAATTGCGCTGTGGAGGTCTGCATTCGGTTGCAAGTGCGTTTCCGATCGGCATTGATGCAGATGCGTTTGAGACCGTAGCCGGCGGGGGCGCCGCCGGCAAACGCCTGGCCGAGATACGTGAGACCCTCGGGGATTGTGCTTTGATCTTAGGCGTAGACAGGCTCGATTACACCAAGGGGATCATAGAACGCCTCCGCGCTTTTGAGATCTTCCTGGAGCAGCACCCCGGCTCTCATCGCAAGGTGACGCTGGTTCAAGTCATTGTTCCCAGCCGCTCCGATGTGCCCAAATATCAAGAGCTCAAAGGCGAGGTGGAACGCCTTGTCGCCTCGATCAATGGGCGCTTCACTGATCTAGGCTGGACGCCCGTGCAGTTCATGTATCGCGGACTTCCGCATGCAGAACTGCTGGCCTATTACCGCGCCGCGGATGTTGCGCTGGTAACTCCACTCAAAGATGGCATGAATCTGGTGGCCAAGGAATTCTGCGCCTGCCAGCTGGACCGAAAGGGCGTACTGGTATTGAGTAAGTTCGCCGGGGCGGCGCAACAGCTTAAAGCGGGAGCACTGCTGGTGAATCCTAATGACTGGCAGAGCGTGGCTGATTCCATCGCCCAGGCGCTGGCGATGGACGCGCGCGAGAAGGAGCGACGTATGAAAGTCCTCCAACGCTCTGTGCATAAGAATAATGTCTCACAATGGTTGGATCACATCAGCGCGACCGTCGAGATGTACTCACGAACGCGCGCGCCTGAGCCAAGAGGCGAGCTCGCGGCTGCGGTCGGGTTTTAATAGCGCTCTAGAGTTTGGTGGGCGCCAATGACTGCCCGCGAAAGGAGTGAAGGTGTCCTAGATCTTGGCCTTCGCCTTCAATCTCACCGCGCCGTTCTCCATCTCGACGGAGTACTCCACGGCGTGGCATCCGTAATCTTTGCGGATCTGTTCGGTCTTCTTTTGCACGAAGGCTTTGAATGAGTCAAAGCTTGCATTGCCGCCCGCTTCGCCGGCTTTTGATTTTGCGGCCATCATCGCGTTGAACAGTCGCTCCACGTCTGCGTGACCTTCGTTCACGTCAGAAACGGCGGTCTTGAACGCCTTCACTTCTTCTGATTCGCCCTTGCCTGCCAGCGCCTCGGCGGCTTCCTCTTTTTCTTCTACGCGCATGCCGGCAATGCCCAACTTCGCGTCCTGCGGACGCCGGTATCCCTCTTCTTTGATCTTCAGCTTTTGCTGCCACAATCCATTGAAGAGCGCGTATTTTTGTTGCAGCGTGCTGTAACGGAACCGTTGAGCGAAGTTCATCTTGTGGCCGTCAGAGTACTTTTTGAGTATCTGCTCCACGCGCCAAACCGTGTCGGCCGGGGGCTTCTTCGCGCCGCCGCCAAAATAGACGTCATACTCGATCTTCAGCCGCCGGATCGACTCCTCAAGCTGCGAAAGTTCTTCGTCAACCGTCACTTAGCGCTCCAAAATGGCCAAAAGGCTTGCTTGAATCGGGACTATACCACACCTTTTCCCGCCCCTTGAGTGCCGAAAGGCCATTGTTTTGTAGAACTTTAGACGTGATTAAGGTTTTCTGCATCAAACTATTTGCTATGTCTGCCAAAAAGAATACCGATATCCTAGTTGATTCAAAAGCCGACGCCCCTAAGACTGAACTTAATAAAACCGAACTCCAAGATTCAAATATTGACGTGACTCCTGGTCCGTTGGCCGAAGGCGAGATTCCAGCCACGAATGGATCCGGCAAGATTCATATCGTCGTTGCCGATGACCACGCCGTGTTGCGCGAATCACTTTCAGCCTTGCTCGGTACACAGCCGGACATTGAAGTCGTAGGCGCTGCCGCAGATGGCTCGCAAGCTCTCGACCTCGTTCAGGCTAAACATCCTGACGTTCTCGTGCTCGATCTCTTCATGCCCGGCAGTGACGGCTTCGAAGTCCTGCGCACGCTCGACAAAGCCGGTAGCCGCGTCGCTACCGTCGTGCTCACTGGTTCCGAGAGTGAGACTGATTACACCAACGTGGTTCGCCTCGGCGGACGCGGCCTCGTCTTGAAAAGTGATGGCCCGGAAAAACTGTTTGCCGCCGTGCGAGCCGTAGCCCAAGGCGAACTTGCATTCTCTGACGATATGGCCCAACGCGTCCTCAGCACGATGGCCGCCGACACGCGTAGCTTCATGCAGGCGCAAGCCAGCTCGCTCGACCGCCTCTCTGAACGCGAGCGTCAGATCGCTTTCTGCGTGGCCCGAGGCAAGAAGAATAAAGATATCTCCGCGCAGCTCAACATCAGTGAGAACACTGTGAAGCGCCATCTCCAAAGCATCTTCAACAAGACCGGCGCCCGCGACCGCTTAGAACTTGCTGTTCTTGCGCTGAATGAAGCCAGCAAACAAGCGGCGTAACGTTAGTTGATGGACAAATTTAAAGGGAGCCGCCAGGCTCCCTATTCTTTTGCTAACTCCTGACAATCACTAACTACTGCATTTCCTGGAGCGTCCGCACCTTCCACTTATCGCCCACCAGCGTGAAGATGACCACGTATTTCTGAGTAGCATTATCAGAATGCACGCTCTTTCCGCCGTCCATCGTCTCCTGCGATAGCTCGACCGTGTCATGCAGCTCGATGGCCGTCCCTTCAGGCGAGTAGAACGCGAACTCGACTTTGTGCGAACGATCGTCCAGCTTGCTGCTCAAGCCATTCTTCTTCTGCTGGTCGATCTGGCGCAGCAGCTGGTCGCGTTCGCCGCCCACAAAACTCTTGTCCACCAGGTCAATGCGATTCTGTGCCAAAGCGTCTTCCATGTTCTGCCATGCCGCGGCATATTCGCGTTTAATAGCAGTCTGCGTCTGGTCTTCGAGTTCCCGCGGGGCGGTGCTGCTATTGGTGAAATCGAAGCGTGAGGAGTTGTCGGCCTCATCCCACGCGCGCGCGTGAATCATCACTGCGGGAATGCTGGACAGCAAGAACAGCATCGCCAGCAGGAAGAAAGTCATTCGGTTAGACGATTTGGCGGCGCTCATTATTGTCCTCCCCAGCGGATCTCATTACCCAGCACCACGCCCGACGCTACGGTCAGCGTCGCTCCCGGCTGCGCCGGTAGCATAGCCTTGGCGATGCCGTGCTTCACGCGCGCGTCCACCGTGCTCTTGCCGTGTTCGTTCGTTGTTTCAATGAATGTAACGATGGTCCCATCCGGCACCGGATTGCCGCTACAATCGCGCACCGGCTCGGTTTCAACCGCAATGTCATTGCCGGAGCGTTGCGCCTTCATACGCAAGTTGCAAGGGTCACTGGCTACCTGTTGGACGATGCGCCGCACAACGATGTCACCCACTGAGGCGGTGAACTGCGCCGGGCCCTCGCGCTTGCCCGAAGCCGCGCGAATGTAAGCGATACCATCTTTTGTGGGCACGGATTGAGATACAGGCGCTTGGCCGGTAACCCCAAGCTCGAACTTCACCGCTCCCGGCTGCGTCACCAGATTGTCGTTGTGATCGAGCACGAATACCGCACCGCTGATCACGTTTGGCTGCGCAACCGGCACTCGCGACGGCCTCGCCATGAAGCTCAACTTCTGCGGCTTCGCGGGCGACACATATAACGATTGTGCATTGCCGTTGACGATGGCGGTGTAACGTCCTGCATAAGCCAGGTCGTCAGCGGACAGCGTCACCTCGCCCGACTTCACATCGCGCTTGATCGCCGTGCCAGGCCCGATGAGATAAAGCGTACCGCCGCTAGAAGCGGTCAGCGTAGCGGATTCTCCCGCCGTAGCCTGCTGCGGCACGGTGATCTGTGCGTACGCAGCGCAGGCCAATGCCAGGATAATGAACAAAGTATTAAAGTTTTTCGTCATGATCTGCTCGAGTTGTAATAGTTCACGGTCACGCGGTAGTTCTGCACCTGGTTCGCCAAGTCATCCCGCAAGTCAACGGCGAATGGCACTTGCTGGTTCGGCTTAAGCGCCTGGTCGAGGTATCCGTCAGAGACCCAGATCACTTTGCCTGACTTGTCATAGAACGTGGCCAGCACGTGCGGAATGTTTACCACCAGGCCGCTCTGGTTCGTCAGCTGTCCGCGAAGTACCGCTTTGCCGGTCGCGTCTTTTTCAATGTGCTGATCGAAGACGCCGACCAATGGATCCGCCGAAGCAGGCACCAGTAGGTTCGTCGGACTGATACGTACGGATTTCACCTCCGCCAGCTTGCGCCCAGGGAAGTCGATGCGAAAGGGCGATACTTCTTTCGGCAACAGTGTGTGAGAGATCTTGTCAAAGCTGCTCTCCTGCGCCAGGGAGTTGCCGTCTTGCCCGATCAAGTCCGCGTTAATCGTCACAAATCCGGGAACGGTGTCTTCGTTGACCACTTCGCCCATGATGACGACGCTGCCGTTGTAGTCCACCGCGTTCATTGAGATGATGCGCGTGCGCGGCGGCTCTGCGTTGGCGACGCCCCACTCGTTGCTGCTCGCGCCTGACTGCACGATGTCCCAGCGCAGATAATTCGTCTGCACGGGTTTCGCGTCGGCTGCGGTCGGCACCTGTTGCGGGGCGGACCAATCGAGTTTCCAATCGCCGCCGGAGTTGGTCAGCTTAAAGTCGCGGGTCTCGTGCACCGCACCCACTGCTGTGGACCACTGTAAGTCTGCGCGGACATTCGCTTCACTGCCGGAATCGTTCAGCGTCTTGGTATCTACTTTCTGTATCGACGAGATGGTCTTCAGGCTGCCGTTGTTTCCCGCGATGTCGCGAATGAAAGATTCTTTCGAGACACCGTCACCAGGATTGACCATCGCGTACGCGTCATCCCAATCATGTGCCTTCACGTGATCAAAGAACGCGTGGACAGCAGCTTCTGCCGTGCCCGACTTGGTATGCGACTCAGCGTGGGGCGCGGTGCCCAGCCCTATGAGGATGATCAGAATGACTGTGAATGCGATTGCTGCAGAAGTTTTCATATCGCCTCCTGCGCGCGAATAGGATCTGTGCCCGTAGGCGGCAATGCCATGGTCTCAACCTCTTCGTCACGCTCCGGCGTGGCGATCATCAACAACAGCGCCAGAATGAGGCACAGCAGTGGAACCACTCCCCACAGCGTGCGCTCAATGCCCGGCAGCGTCTGGTGTGTCTGCAGATCGCGCGCCGGCGGAACATCTTCTTTGCTCCACAACGTCACGTTGCCGTTCTCGTAAGCTTCTACCTGTCGCCATCCAGCGAAGGCGATCAGCGGTTCGTAGTAGCGGTCACGCACAAAGATGAATTTCAGTCCGTACTGGTTTGCGTGCTTCAGTACTGCGCGTAGCGCTTCCATGCCGGCGGAACCGTAAGCTTTCGCGTTGTCGAGGTGAGAGACGCCAAACTCACGCGCTTCTGGAAGCATTCCATTCCCGATCCCATCTACCGTGCTGGCGTTGGTGCGCGAAGCCACTTCGGCGAACTGCGAACCGAAGCCCAAAGTCAGGTAGCGGAACTGCGCGTGATTGTCGCGATTCAGGAAGTTCGCGATGTAATCCGTGCGGAAGCGGTTCTCGGTGGACGGGTGATACGTCATCCACGCCAGCGGCGCGGCGAAGGTGAGAACAGCCGCCACCCAGACCAGCACTACGGCGCGCTGCTGATAGCGAGCTACCAGCTCGATCACCAGCACTGCGACCAACGGCAATGCGAGCAGCGTCGCCCAGAAAGTGAATAGCTCAACCGACAGCGCGTTCTCGAAGCCACCTAGCAGGTACTTCGCTACCGGCGTTGTCGCGCCAAGTCCCACGATCAACGCAACATAAAATGCCAGGAACAGCGCGCGCGTACGACGCGCTGCAAAACCTGAAAGGAAAAGATAGGGCAGAGCAAGGATCATGAACCCAAAGGGCACGATCCAGTAACGCAGCGCAGTGCTGCCTTGCAGAAGAAAATTCCCGGCAGTCTCGTCTGGTGCGAGCAAGCGGTGGGAAGAATGGAACACCGACGACCAGAACGGCGCGAGGATGAATCCCGAGACCACGGCGCATACTGCCAGCACGATCACGCCACGAATAAACGTTGCGGCGGTCGAACGCCGCTCACCATACTCTTCGTCGGTTGAATCCGCAGAAGCCAGCCACAATGTCGGAAGCGCAAACAGCAAGATCCCGTACACCGCGGTCATCGAATCGCAGCACGCTGCCGCAATCAGCAACAGTACCGCCTTCACCAGCGATAGCATTTCATTGCCGCGCGCGAATCCATATAAGAATGATGCGCCGAAGATGGCTAGCGCGGTTCCCGCCGTCGCCGGCAGGGCTCCGTCGCGATAAACCAACAACGCAAGCGATCCCAGGAAGATGCTTCCGATCCCGGCAATAGGGGCCGTCCGCTCGCCGGTCCATACACGCGCGAAGCGATATACCGCCAACGCCAGCAGAACCACCACCGCTAGCTGCGTGACCATATATGCAGCGGTGATACCGAATACATGCGACAGCAGCGCGACAACTTGCTGCGTCAAAGGTGCGCTAGTCGTCTGTGAGAAGCCGCCAAACCAATGCGAGTTCCACAGGCCGAACCAGTCATTCGCGTAATGCTTGGCCAGGAACATCTGCGTCTGGCTGCCGGCTGCGAATGCCGGCAACTGCATCAATAAGAGCGGTCCATGCACGGCAATGGCCAGCAGCGCGACCATTCCCGGCGACGCGATGGCTGACTCATTTTTTCCGTATGTGTACTCGCGGACAGGTGTTGATGAGAACAATTGAATCCCCCGCTTGTTTTCAGTCGGTCGTTTCAAAAAAGGAGGGCACACGAACTCTGCCCAGAGACAGTTTTGATTCAGGAACTCTGAATCGGGTTTTCCCATCTAAGTGGTGGAAAGTAATGCAAAAAACTTTGCCAAATTCAGGGTAGCTGACAACACTAGGCACCCAAGTCACATCTCTAAGAGGGCAAGCAACACGTATCGTGAGTTCCCGCACTAGAGGAACGATTTAACTGAACGAGATCTTGAACTGGCCGTGACTGTCTGAACATCGGCAGCCTTCACTTAGAGCGCCAGAGGGGCCCATGAAAATCAGTATCCAAATCACGTCCACGCCTTTGCGTGGCCGGGTAGCAGCAGACCCAGGGGAATCCAGCTCACGCAGCTTGCGCGCCGCCGCAGCACCGAGGTGCGCATGAAATTTGTGAAGGCCATCCTGCTGCTTGAGTCCGGAAAGACCTTTTCAAAAACAACTGGAGACATGCCTGCCGTCCTGGTTGACGTGCTGGGTAAAACCACCCTCGCCCGTACGGTGGAGAACCTGTCACGTCTCGGCTTGGGAGATATCACCGTCGTGGCGGAGAAGCCGTTGGCTGATTCCCGCGTCGTGCGTGAAAGCGTGCCAGGAGCCAATCTCTTGGCGGCACCTAACGATCAACTCTGGCGTGCTGCGGAACAGCAGTTTGAATCCGCCGCCGAGGATTCGACGCACATTCTTATTGTTCGCCTGAATGCTTACGCAGAGTTGGACTTCGAAGAACTGCTCGAACACCATCGCTCGCAAGGAAACAAGGTGACGCGAGTGTTCTTCGGCTCGCCGGAAAATCAGCGTGCACTGGACATCTTCCTGGTCAATTCCTCTCGCCGCAACGATGCAGCGTTCCTGTTGCGCAGTGAGATGGAGAATGCCCGCACTGGCACACCATTCCTCGCGACCGCCGAGAAGAAAGAGTACGTGAACTTTCTTCAGCATGAAGCTGACTTGCGCCAGCTGGCGTCAGACGCGTTGCACCGTGTCTGCAAGATGCAGCCCGCCGGAACAGAATTGCGTCCCGGCATCTGGGCGGCTACAGACAGCCACATTGATAAGCGCGCGCGTTTGGTAGCGCCGATCTTCATCGGAAGCCGGGCCCGTATCTGCCCCGGCGCTGTCGTCACTCGAGGCAGTTCGATCGAGCGCCACTCCGTCGTTGGCAATAAGACGGTCGTGGAGAACGGAACCATATTGCCGTACACGAACTTGGGCCCTGGTCTCGATGTGTCGCACTCGCTCGTCGGTGCGCGCCACATCTTCAATCTTCAGCGGAATGTATGTACGCCGATCCAAGACCCCAAGCTGCTCAGTGAGGTCCCTGCAAGCGCAGGCGCCCGCACTCTGTTCAGCATGGCCAAGTTGTTAATTCGTATCCCTGGTCAGATCTGGCGAGGTAAAGGAGTTCCCGCTCCCGCGCCTGTTGCCGAATCTACGGTCAGCTACAAAGAAGTTTTTGATTCCGCACAAAACCCGCAAGTGGAGATGCCCAAAGCGCCTCCCGCACTTGCCGCTATGAGGAGATATGGAAACCAGTAGGCCTGTACTCGTAAAACGCGTCCCGGAACACATGAACCAACGTGAAGCCCAGCGATTCTTGGCAGACGTCCGCCCGTTGCTCACTGCGGACCGTCCTCAGCTGGTCTTTGATCTCTCACAGGTGCGCCAGTTGGACGTTGCCGGCATCGAAGTCTTGATGCAGTGCATGTCCATGGCCATGAGGAAAGATGGCGACTTGAAATTGGCGTCGCTCTCTGACCATGCTGCAGTCGTGCTTGAACTGACGCGCACTGACAGATTGTTTGAGATCTATGACACCAGTACCGACGCCGCACGCAGTTATTCCAGCTTCTTGCCCAACACGCTTCGTCGTCAGAACCAGATGAGGCTCGCCGCTTAAGTAAGACAAGAATGAACGCAGAACCTCAAGTAGGTGCAATGGCACCACCGATACCGCTCGCGAAACCAGCAGCTCTGGTTTCGTCGCCGAAATCTACGGTGCTGACCGGCAGCGTAGTCATGCTGCTGGGCTCGGTGGTGGTTAGCGCCGTGAACTTCGGCTACAACGTGATCATGGCGCGTTACCTTGGCCCGGCAGACTTCGGCCAGGTAAGCGCCATTGCCACTATGTTGATGATCGCCTCGGCGCTGACCATCTCCTTCCAGTTGGTCTGCGCAAAGTTTGTGGCGCGTAACAACACGTCTTGGGCGAAATCGCATGTTTACAGCTCGCTACTGAAACGCGCATGGCTTGGCGGAGTGATCTTCGGAATTGTCTTGGTTCTGTGCCGCACACCCCTCGCACATCTCCTGAAGCTGCCATCGGGCAGCCTGCTGATATTGCTCGCTGTTGCCGTCGCGTTCTCTTTGCCCATGGGCGTTAAGCGCGGAGGATTGCAAGGCCTCTGCTCATTCCGCGCGCTCAGCGGGAATTTCATTCTCGAAGCCAGCATCAAGTTTTTGGTAGCTGTGGCCATCATCTATATGGCCTTCGGCGTAGTAGGGGCCGTAGCCGCTATCGCCGCATCTGTGGCCGGCGCTTATCTGTTCCTCCCAGTGCGCTTTAACACAGAACGAGACACTACGGACCGCAGCTGCATCCCCGCGTCTTTCCACGAAGGCATGCAAGCCATCGTCTTCTCCGTGGGACAAGTCATCATCAACAACGTTGACATCCTGCTGGTGAAAGCATTTTTCGATCCCAAGCAAGCCGGCCTCTACGCTGCCGTAGCTTTGGTTGGACGCCTGCTCTACTTTGCTTCATGGCAAGTCGTGAGTGCCATGTTTCCCATCAGCGCAGGTGAGAAGCCGGGTGAAAAAGCCCGCAGCGTACTTACTACGCCCATGCTGATGGTCTCGCTGATGACCACCGTATTCGTGGCTGTTCTCTGGGTGGCGCCCAAGTTCGTCATCGGCATCGTCTTCGGACACGAGTTCTTCCAGGCTGCGTCGCTCTTCGGCCTGTACGCCGCCGCCACCGGACTTTATGCGCTAAGCGTCGTCTTGATGACCTACGAAATGTCGCGCCGCATCGCCAACACGGGATGGCTTCAGTTGGTGTTCAGCGGCTTAATGGTCTTAGGGATCGGACTGTTCCATGACACGCTTCGCCAGGTGATCGTGGTGCAGATCGTACTTATGTCGGTGATGCTGTTCCTTGTAGCGCTTCCTTTCGTGAAGCGCCATGTTCAACGTCGCTCTTTAATCGAGGAGGCCGCATGAAGATCATTCGTACGGTCAATGAAGCCGAAGTCATCGGCGAATTTCTACGCAATGAGTTCTACCAGAATGAATACCATCATGACCGCCATGAGTTCGAACATATGGTCATGGAACCCGATTTCAGCAATGCCGCTGAGAACGCCCTCCGCCGCGCCTTACTCTTCCGCCGTCGGGGACACATGTGGCGCGAGCTGCCCACTGACACCAAGTGGTACGAGGTCGAACTGGAAGACCACGATCTGCCGAAGGTCCACGTATTTCCGCGCGCCCAGTGGCGCAAGCTCTCGAACGGAAGCTTCTGCATCAGTGAGATCGTGAAGAGCGTCCGCAATCGTGGGCACAAGAACGCCGGCAACGCGGTCATCGCCAAGATCCAGCAGTTGCGTTATCGCCTGCAATACAACCAGGACAGTCACGGTGCCGTGCTGCTGATCGGTACGGACGAGAACAATCCCGTCACCGTACTGGAAGGCAATCACCGCCTCACTGCGGCCCTCCTGGTCTCGCCAGACATGATGCAAAAGCGCTTCCGCGTACTGTGCGGCTTTTCGGAACGGATGACCGAGTCCTGCTGGTACCGGACCAATATTCCAAACCTGGCACGCTACCTCAGGAACCGGATTACGCATCTGTATGACAGAGAAGCTGACGTGCACCGTCTTACCCGCATAGTCCAGCCCGTTACGAACGTCCCGGAAAAACTTGCAAAAGCTGCGGCCACCGAAGGCGCAAGCGTGACTGAAATACCAGAGTTGAAATAAGAAATTGGAGTACGCAATGAAATCTCACATCTCCCGATTCCTGGCAGTACTGCTGGCTTTTTCTATCGCCGGCTTTTCGGATCTAGCTCAAGCGCAGCAGTCAACCACGCCAGCCGCGCAGAACACGGGCCAGCAAAACACACAGCAACAGACCACGCCTGCTGCAAACACCGCAACTCCGGCGCAGGATCAAAGCACGACCACCACTGCTCCGGCGCAGGATCAAAACACGACTCCGCCGTCACAAGACAAGACGACCGCACCTGCTCAGGATCAAACCGCAAAGCCCGCCCCAGACGCGACTCAAAAAGGCGAGAATAACGCCAGCGACCCGAACTATGTGCCACCGGCGACTGACGTTCTGCCTAGCGCACCCAGTTCGACGCAAGATGCGGCCACGCAGAATCAGAATCCGCAGAATAAAGCTCAACAGCCGCTCGGTACGGCCGCCGCGAAAGAAGCCAACACCGTCGGCGGAGCAGCTTCTAAACCCGCTGGCACCGCACTCGCCGGCGTTAAGCAAAAACAATCGCGCGGACTCTTGATCAAAGTAGGCGCAGTCCTCGCGGCAGGCGCAGCGTTGGGGACCGTTTATGCAATGTCGCGCGGCACGTCACCCACGCCTCCGGGCGCAGTTCGCTAACCAGCATTACTAACTCGTTTCAAAAAAACAATACGGGACCCAGGGCCAAGTAAAAATGTCGCAGAAAAATGGGACGGGCAATAACACGAAAAAACCTTTGTTGATCACCTTCTCCGGGCTGGATGGCTCGGGTAAAAGCACGCAGATCGCCAGCGTCATGGACTACCTCAAGAGTCAGAAGATGCGCGTGGTGAAGCTCGCCTTCTGGGACAACGTCGTCGTGGGTAAGCGCTACCGCGAAGGTTTCGTCCACAAGGTCTATAAGAGTGAGAAGGGAATCGGCGCTCCCGGCAAGCCCGTCAACCGCCGCGACAAGAACATGCGCGGCTGGTATCTCTCGCTATCGCGTGCCGGCCTTTACTTTCTCGATGCAGTCCATCTCTGTGAAGTGATCGGCCGTGCGCGCCGCGGCAGTCCTGACGTGATCATCATGGACCGTTACATCTACGACGAACTCGCGAACCTGCCGCTCACTAATCCGGTGTCACGCTGGTTCGCAAAGTCAGTGAACGCACTGGTGCCGAAGCCGGACCTCGCATTGCTGCTCGACGCAGATCCTGAAGCGGCACGCGCGCGTAAGCCTGAGTATCCTGTGGACTTCATGAAGAAGT
>JAICLA010000251.1 GCA_025927695.1 Terriglobales bacterium | reverse complement strand
TGTTCGGAATGCGGCAAGCCGATTGCGCGGGCTTCGAAGTTTTGTTCGGAGTGCGGCAAGCCGCAGGCGTAATCATTCGCTGTGCCCTTGGCACTGCATCACGCCCATGAACTTTGTCCACGGGCCAATGGCCTCGCGATACTGCTGCGCCATAACGCGCGAAAGCTGATGCAGGTGCGAGAGGTCATGCACTGCCCAGGATGCGAGCAGTTCTGAGAGCGTGACCGAACCCAGCGCCTGATGCATACCGCGTTTCGCCAAGTCGGCGGACTGCAGGTTCAGTTTCTTCAACTCAGCTAAGGTTTCCGAGCGCGACCGCGCGAATTCATCCAGCAGCTGTGGCAGCGTCTTGCCTTTGCTATCGCGCTCCTGCGCTAGACGATCGAATTTATCGAACGGCTTGCTCTCGCCGAACTCCAGAAGCCGTTGCGTTCGCGGGATCCAATCTGTTTTCTCGCCGTGAATGAGGTGCCCGACGATGTCATAGGCGCTCCACGTGCCCGGGCCTTCGTTGCGGTGCGTCCATTCTTCAGGCAGATCGCGCAACAATGCATTAAGGGTCGCGGGCGTGCGCTCGATCAGGGCAATAGTGTTCTGCAGGTTATGTTTGGCCATGGGTTCCTCCCGGATTCGCCTCTAAAGATGTTCGCACAGCTAGATCGGCCGCAAGACTTTTTCACAGTTACATCCGTAGACAATTGCGATAGTATTCTGCGCGCATCAGAACGCCTTTCCCCGAATGACCGGAATCGAATGGATCGTCGAAGCACACGGCTGTGACCCGCAATCGCTGGCGGAGATGCCGCGCTTGCAGCAGCTATTCGCGGACATGGTACGAGAGATCGGGCTGCGTCCGGTGGGCGAGGCGCAATGGCACCAGTTCCCTGCCTCGCCGCAGTCGCAGCAGCCCGGTGGCATCACCGGACTGTGCCTGCTGGCGGAATCGCATCTCGCCGTGCACACGTTCCCGGAACACGGTTCACTCTGCCTGAATCTGTTCTGCTGCAAGCCCCGTCCGCAGTGGGATTTTGGCAAGTACATCAAGAAACATTTTGCCGCACAGACAGTGAATGTCCGGCAACTAGAGCGCGATTACGCGACTGCGTCGGGATTGAAAGTCTTCGCTAAGGCGGGCGGCCGCTAATGGCGAAGATCACCGTCAACTGCCCCAACTGCGGCGCGCCCGTGGAGTTTAGTTGGGCGAGCAGCGTGCAATCCACGTGCACCTATTGCAATTCCATCCTTGTGCGGACGGATGTTGACGTAACAAAAGTGGGCGAGGTCGGAGACCTGCCGAATGATGCGTCGCCCATTCAGATGGGCACGGAAGGCATTTACAAAAACCTGGCATTCGTGGTCGCGGGGCGGATCATTTATGAGTATGAGAACGGCGGCTGGAACGAATGGCATATCGTCTTTAATGATGGAACTTCAGGCTGGATGAGTGATGCGCAGCTTGAGTACGTGATCAGCAGCGAATACAAGGGCGCAAGCGGGGAGAGTATTCCTCCCGGACATTCCATCCAAGTGGGAAAACAATTTCATTGGGGTGACCAGACCTATCAGGTCACCAGCGTGACGCAAGCCCACTATAAAGGTGTAGAAGGCCAGCTCCCGTTTCAATTCTGGGACGCCGATGATTGCATCTTCGCCGATCTGCGCACCACGCAAGGCCGGTTCGGCACCATCGATTACAGCGATGGCGACGTCAAACCTGTGGTTTACATCGGCGATGCAGTTGACTACAACAACCTCAAACTGAAAAACGTTCGCGAGTTTGAAGGATGGACCAGGTGAGCACGGCGCCTCCCAATATTCCGCGCAAGAACTCGCGGCCCGGCGTTGTGCCGAAAGCCGTGGGGCTGAACTGTCCGGGATGCGGCGCTCCCATGGCGTTGCGAACGTTCTCAAATGCCGTGAACGTGTCGTGCCCGAACTGCGGCGCGATCCTTGATGCAACTGATCCGAAGTTCAAAATACTCCAGGAAGCTCAACGGCAGTACAAGATCACGCCATTGTTGCCTCTGGGCACGCGCGGCAAGTGGAAGGGCGTGACGTATGAGGTCGTGGGATTTCAGGAGCGCACCATCACCTCTGACGGCGTGGACTATCACTGGGGCGAGTACCTTCTCTTCAATCCGTATGCGGGCTACCGGTACCTGACGGAATACCAAGGCCATTGGAATGACGTGACTGTGTGCCGCGCGCTGCCGCAGCAAGGGAAAGCAACGTACGGCACGCGTTCGAAAGACCGCTTGATCATGAATGGACGCACGTTCACGCAATTCCAAACGGCCAACGCCCGAACGACTTTCATCCTGGGTGAATTCCCGTGGCAGGTGCGCATGGGAGACAAGGTGGAGGATTGCGATTACGTCTCGCCGCCTTTCATGCTCTCTGTGGAATCCACGGGTGACGAAGCCACCTATTCGCTCGGGGAGTACACGCCGGGAAAGGATATTTGGGCAGCGTTCGGTCGGCCGGGCTCGGCGCCGCGCGCGGAAGGAGTGTTCGCGAACCAACCGAACCCTTATGGCGACAAGCCAAAGGACTTTTGGAATTTGGGTGGATACTTCGTGTCAGCGCTGGTGGTGTTGTTCGTCCTGTCGTGGATCGTTTCGCAGCACAAAGATGTGTTCCAAGAAAACTACAGTTATCGGCAGACGGGCCAGGAAGCCTCATTCGTTACGCCGATCTTCGAACTCGGCGGTCATACCTCTGACGTGGATCTGACTATCAACACCGGTCTCGACAATGACTGGGCATATTTCAACCTGGCGCTGATCAACGAGCAGACGGGCGAAGCTTACGACTTTGGCCGCGAGGTCAGCTACTACCACGGGTATGACAGTGATGGCAGCTGGAGTGAAGGTGGCCGCAAAGACACTGCGACGCTCGGCTCTATCCCACCGGGCCGCTACTACCTGCGCGTCGAGCCGGAGATGGATCCGGGACACGGCGTGAATTACACGTTATCGATCGAGCGCGATGTTCCTATGTTCAGCTGGCTTTGGCTAGCTCTGGCTGCGCTAGTCGTGCCGCCATTCTTCTTGACCGCGCGGGGTTGGGCATTTGAGTACAAGCGTTGGCAAGAGAGTGATTTTCCGATCGTTACGCAGAGCGGAGGCGACGACGACTGATGCGCAGACTTTACATGATCTACGGCTTAGTTGTGCTCGGCCTCTTCGCGGCGTCTGAATATCGCGGATGGAGCTTGATGTCAGTCAACCAGCTGAAAGATGTTCCCAAATCTATTCGTGACAATCCCGGGGCGTACCGTTCGCATTACGCGTATTACCACCACTACACCGGAGGCAAGTGATGAACGTGAATCCGAATTTTATGAGCAATATGCTGAGTGCGATAGTCTTTGCCGCAATCGGCATCGTCATCTTCGTGGTCTTCTTCGTGATCCTCGATTGGATGACGCCGTATGACCTTTGGAAGGAACTCAACGAAGAGAAGAACATGGCGCTGGCGATCGTTGTCGGCGCGGTGGCGCTGGGTATTTGCATCATTATCGCGTCGGCGATCCACTAGACTCGGGGAATGGCGGTTTGATTGGCAGCGTTACTCTTCATCTCTATCCTCCTCATCGCCGCCTGCGGGCTCATCTATGAGCTGATCGCGGGCGCGCTGGCCAGCTATCTGCTGGGCGACAGCGTCACGCAATTCTCCATCGTCATCGGCAGCTATCTGTTCGCCATGGGATTGGGCAGCTGGTTCTCGCGGTATGTGCAGCGCGGCTTGGTCGCACGGTTCGTGTGGGTAGAACTGATGGTGGCCATCTTCGGCGGATTCTCCTCGTCAGTATTGTTTCTCACGTTCGCTTACACGCAAGGTTTCCACGTGATGTTGTATTTCATCGTGGTGGTCATTGGGATGCTGGTGGGCTTAGAGATACC
>JAICLA010000203.1 GCA_025927695.1 Terriglobales bacterium | reverse complement strand
CCTTCCTTCGCCAGAACACTCTTGATGTATTCGGCGACTTTGGACTCGTTGCCCGGAGGGTCCTCGGTGTCGAGCTTGATCAGGTCAGAGAGGAAGTGCGCGGCCTCGGCTTGCGCGGCGTCAGCGTTGAGTGTGCGGGATTGCGCGAAAGAGAGAGAACAGAGAAGCAGAAACGCAGCAAGTAGTCTGGACACGGAGAAAACCTCCGCGCGGGATTATACAGGCGTTATTTGTGCAAGAGCTTGTGTCCGTCTGGCATTTCCAGCCAAACTTTGAATATCGCGCCGCGTTGGTAGGGCGTAGTTTGTTCGGGCCACGGCACGAGAAAGTCCGGAGTAATGCCGGCAACTTCGTTCGAGCCGTCGGCGCGCAACCGGATGCAGTCTGGCAGACGCACGCTGGCGTGCGAGTTCTTCAGAGTGGTAGCAATGCCGCCATTGGTGAATCCGCATCCGCAGCCGTTGGTGACAACACCAACGATCGTGGCGGCGTGGTTGTCCTGCAGCATAGCGGCAAAGTATTCAGCGCTGGAGGCGGTGTTGTTGTCCACCAGGACGATCACAGGCAACTGGTTCACGCCTTCGTGATAGTGGTAGTGCAAGGGATCGAACAGGACGTAACGCGACTTCAGGTTCGGGAATGAACCCGGTTTCGCATAAGCAAGGGTGCCGGACGTGAAGAGGTGCGGCTTGTACACTTGCGAGCAATCGACCGTCGTGCCTTTCCATAGCGTAGAGCGGTCACAGTCGGGCATGGCGTGAGCTTGTGCGTCGCGGAGATCTGCGGAAGCCTGGGCCAGCACAGCCGCATCCTCTGAAGTCGAACGCAAGGCATCGGCGGTGACGTCGTGAAGCCTCTCTTGCAGCTGTTTGACCCAATGATCACTCTTCACGAATGCGATGCGTGGTGATTTGAGTGGGATCGGAGTCATCACCCGCGCGGCAGGCTGTACCCAGTTAGTGCCGCCACCATTACCGGTGATGTCGATGAGGATATGGGTTGCGCCCGCGGCGCGAAGCGAGTGGAGCCTGCGCTCGAGAGCGGCGGTAAGTAAGTCAGCGACGGCGAACTCAAAATCGTCTTCGCAAGCGTCGGTGCATGGTGCGTCGTCTGATTTAGCCAACTTTTTCTGAGCCTGATGGCAAAGCGCCATGTGCGAATGCTCGCTGAACAGGCCGATGCGAACAACGCCGATCGTGGTACCTTTCAAATGCACCAGGCCGCCCGGGAAATCAACTGCGTCTGCATCTTGCACCGGTTTGAATCCGGGAAAGCTGGACCAATCTACGCCACCATCGTTGTCTTGCTGGTCATAGCCCATGCGCTCGCAGAAAGATTGTTCCGGCGCAGCGGAGCTCTGACGTGAAGCTGAAGGCCGCGGCCATTGGATCTCTAAGTGGCCATCGCCCAGTGCGTTGATGAACCGCGTGAACGCGCGATGCGCTTCTTCGTCTGACCGCGCATTGCGCAGGCGTTCTTCCGTGCGGGCGATCAGTTTGGGCAGATCAGTGCGCCGATCATTGGCCACCCACTCGAGGTTGGCGTAGTGCACTGACATTTCTGACAACAATTGGTGAAAGTCTTCGATGTAGGGATCGGAAGAGAATTGCTGGGCACTGGCGGAGCAGAGAAGCAGCAGGATGGCGGCAAAGAGCTTCATGGACGGGAATTATAGGAGCATTCCGATCTCTGGTTTCGACTCCTAACTGTAAGGTGGTTAGGGAGATGGTCACCTGTTACAAAAAAAAAGAGGTCCCGTTCGGCTTCGAACAACTCGCTTCGAGAGCCAGGGGATTCTTCGCGCGAGGAGCGTGCTCAGAATGACAACTATCTACGTCTTCCGAACGGCTTGCGCGGAGCCGAGTTCACCTTGTAGTCCTTGGGATAGACCACGACCATCCGGCGAGAACCCTCACCGCTGGATTCCGTCTTGAGGTCGGTCTCGTTGGCCAGGTGCAGATGCACTAAGCGGCGTTCGCGCGAGTTCATGGGTGCGAACTCGTACGGCATCTTGGTCTTGCGTACGCGCTCGGCGGCCACTTCCGCAGCTTGACGCAATTCCTGGCGGCGCATGACTTTAAAGTTCTTGCAGTCGAAACTGAGCTTGTCATGGTCTTCATGATCAAGATGGATGGCCTTGAGCGCGAGATGTTCCATGGCGTTGAGCAGCTCGGCGCCGCGTGCGGTGACCATGCTTGAGTCCGGTCCGGCGATGTCCACGGTGATCTCGGCTTTGTCTTCCGATTCTTTTGCCGCCGGCGGATTCACGGCGATGCGGTATTTCAGGCGCAGCCCGGAATTAGCGAGCATGGCCTTGAGCAGGTCATTGATCTTGTTGGCGGCGGCTACTTTGTCAGTGAGAGGCATGGCTTAAGTATTGTAATTGAGGGAACGGGAACCGTGCGTTTCACGTTGCACGGTTGCACGTTGCACGCGAAAACCAAAGGATTACCACGGAAAAAGAGAAAGAACAGATAAAAGACGATAAAGCAATTCGGGGTTAAGACCTTAAAAGCCTGATCGTCTCTTATCTGTCTTTTCGTTTTTTTCCGTGGTAAGCCGTTTCATGAATCGTGCAACTTGCAACTGCTACTTATTCTTCTTGGCAGCCCGCTTGGCCAGGTGGGCGCGGATCTCTTTGGCCATGGGCGTGTTGTTCATGATGATCTGCAGGCCCCAGCCTACGAGCGTGCCGGTGATCCAGTAGACGCCGAGCCCTGACGCTAATGACCAACTGATACCGCCGAACATGATGGGCATCATCACCTGCATCATCTTGGCTTGTGACGGATCGACGCCGGCCATGGGCGTGGCGCGCTGCATCAGGAACATGGTCACCACAATAAGGATGGGCAGCAGCTTCCACGGGTCAGGCGATGAGAGGTCTTTGATCCAGAGCCAGTGCGCGTGGCGCAGCTCGTTGACCGTGGCCAGCATGGTGTAGAAGGCCCAGAGGAACGGCAGCTGGATAAGTTGAGGCAGGCATCCGGCGAACTGGTTGATGCCTTCGCGCTTCATCAGCGCAGCTACTTCTTGCTGCTTGTCGTGCTGTCGGGGATCGGTGAGCTTGAGGCCTTCGTATTTGCGATTGATGGCCTTGAGTTCCGGTGCGATCTTCTGCTGCAGCAGCGCCGACTTCATGCCGGTGTAGCGCATGGGGAACATGGCCAGGTTGATGACGATGGTGAGGAACACGATGGCCCAACCCCAGTTCGGGATCCAGTGGTCGTGTGTCCAATTCAGCCAGATGAACAGCGGCTTGGCGATTATGGCGAAGGTGCCAAAGTCGATGATGTTTTCCAGCGATGGACCGTCGGGCTCAGAGACTTTGCCGTTGACCGAGGCTGCGGGCGATCCATCACTGTAGCTACGAACGCCGCCTAGTACGTCCACCGCTTTGGGGCCAACGAACAAGCGTTCTGTTGTTGCGCCTTTCAGGTTGCCGACCGCGAGGCCGAGCACGTCAAAAACTTCTGACTTGCGCTTGGCTGGGTCTGTCTCATTCGGGTTCTGCGGGATCACGTCATGAAACTGCACCATGGCGGCGTTCGCGGGATCATCCGGTAGGAAAACCGCGCCGAAGTATTGGTCCACCGCGCCCGCCCAGTGGAACGGCCCAAAGATAGTGTTGCCGTTGGGCATGGCCTTGCGTCCGCCGGTGAGGAAGGAGAAGAAGCCGCCCTCTTTCGCAGCTTGACGCTCGACTTTGCTGCCTGCGAGGAAGTCGAGATGTTCTGAGGCCCAGGCGGGCAAATTGGTCTGGTCGCCGAATCCGCCGGGCCAAGCTGGGAATGCCGTGACTTCCTTGCCGTCTTGCTGAACTGAAGTCTCCACCTTTACTACATAGCTGTGATCGAAGTGGAAACTCTTGCGGACTACGAGGCCGTCGCCGGCATATTCAAAGGTAATGTCGGCTGGGGCTTTGAGTTCGCCGCTGGTTGCGCTGGGGACATAGAGCGCGGAGTTCAGCTTGGCGCGCAGAGCGGGGTCGTATGTGAAAAGCGATAGCGGATATCCAAAGGCCGCGGAGCCGCGCGGATTGACGAGGTCAAGCAGGTTGCCGGAATCGTCCTGATGTTTCTTCAGTATCCACGAAGTGACCTGTGCGCCTTTGTTGGTGAAGGTGATCTTGTAGAGGTCGTTCTCGATGACGGTGGTGGATTCGGCAGAGGCTTGCTTGGTGATGGCGGGAGTAGGGGCAGACGCCGTAGTGCTGCCTTTTGTCGTTCCCACCTGCGAACTGCGCGCAGGTGGGGCACCCGTCTGGGGCGCTCCCTTTGTCTGAGTTGTTGAGGCTGGCGTATCGGAGTTTTGGTTCTGTGCGACCTGCTGTTGTTCGGCGGCTTTGTCAGCTGGATTTGGTGGTGCCTTGGGTCCGTACTTCGATAGCAGGAACTGGCTGGCGGCGATAGCGATGAAAGTAAGCGCAAATACCAGCAGCATTCGCTGGAAGTCGTTGCCGTCCTGTTGGGGGTTTTTTATCTCAGGCAATGGGCTTCTCTATCTCTCTTGAATGAATACGGTTTTGATGGTGTTTCAGACTCACAGGCACGGGATCAAACCCGCCGTGTGTAAACGGATTGCAGCGCGCGATGCGCCATGCCGCCAATGCTCCGCCGACGAGTACGCCGTGACGCTCGATGGCTTCGAGTGCATAGTCAGAGCAGGTCGGCGTGAAGCGGCAAGTTGAAAGCAGCGCGGGTGAAAATGCCTTTTGATAAAGGCGGATCAGCGATTGGGCAACGGTACGCGGGCGGAAGGTCATTTCGTGCGCGCGTCTCCTGGCTTCTGAGAGATGTTGGCCGCGGCGATGATTCCGAATCCGCGCTCGACTTCGGCACGCAGTGTGGCGATGTCGGCGGTGAGAACAGATTTCTTCGGATTAATGACGATCTGTGCGGAAATTCCACGAGCGCTCAGAGCGCTCTTCAGGGCTGCGTGTTGATGCCGAACCACGTCACGCATGCGGCGCTTGATGCGGTTGCGATCGACGGCGCCGCCGAGCACACGGCCCACAGTGATGCCGACCTGCACTTCACCCGCTCCCTCACGCAAGAT
>JAICLA010000250.1 GCA_025927695.1 Terriglobales bacterium | reverse complement strand
TGCTTCAGCTTCACATTCAAGATGGCAGCCTGCAGGGAATCCAGCCGGCTGTTCCACCCGATCTCATCGTGGTAGTAGCGCTTGGTGCTGCCATGAGCACGCAGTGAACGCGAGTGCGCGGCTACCTTCTCATCATTCGTGGTAATGAGACCGCCATCACCGTAGCAACTCAGATTCTTCGTCGGATAGAAACTGAATGCGCCCGCCGTCCCCAATCCACCCGCGGGTTTTCCGCGCCATGTAGCGCCGAACGCCTGCGCGGCGTCTTCCACGATCTTCAACTTGTGGTCTGAGGCGATGCGATTCAATTCATCCATCTGCGCGCATTGCCCGTAAAGATGTACCGGCATGATGCCTTTGATCTTTGACGACGCAAAACGCCTTATCCGGTCTTCAACGCACTTCGGGTCGATGTTCAACGTTTCCGGATCGACATCGACGAATATCGGTTTAGCTCCCGCCCGCACGATGGTGCTGGCCGTGGCAAAAAAACTGAAAGGTGTGGTGATCACTTCGTCGCTCGGCTGGATGCCGGCCGCGATCAGCGCGAGCCAAATGGCGTCCGTACCTGACGCGCATCCAATGGCGTACTTCACCCCCAGGAATTTCGCCGCTTCGTTCTCAAAATGCGTTACGTCTTCGCCAAGGATGTAATGTTGCGACGCGCACACCCGGTTGATCGCCTTGGTCACATCTTTCTTTATGGCTTCATACTGCCGGGAAAGGTCCAGCATGGGCACGGCGCGCGGCTTCTTCGCGGAGGGTCGAACAGATTTTGCCGG
Source organism: Terriglobales bacterium (assembly GCA_025927695.1). Classification (GTDB taxonomy): domain Bacteria; phylum Acidobacteriota; class Terriglobia; order Terriglobales; family Acidobacteriaceae; genus JAICLA01. The sequence goes on along the minus strand of JAICLA010000250.1, from coordinate 3,143 downwards.
TTTGGTGGCTGCGGCGGTCGCCTTTTTCATAGGCCAAGGGGTGATGCGCTACGGAATCTTAACATGTGCACATCATCACCGCCTTGCTGCCTTTATGCGCCCGGACGCGTCTTTATATATAGACATTTTGTTGGGACGGGCGCTATTGAAAAAGTGCGCCACTCCCCGTATCGTTTTCCCTATTCCGCATCTAAGGATGCGATAGCAAACGATCGCGCAAAGCGGTTGTTGAGGAGATCGGCAAAATGGAAACGAAGCCGGCGCAAAATATCCAGGACACTTTTCTTAATTCGGCGCGCAAAGATAAGGCGCCTATCACCGTTTATCTGCTCAGCGGAGTCAAACTTACGGGCCGCATCCGCTCGTTTGATAAATATTCCGTGGTGCTTGAGAGCAACAACCAAGAGCAACTGATCTTCAAGCACGCCATCTCCACCGTTGTGCTGGGCAAGGCCATTCATCACACCGGCGGCCACACCAGTTCGCAATCTTCAGAACGGCAAGGCCCTTCGACCGTCTCAGCACCGGCCGCAGCTACGGGCACCAGCGGTTCGGGGCAATAAGCTATTCCCGGCCCGAAAGATTCCTGGGCAAACAAGGCTGCGCATAAACAAAAGACCGCACGCAGTCAGGGGCACACGACCGCCCGCGAGGGCCCCGAGCGCGTCTATCTTGTCGGCATCGAATTTCGCTCCGGACGCCGCGCCAATCTCGCGCATGCACGCTTAGCCCGAGACGCTTCGCGCAAGAATCCTCCGGCCGATAAGGATCAGGAGGATGATTCTGACGACATCTCCGCCGGCTACAGCCTGGAAGAATCGCTGGCGGAGTTTCGCGAGCTGGCAGCCAGCGCAGGCGCAAGCGTCGTGGGCGAATTTAGCCAGCGTCGTGACAAACCCGATCCTGCCACGCTGATCGGCAAAGGCAAACTCGAAGAGATCGCTGCCACAGCGAAAGCGGCGCAGGCCGATCTCATTCTTTTCGACCACGATCTTTCTCCCTCGCAGCAGCGCAACATCGAAAAAGAAGTTGAGACTCGCGTGATCGACCGCACGCAACTCATCCTGGACATCTTCGCTAAGCACGCGCGCACGCGTGAAGGCCAACTTCAGGTCGAACTCGCGCAACTGGACTACATGCTGCCGCGCCTCGCAGGACGCGGCATCGAGATGTCACAACTCGGCGGCGGCATCGGCACCCGCGGACCCGGCGAAACACAACTTGAGACAGACCGCCGCAAGATCGCGCGCCGCATGCGCCACATCAAAGAGCAAGTTGAGGAAGTCCGCCGGGTTCGTTCGCAACAGCGTTCGCGCAGGGAATCCGTTCCGGTTGCAACCGTCGCGCTCGTGGGTTATACCAATGCCGGCAAATCAACATTATTCAACGCGCTGACGCAGGCAGGCGTGCTGGAATCGTCAAAAATGTTTGCCACGCTCGACCCCACACTTCGCGGCGTCACTTTGCCATCGAAGAAAAAGATTCTGTTGTCAGACACAGTCGGATTCATCCGCGACCTCCCGCACAGTCTAGTCACATCGTTCCGCGCGACTTTAGAAGAAGTGCAGCGCGCAGAGCTCGTACTGCATGTGAGCGACGCCTCAGCGCCGGCCTATATCGCCAAGGAGCAACGTTCACAGGTAGAGAAAGTCTTGAGTGAACTGGACGCGAAACATAAACCGACTCTTCGCGTGATGAACAAAGCCGATCTGCTCATGCCATCAGAACTCGCTGTTCTCCGCAAGGAGCCCAATGTGATCTACGTATCCGCGTTGAAGGGAACCGGCCTTCAGGAGCTGCTGGAAAAAATCGACGCATTGCTCACTGATGACCCGTTAGTCCGCATGAAGCTGCGCATTCCACAAAGTGAAGGCCGAATTTTGGCGCAACTGGAGGCCACGGCGAAGATTCTCTTGCGCGAATTCCAAGGTGATGAAGTACGTCTTGAAGTGCAAGCGCCGGAAAGCTATCTGCGTGGATTAGAAAAATTCCAGGAAAGAAGTAAGAAGCAAAAAACTAAGCACCTCTAAATTTTGGCTATTACAAATTCCGGCGATTTTCGCAATCCGGATCCTTCGCTATGCTCAGGATTTCGCGTGCAGGTTCCCGCTTCGCTCACGCCTGCAGAGCCGCTCAAATTAAATGGGCCTATTGCCAAAGAGCGGTGACACTTCCTTGGCAACAGGCCCATTCGATCCGAAATGGATCGGAGGTGATATGAACAGTCTACGCCTCTGTCATCCCAAGTCAAGCCAACACCTTAGTTTAATTTGAGGAACCTTAGCGCGGTCATTCGCGTATTAACTTGTAGATGAAACGCGAGGTGCCCCTTGCTGCGCAAAACTCTTTCCTTCCTTGCAGTTAGCCTTTTAGTAACGGCTATTCCCGTAGCCTCAAACGCACATTCTGCTGACCAAACTCAGGTACTGAAACGCGCCTTCTCTCGCGGCGGACACATAGAAATGCACCTCCAAGCGGGTGAGTATCAGATTCGCCGTTGCAGCGAAGACAAGATCCATGTGGAATGGACTGCGAGATCGTCAAAGCTGGACAAAGTAAAAGTCGATCTCTCCGGCGACGCAGAGAAAGCAAAACTCAACGTCAGGACGCCCGACAACGGCGACGTTCACGTCATCATTGAAGTTCCCGCAACTACGAACTTGTATGTACGCCTCACCGCGGGCGACCTCAACATCGAAGGCATAGAAGGTGACAAAGATATCGCCAGCCACGCAGGAGACATAAATCTTGATGTGGGCGACCCGACCTCATACGGTCCTGTCGATGCCTCCGTGAGTATCGGCGACCTCACTGCTGAAGCTTTCAACACCACCAAGGAAGGATTTCACAATCACCTTCGCCTCAACGGAACTGGAAGATACACGTTGCACGCGCATGTAGGCGCCGGCGACTTGCGACTCTACGGAAAGAAGAAAGAGGCTGCCTGAGCGTGCAAGCCGCAGTTTTCCACTGCGAAACAAAATATCCCTAATCCCTGCCGAATAAATGCGTTGGCGCACGCCCGCGCGCGTTGACACTCGCGCTTTCACACTGTTAAATTAAGTAGTTCTCAACCACAGTTTCTTCCCCTTGGAATAGACACCCGGCATGGATGCAGCGTTACAAAAAGCATTAGGCGAATT
>JAICLA010000313.1 GCA_025927695.1 Terriglobales bacterium | reverse complement strand
GCTTCCCTACTTCGAGCGCGGATTCGATCAGAAGTTCAATTACAAGACAAAGTCTCTTCTTTGCCTGCCGGTGCGCCATCACACGAATGAGATCGTGGGCGTGATCCAGTTGCTAAATAAGACCACCGGTCCGGCATTCACCAAAGAAGACGAAGAATTCCTCTCCAAACTCAGCGGACACATCGCCATGGCGCTCGAAAACGCCCGCCTTCATCGCGACGCGCTTATCAAGCAGCGCCTGGAAAAGGAATTGGCACTGGCGCGCAGCATCCAACGCAGCCTGCTGCCTGATCAGCCGCCCGTCGTCCCCGGATTTGAGATCGCCGTACTCAATGAGCCTTGTTTTGAAGTGGGAGGCGACTATTACGACTTCCTCAGCCTTGGACCGCAGTCGCTCTTGCTTGTTATTGCAGACGTCGAAGGCAAAGGCGTCGGCTCGGCGCTCGTGATGAGCAACCTGCAAGCCACGCTACGTGCGCTGGTTATGCATCTGCACTCACTTGAAGTTCTGGCGGTTTCGCTGAACGAGATGATGTTCAACGATACCAAGTCAGAAAAATATCTCAGCTGCTTCCTCGGCCTGGTAGACACCCGCCGCAGCGGCCTGCACTACATCAACTGCGGACATGTGCCTCCAATCCTTGTCCACGGCGAGACCGGCAAATACGAACTACTCGAAGAAGGCGGCACGGTAGTGGGTCTCTTCCCTTCCGCGGACTATCGCCGCGGCTCAGTGAAGCTGAATCCCGGTGACGTGCTCATCACCTGCACCGATGGCATTCTTGAAGCGTGCAACGCTCAGGAAGACGAATACGGCAAAGAACGGCTTGCTTCCTGCGTGAAAGACCACCGTGGGAAGAATGCGCAAGGCATCGTGGACGCGGTGCTCGCCGAGGTCAACCAGTTCGCTATCAGCGGCAAGTACACTGACGACAAAGTGCTGATGATCATGAAGGTCACGCACGACGGCAACATTCAGACCGCCACCCGGCGCAAAGAGAATGAACGCCGCGAAGTGATACGCGGCGATTAAGAGCCGACGTTCAACATCAGCTGTTCGCCGCTCTTGATGTAGCCCTTCTTCACGAACCAGTCTTCCATCGCTGCTTTCAAGCCATCTACAGGCACGCGCGCGCCGATCTCGATCTCACCATCAGCCACCGGAAGCGTGTCATCAAAGACAGCATCATTGGTGAAGTTACGCATGGAGAAATTGTCCAGCCACTTCAGCGGACAAGGTTCATTGTTGTAGGTGATGCGGACTTTGCGGGCGAACATGCAGTTTGATTATTGCATGCCGTCAGCTCGGCGTTGTCGGTTATCGGTTTTCGGTTCTCGGTAGAAAATTTCGCAATACTGCTCTTACCGATAACCGACGACCAATAACCGAAAACGGACTTCTCAGTAGTTGTACGTGACTTCCGTGAATGCAAACGCCGCATTCGCGCCCGCCGGATAGATTGCCTTGATCACGCTCTTGCCGCGCGCCTCGCCCACGTATGTAGTGATGATCCAGTGCGGTGTTACCTGCCAATCGGCCTGCACGTCGAAGACGGTGGCTAAGCTCGTGAAGCCATTGCTGGGCCGTCCGGCGTATCCGAAGCTGGTTTTCTCAAACGCGCCACCACCCGCGTACCAGAGGTCCGTCGCTTCAGCCAAACGCAACGAATGAACATCACTGCGGATCGTGATCGTCTTATTCGGGCGCAGCACCAGCTCCCCGAACACGTCGTCATTGTTCATCTGGTTGTAGAACGGAAAGCGCGCGTAGATGCGCGGCGTGGGCAGCATCTGGAAGAACGTGCCATGCGTGCCGTCGTTAGGGTTCTTGTCGCCGCTCGCACGCGACCATCCCACGCGCAGCCACGGACGCCACTTCACCGGCACCTGATATCCACCCTCTAGCGCCAGCGCCCATGCGGTGTGGTCCAGGTCTCCCCAGTGGCCGATCTGCCCTGCGCCCCAACCCAGCAGGTCGACCGTGCCGTCTTTACCCTTTTTCCCCTTGGCATCTTGTCCAAGCGCGAACGTCTGCACGACGTGCCCGCCGAAAGTCCCAATGCGGATGTTGTTTATGTCATCAGCGCGGTCCGGTGCTGTGCGATTGTCAGCCTTCAACTTCCGCCGTCCATCGTGATACTGCATGGCGAACACTCGCCACTCACCGGAATCATCTTTCTTGGTGCGGCGACTGAAACCCGCGTACGCGGTATCCACATCCAGTTCGCCCAGACCATCTACATGGAACACGCCGCGAGTCG
>JAICLA010000311.1 GCA_025927695.1 Terriglobales bacterium | reverse complement strand
GTCGTATCGGATGGTTCTCCGGCTCACCAAACAAAGCCTTGGTGTCGGCGCACTGTTCTCCGGATTTAGCGCCGCAGACGGCACACGGATACTTCACGATCTCGGCCCTCGACGCTATTCCCACCAATTGCCTCCTTGCGCCTGCTTCTCTTGCCGCGTGTGCTCGCGCAACTGGATCAGGTAATTCGCCACCGGATCCGGAGTGGCCGCAAGCTCGCGTCTAACCTGCTCGTCATGCGGAATTGCCGCCGGTCGCCCAACGATGTGATACAAGCCATAGCCCGCGCCTTGCAATGGATCGTCGCCCGAAAACTCGGCAATCATCTCGGGCCGCTTGTCATCCCTCGGCGCGGCAATCAGGCAGTCAATCAGCTTCGGGCAATCCTCGCAGATGAGCCAGTTGCGAACCTTTTGGCCGCCGCCTGAAATTTCTTTGCGGAGCAGGTTGTACATCGTCTGTTCGCGCCCCAGCTTGTCTTTGCCGGAGTTCAGCGGCAGCGGAATCCCGTATGGCCTGAGCACGCCGCCTAATCTCATCGCAACAGAGTTCGAGGTAGCTCCGAAGGTTTTTGTGGCAGTACTGGCAAATGCGTCGTGGCTGAATGGAAAGCTCTGTATCTTCGGGAAATTGCCTTTGTCGTCTACCAGCCATGCAATAATCCTTTCGCCCAGCATCTCGGGGTCGTGATGCTGAATCATCAACTCGCGCCCGGTGCGAATCACGCCGAAATCGTCCATGTAGTGCCGGTACAACGCGGTCCAGTGCTCAAAGCCCCAATCGCCCGATATCCATTGCCGATGCCACGGTTGCGGGTTCCACTCTTCTGCCGGAATCACGTTCAAGGCTCGGTCAAATGCACCAGTGAAGTAGCCGCCGGTCACGTCCCAACTTCCATCCATCAGCGCCTTGCGCAGCGCTTCCGGAAGGCTCATCAGCCCGGCAATGAATATCGGATCATTCGCATAGATCGGATTATCCAGATATGTGCAGGGAAAGAATGCGTAATCTTCCGCGCGATACTGCCTTCGCTGGCTCGCGTCCATCTCATCGCACGGGCGATGATCGACGAACGTTGGCCGTACCCAGGTTGTCCCTACGCCTACCGGATTGCCCGCTCCCAACCGTCTTGCGTCTTTGCTGACCGAACAGCGATTCCATGGCGCAATCCCATTCCATTGCTTCCACGTGAACTCGCAGACCTCATCGTAGTAAACGTCTTTCCACTGACCCTGCCAGCCAAAGATATCGTCTTCGTACTGGCATGATCCGAACCGGGTCAACGCTCCATTGAGCCACAGAACCTCAAACGGCTTCTCTGTGAACTTCTTGTACAGCGAGCGGTCAATCTTCTCGCGAAACCGCGTCACCAGCGTGTTTTCGAGCATCGGCTGCGTGCGACGCAAGAACAACGTTTGGACCTGCTTGGCATCGTCAAGGTTGAACTCGTTGACGGTGATCAGGTTCTCCATCAGCATCGCTGTGGTCTTGCCTGGCCCTGCCGCCCCGCCTAAGAATCGATACCGCGCTGAAGACGCATGAAACTCACGCTGCATCGGATACGGCGAGTAGGACTTGCGTAGATCGACTACGGCGCGCTCAAAGCCTTCAGTCACGGTTGGGTCTGGGAATATCGTTGAGCAGCGTCACACCGACCGCGCCTGAATGTTCGAGTGCCACCTTCTCGCCATACTTGCTCGGCGCAAGCTGGCCGGCGCGCTTGAGCAGCGTCTGCACCAGCAACTTCGACCGCTCTACGTTGTCATTGCAGGTCGTATGAATTTCGCGGCCGTCGGGCTTGATTACGGTCTTCTCGATAATGCCCATAAGCGGGTTGCGCGCCACTTCCTGCGCCTCATCATGCAGCAGTTGCGCTTGCATGTCCCGCGCTTCCTTCATCTGCTCGCGAAACTCAGGTCGCGCTTTCTCCCACGCCCATACAGTCATCACACACGGCGCGTCGCCGCGCTCTTCGGCGATCTGCGCCAGCACGGTCTTCAGGCCATGCTCTGTGGTCGCCAGCAGCTCGCAGATGCGGTCGGCAATCGTTTGGTCGTAGGTGGATTTTCCAGCCATCGCTTAGTTCCGCTCTGCCAGATTTATCAAATAGAGATCTACCGGAACAGACGGTAAACACTCGAATCCGCAGCGGCAACACCGCAGCAGCATTGGCCCAGGTACGCACCGGAATCTACATCCGAAAATCTTGCAAATCAGCTTTCCCACAATTACCAAAATCTCCGAAACGCTCCCCGTTGGGCGAGCTGCTTCATTCTTCGATGGAATGCGTTGCCGTGCGCCTGGCTATGGGGAAGGTGTGATTGTT
>JAICLA010000272.1 GCA_025927695.1 Terriglobales bacterium | reverse complement strand
AGGAAATTTCTACGGGATAAATCTCTTCGACATCTCTAACCCATCGAAGCCCTTTGTCATCACGTCATTAGTCTGCCCTGGCGGACAAGGCGATGTCTCTGTCTATAAGAACTTGCTCTTCATGTCAGTCGAGCAGCCGAATGGACGCCTAGATTGCAGCACGCAAGGCTTCCCGCCGATGCCTCCGCCCCCGGCAGGTCAAGAGCGCGAGCGGCGTGTGCCGCCGGCGAGTCCTGACAGGTTTCGCGGAGTTCGCATCTTTGACATTTCGAAGATCAAGAACCCCAAGCAAGTAGCCGCAGTGCAGACTTGCCGCGGTTCGCACACGCACACGCTGGTTATCGATCCCAATGACAAAGACGACGTGTACATCTACGTTTCCGGCACCAGCTTCGTGCGTCCCGCTGAAGAGCTGGCCGGATGCTCCGGCGAGAAGCCTGACCAGGACCCGAACACTTCGCTCTTCCGTATCGACGTGATCAAGGTCCCGCTAGCGTCACCGAAGGATGCGAAGATCGTCTCCCAGCCACGGGTGTTCATGGATGCCCGCACTGGAGCCATCAATGGCCTGCTCAACGCCGGCAATCATGACAAACCCGCTGACAAACCTGCCGAGACCAATCAATGCCACGACATCACGGTCTATCCCGCCATTGGGATGGCCGCCGGCGCATGCTCAGGAAACGGCATCCTGCTTAATATCAAAGATCCTGTTCATCCCGTGCGCCTGGATGCAGTGAACGATCCGAACTACAGCTACTGGCACTCCGCCACTTTTAATAATGACGGCACCAAAGTTCTGTTCACTGACGAATGGGGTGGCGGACTTCAGCCGCGCTGTCGCACACAGGACCCGATGAACTGGGGCGCCGACGCCATCTTCAATCTCACCGGCGGTAAGCTGGGCTTCGTAAGTTATTACAAGATGCCTGCCGCGCAGACTGACACAGAGAATTGCGTGGCGCATAACGGTTCTCTTATTCCGGTCCCCGGGCGCGACATAGAAGCGCAGGCCTGGTACCAGGGCGGCATCTCGATCGTGGACTTCACCGATGCCGCGCATCCGAAAGAGTTGGCCTACTACGATCGTGGTCCGCTCGATGCGAACAACCTGATGCTGGGTGGCATGTGGTCCGCGTACTGGTACAACGGTTACATCTACGGTTCAGAGATCGCGCGCGGTCTGGATGTGTTCAAGCTGGTGCCCACGAAAGAACTGACTGCGAATGAGATCGCCGCCGCCAACTTGGTGCATTATGACGAGCTTAACGTGCAGGACCAGCAGCGTTATACGTGGCCTGCAAAACTCGTGGTTGCGCGTGCGTATCTCGACCAACTCTCCCGCTCGAACGCGATACCCGCAAATGAGATCTCTGAACTGCAAAGCCAGATTGACAAGGCAGACAAGGCACACCTTAAAGGCAAGCAGGCGGACAAGCTGAAAGAGCTCGGCGCGAAGTTAGAAGGCCAGGCTTCCAGCGTCTCTGATCAAAACGATGCCAAGCGGGCGACTGCATTGGCGGCGATACTGAAGAATCCAGTGCAGTAAGAACAGAAAGGATTCTATGAATAACGATCGGCCTCACATCTTGGGGCCGATTATTTTTTGTGAGATCTTTTCTTTTCCGGCTTGCTGGTCTTCGGCTGCTCTGTTGGCGCAGACGCTTTCGGCGCTTCCACCGCGGGACCTTCGCTAACTAACTTCTTCACGAATCCGATGGGAAGATCAGCGGTCAGCACAGCACGTGTTCCATTTTGCTCAACCTTGATGCTGTCAAAGAACACCTTCACATCTTTATCAGCGCCGGAGGGATCCGTGTTGACTTCGATGGAGTGGAACAGCATCAGGAAATTGCCGACCGAGTCGGTCAGTTTTTTCGCGTCGGCTTCGCTGGTGGTAAAGGCTTCTGTCTTGAAGGATATGCTTCCCAGATAGCGCAGCGACGCAACCGTCACTGTGTCTTTTGGCAACGTGAAGCCGATTCCATTCGGCAATGGCAATGTAACCGACTGTCCGTCCGGCGTCTTCATGCGCAAGATCGCCCATGCGGTCGCACCGAGGGGCACGTGACGGTAGTATCCCTTCACCAGTGACGACCCGCGGAACGGCAGCGCTATCTGCCGAAAGCGATCGATGATGCCTTTGATGTTGGCGTCGTCCGCTGTGTTTGAGACGGCGACCGTGTCAAAGGTAAGGATGGCTACGCGCACCTTGCGGCCTTCGTGCGGGATGAGAAAAACATCCGTGTCACGATACCGCTCCACATCGCTCGCCAGCTTGTGCAAATAGTGCGTGACTTTGGTGGTATCGAATGTGCCGATCAGGACCTGCGAGAAACGCCGCTCCTTCGCGTCAGGATGCAGCGGGTCGCCTGACGGCTCTGGCGCGTGAACTGCAATGGCTGCTTCGTCAAGATCATGCTCAAATTGAAAGCCTGTATCTTTTACGAACTGCTCGTAGTCAGGATCATGCATCACCGGCGTCGAACCGAATCCTGAAAACGTGCGCAGCGGCTTCAGGTCGAAATAGAGAACGGCGTCAGATTCAGGAAGCAGACGGGCGGCTTCTGGGGCGGTCTGTCCGCGAAGGTAGAGCGCCGCGCCTATGGCCGCGAGGGCGAGCAGCACCACCAGCGGTACCCAGACTCTTCGTCGTCGCAGCAGGGATGAGGCCATGGAGGACTGCGGAAAATCATATCACCGTAGGCCCGCGACTAGCCGTAATGGCATCTGGTGAAGTAATTTGTAATTGCCATAATTTGTAATTGCCAAAATTGGCTGAGCTTCGATGCAGCCAATTTCAAATTGCGGCGTTCCAAATTCCCTAGCATCCAACTACCTCATGCCCGGACGATTCGCGAATACGGTGCGCGCGCTCAAGCACCGCAACTTCCGTCTCTTTTTTACTGGACAGTTGATCTCGCTCATTGGCACGTGGATGCAGACCGTCGCCGAATCCTGGCTGGTCTATCGCCTCACCGGTTCCGCATTATTGTTGGGTAAGACCGCATTCGCCAGTCAGATACCAGTATTTTTGTTGTCGCCGCTCGGCGGAATCGTTGCTGACCGATTCAACCGGCATCGCATCATTATCGCCACGCAAAGCTGCGCCATGGCGCTTGCGGGCACATACGCATTTCTCACGCTCACCGGACGCATCACGGTGAAAGAGATCATCATCATCGCCGCGTGTTTGGGGACGGTGAATGCGTTCGATCTGCCCGCGCGCCAGGCGTTCATCGTGGAGATGGTCGGCAGGGAAGACCTCATCAATGCCATCGCGCTGAACTCGTCCATGTTCAACGGCGCGCGCATCGTCGGACCGGCAGTTGCAGGACTACTTGTCTCAGCCATCGGCGAGGGCTGGTGCTTTGCCGCGAACTCGGTGAGCTACATCGCCGTCATCACCGGATTGCTGATGATGCGCGTATATCCGCACGAAAAGAAAAACAACGCGCCGGCGCTCGAAGCGCT
>JAICLA010000279.1 GCA_025927695.1 Terriglobales bacterium | reverse complement strand
GCTTATCGCTTCCGCATGGCGTTGCTGTTCGCAGTATGTGGCACCGAGGTTTTGCCGCACATCCAAAAAATTGGGATTGAGAAGTTTTGCTCGCCGATATGCCGCGATCGCATTCGTGAAATCGTCTTTATGCGCATAGGCGATTCCAAGGTTGTACCAATGCGTGTAGTCGTTTGCATCGAACTCGATAGACTTTTTGTAATCTGTGATGGCCTCGTCATATTTCTTCGCTTCTTCTTCGAGGTTCCCCCGGTCGTAGTAGACAGCCGCGTTTTTAGGATCCAACCGTAGCGCTTCGCTATATTCTCTGAGGGCGCCGTCATTGTCGTCCATCCCGCTGAGAGCCAGCCCCAGAAATTTGTGAGAATCGGAGTCATTTGGATCCACTTTTATCGCGGTTCGCGCGTACTCTGCTGCCTGAGGTTCGTTGCCGCCGCGGTAATACACGTAAGACAAGCCTTGCCAGCCGTCCACCAAGTCTGGCACCAACTGAATGACTATGCGATATTCTTTTGCTGATTCCTCCCAAATTTCAGCCTTCCTCAATATCCCGGCAGCGGCAAAATGCAGTTCCGCGTTCTTGGAATCTGCGTTCGAGGCATCGTGAATATGCTTGTAGGCGGCTTCTAAATCATTGCGCTCGATAGCTCGCGCGGCCTTATTAAGCGCCGCAAAGGCAGGGGAAGTCGGCTCATTCTTCGGCGCATCAGTCTTTCTAAGATAGGCGATCACCGCATCGCTTCCACCGGCTGAAGTCACGGCCGATATCAACGTGTCGCTAGTGCTTTCCAGTCCGCGCGCTTGCAGGTATGCAAGCGCGTGTTCTCTAGTCATTCCCGCCACGGTCCATGCAAGAACCTTTTCCTGAGAAACTTTACCCCTGGCTTGGCCATTCAAGGGAGGGGTGAGGATTATTGCTAATGAAAGGAAGAAGACTTGCCGCAGCGAGGGGATCATGGGGACAGTATAGAGACCGAACCCACTAGTTCAAGTGACTGTAGTGTTACCTATCCGAAGATCGCACCGCTGCCACCGGGCACCAGCTTGCCGCCTTCGGCGCGCGTCTTCTTGCACTCTTCACATGGACACATCGTGCGCAGATACTCCCATGAGTAAATGCCGCTGTGGTGGCCATCGTTCCATTCGAACGCGATGGCGTATTTGCCAACGGGAGTAGCCGTGTTCGGACGCATCGGCTCTTTGTACATGGGCAATGCGGCAGCTTTCTTCTTCGGAGCTTCGCCCATTGCGGCGCCACTCTTTTCGCGTTCGTCGTCACAGGTGGCGCAGGGGCAGGCGTCCCGCAGATATTGGAACGGGAAGGTGCTCTTGTGGCCGTCAGACCAGTCGACCTCCACGCCTTTTCCGCTGGTCTTTTCAACCCGGACAGCCGCGGGCGTAGTGGAAGCCATATTTACTAGTATAAATCCGACTCTTCGAGGGTTTGGCGCCGGCGAGCGGTGCAAATTCCGCGCGAAATTTGCCTGTCTACAACATCTCACGTATACTTACAGCTTACGAATCAAGTAGTTATCCCTCCTGCAGCGAGCCTTCCTGAAAGAGCTTTTGTTCGGAGCTGGAAATAAGTTTTGGAGCATGAACCATGGCACAAGTATGTGATATCTGCGGCAAAGGCCCGCAATTCGGTAACAAAGTAAGTCACGCCAACAACATCACCAAGCGCCGCTGGAATGTGAATCTGCGTCCCGTGAAGGCTCAGGTGGGCAGCGTGAGCAAGCGTATCCGTGCCTGCACCAGCTGCATCCGCAGCGGCAAAGTCACCAAGGCGGTCGTGCGCAGCAAATCGGCTGTGAAGAAGGCCAGCTAAGAGCGTTTCCGGTTGTGGGTTTCCCGTTTCTCGAGAAAACAAAAGCCTCTCTTTCAAGAGGCTTTTTCATTTCTTCAACTAATTCTTGACGGCCTAGATCGAGCCTTCCAACTTCTCTACCCGGATCGAGCCATCCCCTGTGTGCAAGTTCAATAGCGCACCGCCATTGCCGATCTTTCCGTGAAGTGTCTTTCCGTTGATTCGGCCGGTCATGCGAACTGGCAACTCGAAATCGATGCGGCCATCGCCAGTGAGGGCTTCGAGATCAGCCGAAAAATCCGACGGCAGCTGCAGGTGAATGTTGCCGTCGCCCGCGCGCATTGTCCAATCACTGGCCATCTTTGAGCCAGGCAACACTCGCGCTTCTACGCGGCCGTCGCCGCTGCGCAGGTTGAGCTTGTCAAAGCGTCCGGTCACTTCGATCTCTCCATCGCCGGAGCCGGCGTCGAGCGTGCCATCAATGTGGTCGATCTGTTGGCTGCCGTCGCCGCTCTTCAGGGTAAAGTCGCCTTTCATGTCATGCACTTCAATGTTGCCGTCTTGCGTGTGCAGGTCAAGTCGTGCCAGGGCCGGCATGTGAACAACGATGTCCACGCGCCGCTGCGGATGATTGTTCCACCCAAAGTAGAATTCGTTACGGTTGGTGGGTACGTCAAGCGAGACGGCGTTGCCGCTTTGACGGTCAGTGATCTGCAGGCCATCTTCGCCAATCTTCCAATTTTGTGTGGTGACTTGGATCTCGACCGTGGACTTGTCCCACGGTTCCACGCGGATGTTGGCGTCGCCGGTCTTCACGTGAAGTTCGGGCTTGCCGTTAAGGCTAAAGGATTTATTCCATTCGTCAGCAGATGCGGTGGCAGAGAGGGCAAGCGCGGCCAAGGCAAGAAGGAGCAGGCGAGAACGCATAGTTCACCTCATTCAGACCAGGGAGGTCTAGGGTATATACGTGGATGACGGCCCAAGGTTCCACGCTGTTACAAAATTTCCTGGGTAATTCAGTGGCGCTTAAAGTATTGAACGTCTTTCTCGTGCTTTTTTGCGGCCGCCATGGACTTAAATGTTCCTAAGTTGCGTCGCTTGCCGGTCTTGGGATTTTTTTTGCGCGAGTAGAGGCGATATTCGCCGGACTTGAGTTTGCGGATCACGGGTGGTGGGATGCCGGACCAATGTTTGAGTGTTTACTAGTTGATATCGAGCGTTTTCTTTTTTAATGGTCACACTTTTAGAATCAACATGTTGAGCACGAAATATCCTTGTAAGTTATTGATAGAACACATAGTTAAATATGAAGATATCCCCAAACAAAGGACTTAGCGACTCTACCGCGACTGCCCGAACATGGGATCACGCCAGAGCTATCACATCAATCTCAACCAAACAGTTCTTGGGCAAGCGTGCGGCCTCGATCGTGGTGCGCGCCGGCGGTGGCGTGGGGAAATGCTTGCCATAGACCGCATTCATG
>JAICLA010000258.1 GCA_025927695.1 Terriglobales bacterium | reverse complement strand
CGGCAAGGGCGCTGCGATCGGCGCTGCGGTAGGGGCCGGTGCGGGTGCGGGCACAGAGATCCTTACCAAGGGCAAGCAGGTGAAGATACCAGCCGAGACCCTCCTGAGTTTCAAACTAGATCAGGACTTGCAATTGCGGGCCACGCGATAGATTTGAAGCTATTCCACTGGTTCGTTGGCGCTCTGCAGAAAAGTGCGGAGCGCCTTTTTCACGTGTACGCTGCCGTTGTAGTCGATCCAGCCTTTTTTGCGGAATTGATTCATGAAGTGGCTCACGCGCGAGCGCGTGGTGCCAACCACCTGCGCGAGCGTAGCTTGGTCCACGTCTACCATCTGCTTGGGCTCTTGCGAGGTACTTCCGAACTCTGCGAGTTGTAACAGCAGGCGTGCCAGGCGGCGCTCGCTGGAGTTCACCAGCTGATCGATCAGATCGTCTTCCACCCGCCCGATGCGCTGGAGCAGATATGCGATAAAAAGTTTTGCCAGGGCAGGCTCGTCATTCAAACGGCGGGTCATGGCGCGTTTGCTCACTTCATCCACGGTAGATCGATGGATCGAAGTAGCGGTGTAGGTCCGCAAGGCGCTTCCCACCATGCATCCTTCGCCAAAACATTCGCCTTCACTCAGGATCGCGATGGCCGCATTCTTTTTACCGGTCGAGGCCATCGTCAGTTTCACATGGCCCTTTTGCACACGGAACATGGAGGTCGCCGCATCACCCTGTGTGAACACCACTTCCCGATCGGCGTAGTGACGCGTCGCCGTTGACGAGCTGCTCTTGTTGAAGCCGCTCGAAGCGAAATCATTCTTGCTCCGCTTGGCCATTTCCCCTCCATGTATATTTCGAGTCTATGAGCATGACGGTTCCAAAACTGGTCAAAATTGCACTTCTACTCCACAGCGGGGCCGTGGTGATCCCGTGCTTTTCATTCGATGCTGATAAAATCGTAAACTGAGCAAAAGTGAACACCCTCGCGCTTGTAAAGGGCGTCTAATACAGGCAGGTGCGGGCCCGCCTTGCGGGCGCCTCCCATGAAAACAACAGCCAACATAGCGAAAAACAAGGGGAACGCATCAAAGGCCAACGGCAGCCAACGGGTGCCGGTGGGCGTTATCATTCCCGCCGCGATTGCCACCAACACAGATGGTCTCCGCAGGATCAAGGAAGTAGGCTTTCGCGCCGCCGACTTCTTGAAAGACGCCGGTCTCGGCAAGGTCGTTACCGACTATAAGAAGGACAGCACCATTTTTTCGCAGGGTGACCCCGCAGTCCATATCTTTTACGTGCAAAAAGGCAAAGTAAAGATTGGTGTAGTCTCCGCTGAAGGCAAGGAGGCCACCGTCGCTGTATTGGGCGCTGGAGAGTTCGTAGGAGAAGACTGCATCGCTTCAACACATCCGCTGCGGCTTGTGACCGCTTTAGCCATGACGGATTGCACACTGCTGAAGATCGGCAAGAAAGAGATGGTGCGGGTCCTCGCTGAAGACCATGCCTTCTCTGAAGTGTTCGTAACATATCTGCTGGCGCGGAATGCGCGCGTACAAGAAGACTTGATCGACCAGCTCTTCAACTCCAGCGAGAAGCGCCTGGCGCGCGTGCTGCTGCAACTGGCGCAGTTCGGCAAGGAAGGCCAGCCTGAGGTCGTGATCCCCAAGATAAGCCAGGAGTCGCTCGCTGAGATGGTGGGTACCACCCGCTCGCGCGTGAGCTTTTTCATGAACCGCTTCCGCAAGCTTGGATTCATCGAGTACGACGGCGCCATCAAGGTGCACAGCTCGCTGCTGAATGTCGTGCTCCATGACTGACCCTAGCTCCTCGACAATATCAAAGGCGCCCGTGGCGAAAGTCGCCGCGCCGTTATCGGCAAAACTTCCGCGGCTTCTGATCGTTGACGACGACGAAGCCGTGCGGCAGGTCACCTCGGAGACGCTCAGGGAACTCGGTTATCAGATCGAGACCGCGGAAGACGGCACTGCTGCGTTAGAAGTTATCGCTGCGTTCCAGCCGGACCTGGTTATCACTGACCTGCGCATGCCGAAGATGTCTGGCTTCGAACTGCTTGAGATCCTGCGCTCGCGCTTTCCCCGGATGCCGGTCATCGCCATGAGCGGAGAGTTCCGGGGAGACGTTCTGCCACCCGGCGTGATCGCGGATGCCTTCCTCGCCAAGGGTGGCGGCATATCCCGCTTGCGCAACACTGTCTCTGAGTTGTTGGCTATCTCGCCGTTGCGAGCAAACTTACATCCTGCGGTGCAACGCGATAATCCAGTCACCGACGGTGACGCTGATATCATGGCCGTCTATCAACGGCTGGGCGCGGCAGAAAAACCCGAACCGCCCCTAGCCCTCGGTTCTCTTCTCGCCATTCCCATCCAGGCGCGAGACGGCTCACAGTAGACAATCGAACAAACAAAAAGACGGATGACCGCCACGTATCTCTACGTAAGCGTTCACCCGTTATCCTTGCCCGAACTGGTTAGAGAGCTTTTGCAGGTGCAACGACAACTTCAGGGGTATGAACTGGGTTTGAACCGATGGTGGCGGCTTCAGGCGCCTTTACTTCAGTCGCCGGCTTCGCATCGCCGATCGGCTTTACTTGATCTGTCATGTGTTTCTCCTTATGTGTTGTATCCACTCTAGCGGTCATGGCCGCAGACTTCTGAGCAATGCAGCTCACTGATCAATTCGTGGCCGCTAATCGCCGGTCGATGTGCGGCTGGTGACGCGGTTGGCCTGTGTTCAGTTCACATGGCTCCCCATGTTTTGCTCCGCAAGTAGGGCAAGGATTATCCAAGGGGCCGGTAGTTTTCTGGGGTGGAGTAAGAATTCTCTCTTCGGGTCGCTTCATATGCTAGAGGTTACTTGTTCGCCAACCACTATTCTGTTCAATATCGAACACGAACGCTGATTATTGAGATTATTTGTGAATCGAGCAGGAAAGTGTGCGGTGGGAAAGAGACACGAAGATCATGCACCGACAGAATGATGAAGCTCCGCCAGACGGCCGGCCCCATCAGATTCGCGCAGGCGGCTGAGGTGGTCTTCTGCTTCCTTCAGCGCACCTTCACGTGAGTCCTCCTCGCCGACTACCACCACTTCAAATCCGACGAGTCTCTTTACGAACCAGTGAAAGACGTTGGGCTGGACATTCTCGTCCGTCACTACTTCGGCGATGTAGTCGCCCACCACGATCCGAATGGTTCCTTTTAATGTTCCAGGGGAGCTGGTTGTTGCTTCCATGCGAGTAACCTTAAGCCTATGAGGTTTCAAGTTCTGTATCGCATTGAACACTTTCACTGAGCGCTCATGCCGCTCGATCGACGCGCCGCGGATCCGGGCCGCCCGCGATGTAGGAATCCATAGCTTGCCTGAGTTGCGTGTCCACTTCATCGGCGATGCTCATCACGCCCAACAGCAGATTGCTGAAATCCAACATAGAAAGATTGGCTTGCAACGTCTTGAATATGCTCACCTGAAGGATGCGAGATTCTTCCACGATCATGGCTGCTGAGTATCCCTGTTGCCGCCGTAGCACCCCATGCAGCTTCGCGGAGAGCCGCTGCTTCACCGGCGCATCCAGTGGTTGGGGATTGAGTAGCCGGTCATTCAGATCGGTGAAGAGTTCGGGCAGGTGCGCGGTGCGGATGTCATCGGTCAGCAGCACAGCCATGATCTCATTGTTTTTCTTCACTTGTACCAGCCAGTCGGCAATCGTGGTGCCGAACTCGCGATCGAGAAGTTTAGCCACTGACTCGTTGTTGTCCCCAGGCACGGGCTTCGGCCTGTTGCTGCGTGGCTGCGCAAGCCGCCGAT
>JAICLA010000166.1 GCA_025927695.1 Terriglobales bacterium | reverse complement strand
TAAGAAGTTGACATCGGGCTCAAGGATGCCGTGACGCACGATAGTGTCATCAGTGTATCCAGACATCCATAGCACGCGGATGCCGGGGCGGAGCACGCACACTTTGTCTGCGATCTCGCGTCCGCTAGGTTTGGGCATTACAACGTCGATCAACATCAGGTCGATGGCGCCCTTATGCGTCGACGCGAATTCAAGCGCGTCCGTGCCGTTGTGCGCGAGCAAGACCTGATAACCGCGGCGGGTGAGCGCTGTGGCGATCACGTCCGCGATGGTGGTTTCATCTTCCACGACGAGAATGGTCTCGTTGCCGCGACCCATTTGTTGCGTATGCTGGATCGAATGCCGAACTTCCGCGGGTTCGCCAAGAGCCGGGAAGAATATTTGGAAGCTGGTGCCTTTTCCTATTTCGCTCTGCACCTTTATATATCCAGCGCTCTGCTTGGTTATGCCGTAGACGGTGGATAGACCGAGACCCGTACCTTTGCCTACCGGCTTCGTGGTGAAGAAGGGCTCGAACATGCGCGCTTGCGTGGTTTCGTCCATGCCTTCGCCGGTGTCGGTAACGGAGAGCATGACGTAATTGCCGGCGGGTGCAAAGAAGCCATCCTTCGAGCGGCTTGACTCGAAGAACGTATTAGTGGTGGCTAACGTCAGCTTTCCGCCACGCGGCATTGCGTCTCGAGCGTTGGCGGCAAGATTCATGATGACTTGCTCGATCTGTCCCGGATCGACGCGTACGGTCTGTAAGGTGGATGCGAGGAGCACCACGAACTCAATGTCTGAACCGATCAGGCGTCGCAACATCTTTTCAATGCCTTTGACGATCTCATTGAGATTTGTGACGCGCGGCTGCATGACCTGTTGTCGGCTGAAGGCCAGCAACTGGCGCGTGAGAGATTCAGCTTTGCCTGCAGCGGCATCAATCTCCTTCAACTGAGCAGGTGCAGTTGACGCTGTGGGATCTTCCATCACCAGTTGGCTGTAGCCTTTGATGACGGTGATGAGATTGTTAAAGTCATGGGCGACTCCGGCGGCTAGCGTGCCGATGGATTCCATCCTCTGCGAGCGGCGGAGCTCAATCTCCATCTTGCGGCGCTCAGTCACATCGATAGCGATGCCAAGTACGCCAATGGGAGTCCCGGAGGCGTCACGGTAGGGGCTCTTTTTCGCCATCATGACATGCGTGCGGCCATTAATGTTGATAGCTTGCTCGAGATCATGGTCTTGATTGGTGCGGATGACCTCAAGGTCATTCTCGCGCGTTTGGCGTGCGCTTTCGGCGGAGAAGAACTCGTCATTGGTACGGCCGACAGCGTCAATCTCCTCCGAGCCCAGCAATTTGCGCGCGGCGCGATTCGCAAGCAAGTACTTGCCTTCGAGATCACGAATGTAAATCGCTTCGGTGGTGCCTTGGACGAGCGCCTCCAAAAGGTGCCTGCTGGAGCGGAGTTCCTGAGAAGCGCGGTCTTGGATGTTTTGCGTAAGCCACAGACGAATGCCGCTGAAAGAAAACGCGCCGAGGATGAGCAATCCGGCCATGACCGGGGCATAAGGACTCATGGGCAAAGCGATCATGGCGACCATGAGCGGGCCGAGCATGGACGCGACGTACAACGGCAATTGCCCGCGGCGATCGCGACTACGAGCCGCGATCTCGGCGGGTGTGTAGGGAACATCTGTCCACGACACTGCGCCCCAGATCATGATGATGCGGGGAAGACTCCACAGCAGATCGAGCCATCCGGATTCGTATTTGAAAGCGACTTCGGCGTAGAGATATGTGCCACTCACCAACGCATAAGTAAGGAAGAAGGCGCCGAAGCGCATGAACAGATCCCGGGTCTTGCGCCGGGAGAAGATGATCTTGGCGAAGAGCGCGGTAAAGACCACGGCATCGCGGAACAGACGCGCACGCCATTCCAAGACGCGCATTTCGCGACCCATGTGCTGCCAGTTTGCGGAAAGCGCGAAGACAGAAAGATGCAGCGCCAAGGCGACCATGAAGACCTGGCAGAAGTCGAAGGCGAGGGGCCAATCGAAAGTATCAGCCGTGGCGTCTTTGCGGATGAGAACGGCGAGGAATAGTGGCACTACCCAAAAGAAGAGGAATTGTGCGCTGAACCATGGACTAAGTTCTGTGGCATGGAGGACGTGATAGTAGTAAGTGACAAGTCCTTGCCCGACCGCGTAGAGCGCGAAGGCAATGGTGGCCAAAGTCCACACCATGCGGGTGTAGTGGGATTCGGAGCGCCGCATTGCGAAATATGACGCCACGGCGACGCCGATGGCCATGAATAGATCGGTGAGGTCGCCGAGCAACGGGCCGGGTTCGTTCGTGCCGAAGTGATAGATGAAAAATGCGCGCGCAAGAATGCCTGCAAATGCGGCAGCGAGGATCAGGCGGCGAGAGGTCATGCTTACCAAATGTCTTTGGAGAGTGGGATAACTTTACGCCCGCGGCGCAAGTGGGGCAATGACAATAGGTGCTAGTCCTATAGTTTTTTAGTGGGGATTGAAGCTGATATCATGTAAA
Organism: Terriglobales bacterium; assembly: GCA_025927695.1. Taxonomy (GTDB): domain Bacteria; phylum Acidobacteriota; class Terriglobia; order Terriglobales; family Acidobacteriaceae; genus JAICLA01. Next base: position 3,440 of record JAICLA010000166.1, on the reverse strand, counting down.
GAATCATAAGGTTATGTCTAACGCCGCCGCCCCACTGCAAATCGCCGAATCAGAGATAAAAGCGCAGCCTTTTGTGTCTGCGAACACACATCCATTTGAGACGAATGACCCGCGCATCAAGCGTGTGCATGAAAAGGTGATGGCAGGCGAGCGGTTGTCTACGGAAGATGGGCTGGCGCTTTACGGATCTCACGACATTCTGGCGGTAGGTTGGCTGGCGAATCACGTGCGCGAGCGCCTGAACGGCAATCTTTGCTACTTCAATGTGAACCGCCACATTAATCCGACGAATGTGTGCGTGGCAGCGTGCCGGCTGTGCGCCTTCGGCAGAAAAAAAGACCAGCTGGGCGCTTACACCATGGCGCTGGAAGAGGCGTGGCAGACGGCGGCTTCAGGGTATTCAGAGGCGGTGACGGAGTTTCATATCGTCGGCGGATTGCACCCTGATCTCACGCTGGAATATTACGAAGACTTGGTCCGCGGATTGAAGCAGCGATTTCCGCAAGTACACCTGAAGGCTTTCACCATGGTGGAGTGGTCATTTTTGGCGAAGCGTTCGAAGTTGAGCACGAAAGAAACCATTAAGCGGTTAAAAGATGCGGGAGTGGATTCTTGTCCGGGCGGCGGGGCAGAGATCTTTTCTGACCGCGTGCGGCACATTATTTGCGATCACAAGATCGATGGCGGCGAATGGCTGGAGATTGCGCGTGAGGTGCACGAGGCCGGCATGCGCAGCAACGCGACCATGCTCTACGGACACGTGGAGAACGATGAAGACCGCGTGGACCACATGATGAAACTGCGCGCGCTGCAAGATGAGACCGGCGGATTCCAGACTTTTATTCCGCTGGCGTTTCATCCTGACAACACTCCGTTGCAACATTTGCCGAAGACCACCGGATTATTAGACATCAAGCAAGTGGCAGTTGGTCGATTGATGCTGGACAACTTCCAGCACATCAAAGCGTATTGGCAGATGCTCACGCCCAAGATCGCCCAGATCGCCTTGCGCTTTGGCGCGGATGACCTGGACGGAACGGTCATCGAGGAAAAGATTTATCACGATGCCGGCGCGACCACACCGCAGGGCATGGCGCGACGTGAGTTGGAGCGATTGATCCGCGAAGCTGGCCGCGAGCCGGTGGAGCGGGACACGTTGTATCGCCCGGTGAGCAGGGGCGAGGCGACGCTGGCGATCAACGTTTAGATCGAGTTTCTAGTTTCTAGTTTCTCGTTTCTAGAAGTCAGAACCAAGTCAAACGCCTTTCAACACAGAGAATACTAAGAACACGAAGGACACAATCTTTAATTTTGTGTTCTTGGTGTCCGTTGTGTTCTTTGTGTTGAGAGGGTTTACTTTTTTGGGGAACGGGGAACGGGGAACGGGGAAAGGGGAACGGGGAAAGGGGGAACGGGGAACGGGGAATGGGAAACCGGAAACCGATTATGCTGCAAATCCAGTGCAGCGGGAAAAATCGCACAACTCAAATTATCGTTCCGCGCGTCTTATTGGGCAGGAGTAAGATTGCATTCAGCAAGTAAGCGGCGGGAGCGAAATCCCGTCTTAACGGATTCGTCCATTGGCCCTTAGGGACCCAACTCCCATCGTGAGGCACAGATGAACTTGCACATCAGCTTCAAAGCTGCCAAGTCCGCCGACGTAGAACATGAGATCCAACAACATGTTGATAAGCTTGAACGCAGGCTGAAAGTCTTCAGTCCTGACCTTGTGCATTTGCACGGCACTGTGGATTGCGGCGCCGGCCCGAAAGTGGGATGCACTGTGTCATTGAATCTCCGCTTGCCTACTGGGCAACTCTCCGCTGAGGACTCTGGCCCGAACGCGAAAGCGGCGGTCAAGAAGGCATTTGCTGAATTGATCTCTCAGGTGAACAAGCACAAGGGATTGTTGCGCAACGAGCACAAGTGGGTACACGACAAGAGTGAGTTGGCCCAGGCGGAGGAAAGTGAGTCGGCGCCTAAGAAGAGTGTCCGAAAGACAAATGGACATGCGACGCACGAAGAGCAGGATGCGGTCGCTGGCGGGAACCTCTCGGCGACGATGAGCGAGATAACAACATCAACATTCGATGGCGAAGGAACGCCACTGCAGCGCGAGATCAGGGAATACCTGAGCACAAGGTTATCTAGGCTGGAGCGCTATGTTGCGCGCGAGTTGCGCATGAGAGAGTCGGAAGGCGAGATTCTGGCGGGACAGATATCCGAGACCGAGGTGCTGGACGAAGTAGTGGTGTCGGCACTGGGGACAGAGGAGCGTCCGGAAAAATTGCCGCTTGAGCGTTGGTTGTTCAGGCTAACGCTAAGGACGATCCGGCGCATGGCGAATGAAGCGGGTGGCGATGTTGAGAGTGTGCCGCTGGAGAAGTCTGCCGGCGAACAGAATGTGACTGGAAGCGACGAGGCGTTCTTGCAGTTCCACCAGCCGGGAGAGATGTTGATCGAGCGGGACTTTATTGCGGATGAGCGGCAAGGGAATCCGGAAGAAAGAGCCGAGTCGGACGAGATGATCGATCAATTGGCCGACTCGTTGAACGGAACAGATTCAAACGCGCGCGAAGCATTTGTGCTGTTTGCCATTGAAGGATTCACCGTGCCGGAGATCGCTGAGATCGCTGAGCGGTCACAAAGGGAGGTTCGGGCGGACATTCTTTCCGCACGCGACCATTTAGTGAAAAAGCTTCCGCCATCGAATTCGCTGAAGCGGAAGCTGTTGCAATACAGCGGCGTGGCATAGTTCGGCTGCGGGTGGCAGACCCCGAAAAACCGTGTTAAATTAAATAAAGGCGTCCTGCCAAGGACGCCTTGCGCTTTACCACACTCCTCAGTAGCTCAATGGCAGAGCATTCGGCTGTTAACCGAAGGGTTGTAGGTTCGAGTCCTACCTGAGGAGCCATTCTTTCCTTCCGCGCCGGCCCGGCCGGGGTACAAATCGATAAATTTCGTAACAAAACTTGGCTTGTGGGGTTGATGGTTTGTAGCGTCTACTCTGGAAGTCAACTTCCGTGAGGAGTGTCATGCGCGAGACAATTGTCTTAGCAATGCTGTTACTCGCCCCCTTCGGCTTGGCTCAAGCCAGCGCACAGTCCCCGAGTCAACCTTCCGAGCAGCAAGCCGATAATCAGAGCACCATCCGTAGCGATGTGAACCTGGTGTCTGTGTACTTCACTGTGCGTGACAAGACCAAAGCGCTGATTAGCGACCTGCCGCAAGATCGTTTCCGAGTCTCCGAAGACGGCAAAGAGCAGCCTATAAAATTTTTCGCGCACCATAGTGACGTTGTCCTGAACGTGGGCATGATGCTGGACACAGGCACGAACATGCGGTGGATCCTCAACGCTGAAGCGGATGCCGCTAATCTTTTTATGAAATATGTGGTGCGTCCTCAGGATTTGGGATTCGTATTGAGCTACGCGTCGCGG
>JAICLA010000141.1 GCA_025927695.1 Terriglobales bacterium | reverse complement strand
TATCGCGAGGCCATTGGCCCGTGGACAAAGTTCATGGGCGTGATGCAGTGCCAAGGGCACAGCGAATGATTACGCCTGCGGCTTGCCGCACTCCGAACAAAACTTCGAAGCCCGCGCAATCGGCTTGCCGCATTCCGAACAGAATTTCGTCGCGCTGGTCGCGCCCGCAGTCGGCGCGCCGCCAGATGGCGCCGGACCTTGATCCGTAGGCGCTCCTCCTCCACCCGGCTTGTTCATGGCATTCATCATCTGGTTTGCCATCACCACGCCTGCGCCCAATCCAGCGCCGATACCCGCCACTCCGCCGCCCTCATTCGCTGCGGCGATAGGCATCGACTGCGCGACTTGGAATTGCGTGTACTTGTTCATGTCGCCGACCATCGCCATGCCAATACGTTCATCGAGACGTTTCTGCAGTTCGTCCGGCAGGGAAAGGTTCTCGACCACGAACGTATCTAGCGCCAATCCAATGTCAGAAAAACTCGGCGCGAGCTGGTCGGCGATCTTCTTCCCCAGTTCCACTTGGTTCGCCGCCATGTCGAGGAAGGGAACGGAACTTCCCGCGAAGGTGTCGCTCATGCGCCCAATGATGGTGTTGCGCAACTGCCCTTCAAGTTCCGGCACAGTGTAGGTGTCGCGCGTGCCGCTGATCTTGGAGTAGAACTTTCCTGCATCCAGAATGTGGTAGCTGTAGATGCCGAAGGCGCGCATGCGCACCGCGCCAAAATCTTTGTCACGGATGGTGACCGGCTGCGGCGTCCCCCAATGCTGGTTGATCTGTTGTCGCGTAGAGAAGAAATAAACATCGCTCTTGAACGGTGACTTGAACTGCTTGTCCCAGTTCATGAGGTTGGTAAGGATCGGCAGCGTGTTGGTATTGAGTGTGTACAGGCCCGGGCCAAAAACATCCGCCACTTTGCCTTCGTTCACGAACACCGCCGCCTGCGATTCGCGCACGGTCAGCTTGCCGCCGTTCTGGATCTCCATGTCCTGCATGGGAAAGCGCCACGCAAGGATGCCGTCAGCCGGTTCGGTCCATTGGATGACGTCAATAAACTGCTTCTTAATGAAATCTTTGAGTGACATGGAGAGCCTCCTTCATGCAATACGGATGGGCGCGACGCGAAGTTTCGCCCGCTCATTCTACGCTTAAAGGCTTGTGAATACAGCCTCTAGCGCGCACGCGCGGGAATCACCGGCAAAGGATGACGCGTGATAATGCCGCGCGGCCAGTGCCAACAAGACTAGGAAAACGGCCAACAGGGTTACCCAAGCCCAACCGCGATACTCGCGGTCAGCTTCGGATTCGCCGAGATGCTTGCAAAGCACACCGCCCACGACCATCCCAGACACTAGCCCGCCGATGTGTCCGGCATTATCAATGCGCGCGTGAAAGATTCCCGGAAGATAATTCTCGATGCCGCCAATGAAAAGGTTCGCAACGGTGAACCAAATCACGCTGTTCAACACTTTTTCTTTCGATTCTTTCGTGATGGGCAAATCGGCGAACATTAGCGTGGTCAACATCACGCCGGAAATACCAAAGATCGCGCCCGACGCTCCCGCGCTCGTGGCCATCGGCTCCCACACAACGCCGAGTAACCCGCTGCAGAGCCCCGTGTAGATGTAGAGCAGCAGAAAATCCGTCGCGCTAAAAAAGTACTCGGCCAGCCTCCCCAGGCCGAACAAGACGATCATGTTGAATGCCAGGTGAACGAACCCGATGTGAATGAAATTCGCGGTAAACAACCGCCAGTATTGATGCTGACCAAGCGTGAGCTGCGCAACGTCGGCGCCCCACTTGAGCGCCTGATATTCATTAGTCGTCCAGAAAGAGACGCCTTTTGCCACCATCAGCAAGAAGACCGCAGTATTAGCGACGATCAGAGAGATGGTGAAGACCGGATCAGGCCATTCGTCGTCTTGCGAGGGCGCAGTAGTCTCTGGGGTATCAGGCATTGCGTCTGATTCTAGCAGTGAGTCTTGTCATCCTGAGGCGCGGGTTTTGCGCCGAAGGATCCCTAAGGGAACTCCGAGATTGGCATGAATAGGGATGCTTCGCCGCGCTCAGCATCACAAGGCGCAACTGGTGGCGGGGCTAGCGCTTCTTCTTTGCCGTCTTGCGCACTCGCTTCTTCTTAGCAGTACCCGCCAGCGGCGCATCATCTTCAATGATCTCGCGCGCTAGGTGCGGCGCTTCTTCCGCGTGGAACTCGGCTTCTTCAGTCTCCGGAGCGATCGACGAATCCGCATAGCCCGCATCAGCATTCTCTTGCGCGTCCCAAGTGAGTGATACGCCAGAGCCTTCGTGGACAGAGCCCGAAAGCCCGCGCCCATCCTCAGGCGGCAGCCCGGCTTTTTCGCGTTTGTAGTTTTGGATATCGCGCAAGCTGCGCAGGATACGCGCTTCTTCTTCCACGTATTGGTCTTCGGTGATGTCGCCGCTCTCCAGCTTGACTTGCAGTTCAAGGAGCTGTTCTTTCAGCGGCACATCATCGGTGTACTGCTCCTCTGCCACCTTGGCAATCGTGTTGAAGATGAACTTGATGCCGTCCATCGGCAGAGATAGCAGCGTGAAGATCATGGCGTTCTAGGTGGCGCGCTCCAGCTTGAGGCGGATGTTCACGAAATTGTACGGCGGCCACGGACCGGTGTACTTGAAATTCAAGCGGTCAGAGAACTTCTGCGCCACTTTGTTCACGGCCGCGTCAAAGTCGCCTTCCTTATCGCGATTGATCAGGAAAGCTGCATTCATGATCATCTTGTCGCCGATGACTTTGTTATCGCGTGACGCCACGCATGTCGCGCGCAACGCGTCATAGATCTCGCGAACGTAATCTGCAGACCGTTCCGCCAGAGCTTTCTCGATCATGCGGCCCAGCTGCATGCGGGCGAAGTACGTCGATTGCAGATGTTTCTTGGTTAGTTCCTGGTGGAAGCGGTGGATCTCTTCGTGGTCGCGCTTGAGTTCCTCGATGACGCGGTCGCGGTCCCAAGTGACTTTGAGTCCGAACTCCAGCTTGTTCTGCATCTGCTTCAGCACGTCTTTGAGCGAGGGATAGATCGACTTCAACACTTCCTTGATGTCGTCTTCCGTGCGGAAGACCGTGCCAAATGACATGGGGATGATGGTATTTGTTGTCATCACCGTCTCGATCACATGCTCGTGCGCCAAAGCGTTCTCGCGCGTCGGGTCAAAGATAAAGACCGAAGTCTTGCTTACGACGGCAGCCACGTCACCGTGATGCACGGTATAAACGTTCTCGCCCGCAGAGCCAATGCCGGTCTTGCCAAATGTCTTAGGCTGGCTGGCCTGGATGATGCCGTAAACGTAGCGGCCTTCGACGCCTTCTTCGCGAGCAGCGACGGGGGAAGCTGCTGAACCACTGCGCGACATCTGTTCCGCGCTGCGCGGGGTCAATTCCAGTTTGTTGTTGCTGCGGATGGCCGGCGTGGGCGTCGGGGCCGCAGTCTTGCCCGTCTTGCGGGATGGAACCGCCTCCAGTACTGCAGTCTCACGGCTTTTATTTACCTTTTTAGGTGGCTGCTTCTTAGGACTCATTGTTGTTCCTCAACATCTGGGAGATCGTCGATAAGAATTCTTTGATATCAATAGGCTTGAACAAAACCCCGATCTGTCTCTTCTTAGCTTCTTCCGCGGTTTCAACCGTTGCGTATCCGGTCAGCAGGATGGAAGGGATCTGTGGATTACGTTCACGCGCGGCCGCGATAACTTCAAAACCGGTGTGCTGCTGCTCAAGAGAGTAATCGCAGAGCACCAGGTCGAAGCCTTGCTTGGCGATGGTCTCTTTGGCGTCTTTTGAAGAGAGTAGTGCGGTCACCGAATATCCCTGTTGCTCCAGGATGAGACGGTAGGTTGTGAGTACAGAGGCCTCATCATCCACCACTAACACGCGCGCTTTGGCTTCTTTGGGGCTGCTGCTCATAGTCTCACCATAGGGAGATCGATTTTGAATACGGTACCTTTGCCCACACTGCTGCGCACTGAGATCTTGCCGCCGTGGTTGCCGATGATTCCTTTAACGATCCACAATCCCAATCCGGTCCCCTTTTCACCTTTTGTAGTCACGAACGGTTCAAAGACCGTGTTCACGATGTTTGGCGGAATGCCGCTGCCGGTATCGGCCAGCAGTACGCGGATCCACCCGTGCAGGCCGTCTGAGCCGGTGACTTGGCGGGTGCGAACATAAAGTTTGCCGCCGTTTGCCATGCTGTCTTTGGCATTGATGATCAAATTCGAGAAGACCTGATGCAGTTGATCAGAAGAGACGACCGCAGCCGGCAGCTTGCCGTAATCCGTCTTCACTTCCACGTTGCTGCGCTGCAGTTGGCGTTGCAACAAGAGAAGAGTGTCTTCGATCAGCGTGTTCATGTCCACGGGCTTTACCGACTGCTGGTTGCGATACAGTCCCAGCATTTGCCGCACGATGCGCGCCACGCGCTCCGTCTCAGCCTTCAAGATCTCATACACCGGCTCGGCTTCCGGCTTCACTTTGCCCGTGAGCAGGTAGATGGAGTTTTTGATCGCTTCCATCGGGTTGTTGACTTCGTGCGCGATAGTCGCCGCGAGGCGTCCGGCGGAGGCGAACTTCTCGATCTCAAGCATGCGGCGCTCGACCTTGAGCTGTTCCAACTTCCGGATAGGCGTCCAGTCACGCAGCACAGTGACGGTGAAGGTAACTTGTCCGCGCTCGTCGTAGATTTTGCCGGAACGCGCGTCGTATTCGGTTTCCTGATGAGAGGTCGGATCAGTGAACTTAAGCGCTTGCGTGAACGTCTCTTCGAATGAATACGTGAAGTTGCTGACGTAAGCATCGAGTACAGCCTGATTCGCCACGCGTACCGGGTCCGTCTCATCTTCCGGTCCGAACAATGCCTGCGCTAACGGATCAAGCAAGATGGGCTGCGCGTCGCGGTCGCACACCACGATCGGGTCGCCCACGTTCTCGATGATTAAGTTCAAACGATCGCGGTCTTGCCGGACAACATCTTCCGCGCTGCGTAGTTTTTCGTAGTTAGCTTGCAATTCCATGTCGGCGCGGCGCAAGTCAGTCACGTCACGCATCACGGTGACCATACCCGCGGGCAGGCGTTCACGGGTGTAAGAGGGCACGCAGACCGCTTCGAACAAAAGCTCTTCACCTTCGATCGGGTCGACCAAAGTCAGGTCGCGATGTGTCTCCACGCCTGCAATCGCCATAGATGACAATGCCGCCGAGAACAGCATGTTGTTCAACTCAACCGCGCGCACCAAACCTTCCGTAGTTTCTTCTGGCAGTTTGAAGAAACGTCCCGCGGCCTGGTTTTGCATCACCACTTGATGGTGTGTATCAGTAAGAATGACTGGGTCCGCCATGCTGGCCATCACCGTGTTCATCTGGTCGATGGTCTGGTCCATGTCGCGCATGCGGTTGTAGTAGTGCTCAACCTTAAAAAGACGCGAAAGATAGCGGTTCGCTAGGGCGATCAGGGATTCGAGTTCAAGTATGGATTTTGCCGCGGGCTTCTTCGGCGTTTCTACAACCACTAGGGACGCGTATGCGCGCATCTCGCAGGTGCGGCAGACCTGTTCTTCCAGTGAGAGCTTGCGCGCCTCGCGAAAATTGGCGGTTGCCAAACATTCTGTACGGCGGGCCTGTTCCGCCTCCCAGCACATGTTGCGGCTTTTGTAGATCACGGGATAGCAGAACAGGTTGCGTCCCGGCGTGCCGCTATTGGAAACGAATCCCGGTTTGAGTGAGTGGAAAGTTGTGACCAGCGGATTATCAGTCGCGTAGAGAGAAGTCCTGAATTTCTGCAAGTAGCTTTCAGAACACTTGATGGCGGCAGCAGGTACTATTTCGCCGGTCTCAAAATCTGCAGTGACTACGAATGCGCGGGCAAAGCCCAGCTTGACGATCTCCTCCAGGAGAATGGGGAAGATGTCATACGAGCGTTCGGCGTTAAGGAGGCGGAGGGTGGACGGTAATTGCGCGTCCGCCTCCCGGAGCGGAACGTTCCCGCCCTCCGTGCCATCGATCGTTTTTAAGCGCATTTGCGGCGTAGAACCCAGACCCGACCAACCTTCCGCCGATCCATCGTACCTTCAGCAATTACTGTCTGCGACGAGCAGCTGCAGGACGACGTGCTGGCCTGCGCGTGCTTTCCACATCCAAGGCTTCTTCTTCTTCGCCCGCTTCAAGCTGCGGACGAGAGACCAGTCCGGTCAAGCCGACGGCGTCGGCATACTTCAAGTATGTATCGATCGAAGCGACCACGACACGCGCTTCGACGGTGACCAGGTCAATACCGACGAGGGAGATACGTACCCATGCGTCAATGACAATACCTTTGTCTAATACGCGGTCGAGTACGTCAATAAGACTTGATCCACCGGATGCACGTTCAACTGCCATGGGAAAGCTCCTTCGATTGATTGCCTTCGGCTACTTGCGCCGGGTCGAACTTTTTGCTGCTGAACTCTTACGTGGTGCACTGGCCCTGGCTACCCGGTTTGACGCCGCTACCCGCGCACGTCCCGGCACTTCGCCAAAGCGCGCGATGGGGGCCGCAGGCTGGATAGGCGTAGTGAGATTCGGATCGTGTTTCCACCAGTTGAGGCCGATCTCTTCGGCTTTATCAACCGAACAGACCAGAAGGCGGATGCGGACCGTGAGCAATTCAACATTGGCCAGCGACACGCGGATATCGCCCGCGATCACCAGGCCCTTGTCTAATACACGGTCCAGGATGTCGATCAGGTTCGTTGTTCCAGAGACTGTAGGGACTCTTTCCATATTCAAAGGTCAGGCTATTTACTGCCTATCCGAGCGAACTCCCATCTGATTTTACTGGGACAGCGAC
>JAICLA010000195.1 GCA_025927695.1 Terriglobales bacterium | reverse complement strand
GTGCCTGGTCGAGTGAAAACGATCTGCCTTGCGTATCGGTGAGTCCGAAGTTCGGGGCGTTCGCGCCCGCTTCCAATGCCGGCATTCTGCCTCCTAATCGCGCAATAACGAGAGCCGTCGCAGGATCTTTCTTGTGAGCCCGGTCAGCGGCAGCTTTGCCGCCTGCGCAACCTTTAATTGTACCGAACCCTTTGGGGCCCTGCCTCGCCAGACGTTTATCGTGTAATCCGTCGTGGTGATGGAATGGCGGACTGAAAGCAATGGCACACTCTGAAGAACGCGTTTCGACTCAGGAAGCTCCCACATGCCAGGCATGAGGCGCGCGTTTGCCGGTCGTTGTACCAGTGCAATGCTGTCGCGGTTCGTCGCCAACACGTATCCGATGGTGGATTTTTTGCGAGTAGGCGGCCTATCCGTCTTGTGCTCACCGCGGGTGCCGCACGATTGTTTTACCGGGCATCGCCCGCACAGCGGATTTTTCGGCAAACAGACCGTCGCGCCTAACTCCATCATTGCTTGATTGAAGTCGCCCGGGCGATCGTGGTCGATCAATCCTTGCGTGGCTGCCCAGAAATCCAACGAGCCGCTCCTCGCAATCCGCGAAAGCACGCGCTCTACATTTCCATCCACAACTGCGATGGGCTCGCCGAAGGCGATACTGGCGATCGCTGCCGCCGTGTAACGGCCAATGCCAGGCAATTCCTGCAAGACAGCTGCGCTACGCGGCATCTTCTGTGTGGCCAGTTGCTTCGCAGCCGCGTGCAACATTCGCGCCCGCCGGTAGTATCCCAGGCCGCTCCATTGTGCTAATACATCCTGTTCGTCAGCTCGGGCAAGCGCTGTGATATCTGGGAAGGTTTTTAGAAACCGCTCGTAATATTCGATCACCGCCGCTACGCGCGTCTGCTGCAGCATGATCTCTGAGACCCATATCTTGTAGGGATCACGCGTCTTCCGCCATGGCAGACTGCGGCGGTTGGCGTCATACCAGTCCAAAAGTCGCCTTCGGAATGCCACTTTAGAACTTTGTTTTACCGGAAGCATGGGCTGTTCTGATTCTAAGTGTCCACATCCCCACAGACAATCGAAAGCGTGACAACACCCGCCCAAACACCCGCATCTCTAACAATGCGATTCAGAGTTGCTGGAATCGAGGGCCCTAGTTGTGTCACGCGTCGTATCATTCCTCGTTGTTGCATTGGTTTGCTTTGTCTGCGGTTGCGGTGGGACCCTTAGTCAGTCTCCAGTAAATGCCGGCGGAACTACCACCGCCACTCCTGTACCACCTCCACAGCCGCCGCCCGCTGCTCCCGCGCCACTCACGGATGCGCACGTAGTCGCCGTCAACAACGGACAATCCGTAACAGGAATCGATATCAACGTCTCGACACCTGCTGACTCTCCGACTCCTAACGCGGAGATGCTAGGCGTTGTTCCGCTAGACAATGGTGGCCGGGCCAGCAACGTTGGGGACGTGATACATCGTGGCGCGAAGATGACCATATTGATGTTCGGTACGGGCTTGAACGGCGCATTGACCGCGACTATTTCTGGCCCGGCTGACATCACCATCAGCAACATTCGCGGAGTGACTTCTATCAATGGCATCTCCGGCGTTTCGTTTGATGTGGCTGTTGCCTCCGACGCCGCGTTAGGCGCACGCACGGTCCGTCTGCGAAGCCCTAAAGATGATCTGACGACGTTCACTGGTGGTCTAGAGGTGCTGCCATGAAGAAATTGCTTTCCTTTTTGAGTGTTTGCTTACTCTGTAATTTCAGTCTGGCAACGACTGTAGTTCCCATGTCGATCGAGCGCCTCACGGATGCGTCCAGTCACGTAGTCGAAGGCGTTGCCGGAGAATCGCATTCTCAATGGAACCTCACGCACACCCAGATATTCACCTATACGAATTTTCATGTCACTCGCGCCCTGAAGGGTTCTGCGCCCCCGACTATCGTGGTGAAGCAGTTGGGTGGCAGGGCAGGCGGCTATGAACAAAAAGTATCCGGAGTGCGGCAGTTCAAGAATGGTGAGCAAGCCGTACTCTTCGTGCACGCGTCGCAAGCCAATGATGGCACAGCGGTCATCACGGGTCTGGTGCAAGGGAACTTCAGCGTGATCTCGGAAAAAGGCGAAACGACGGTCAGCAACGGCATGGCAAATGTCGAACAGCTGTCGCAAGGCTCGGTACGTCATTATGCGGCCGCACATATGAGGTTGTCGCAACTTGAAAGCATCGTTCGCAGTGCGGTCAGCCGGAGCACGCGATGAAACAGCGATTCGGTATCATCTCTTTCGTAGCAACGCTTCTTCTCGTGCCGGCTCCTACAGCATCATCCCACCTGAACTCTGTGACGCTTATCGGCGGCACGGTCCAAGCAGACCATTGGCCGCAGTCAGCACAGACCGTGTGGAACATCAATCCAGCTCACGGCGCAAATGTTGCAGGCGCGCGGCCCGTGGAAGATATCATCCAAGCGTCGTTTGACACGTGGATGTCCGCGCCCAATACGTCGCTCAACGTCGTGCGCGGAACTGATTCCGTCGCCACCACCTTCGGTATGGACGGCACCAACCTGATCTGCTTCGTCTGCCATGGCGACTTTGATTCCGAGCCGGAAACGCTCGCGGTCACAATGACCACGGTCGCCACTCAAGCCGGAGTTCCAGACGGCCACGGCGGCTCCGTGCAGTTTGCCGGTCAGATACTCGATGCCGACATCATTTTCAACTCAACCCAGAATTTCACGACCGACGGCACCGGCGACGGACAGGATCTGCAGACCGTAGCGACTCATGAGATCGGGCACTTCTTTGGATTAGCGCATTCGGCCGTCGTACACGCGGTAATGTATCCCTTCGCACCAGCGAGGGAGACCCGCTTGAGCTATGACGACATGGCCGCCATCTCACTCAACTACGGCAAAGCAGCGCCTGATGTTTCTACAGGCAGCATCGCCGGCACAGTCCGCCTCGGCGGCGCAGCAGTCTTCGGCGCACACGTCTTCGCTGACTCGAATACTTCTGCCGAGCCACTCGCGGCATTCAACATTAGGAAGTCGCCCATCGGCGCTTTAACGTTGCCGGACGGCTCTTACGTCATCAGCGGGGTGCCCCCCGATTCCTACACAGTCACAGCAGAACCGCTGGATGCGCCCGTACTGGATTCAAATCTCGGTGGGTTTGCCCCGGCCTATGGCCGCAGTGCAGTGCAAACGGGATTCACAACGCGCTGGCACTAACGCAGAAACTATCCCTAGCGGGAAAACGAAAGGCCGGCATTAAGCCGGCCTTTGTCAGTTGAAATAAAACTGGTTATTTGGGAGCGGGAGGATTCTTCATCGCATCCAGTTTCGATTGCTCATCCGCCAGATCCTTCTGCATTTTCACCAGATCGCTCTGCTGCTTTGCCAGACCGGGTCCCATGGCGTCCGCCCGGGATGGCACGTCTGCGATCTGCTTTTGCAGGCTGGCGATCACATTCGTCTCGCCGTTTACCTGCTGTTTTAAGTCATCGACTTTAGCCTGCTGTTTATCGATAGCGGCCTGGTCTGGTTTCTTGCTCTTCTTCGCTGTAGTCGACTTGTCAGCTTTCGCAGTATCGCCAGCCGCGCCCGCGGCGGAATTCGCGCCCGTTGAGTCTCCGCTCGCGCCAGGCGACGGTGTGTCATTCGGGTCTGCCGCCTTGAACTCTTCGCTCGTGTAAATGTGCTTCTTTTTCTTCGGCGGAGTAGTTGTGTCTGCAGCCTGCGGCTGGGCCGGAGTGACGGTCACCGCTGAGGGCTGCTGGTCCGCTGTACTCGACGACGTCTGACCGAAGGCCATTGCACTTCCGACGCAAAGAAACAAAGTAGGTAGCATTCCGATTCGCATTACTTCTCCTTAATATTCGATCTCGCGCGTGGCCAGAACGTGCGGGGCTTGCCCGGTTTGGGAATTGGCTAGAGCACACGAGTCATACTGGAACTGCGCGCTGCCACCGAGGGTGTCAGCCTGGGCTGACTGGCCGGCTAGTACTGCGCCAATGATGTTGCTACCGCCGCCACTGCCACCGCCCGTGAACGTGATCGCCCCTTTCACGATAATAAGACCGTAGAAAGTGATTCCACCATGCACGATCAGGTCACCATCCACCACAAGGATGCCTGAACCGCTGTTATGAGCTTGCAGATCCAGGTTTCCGGGTACGTAGGTCGTCTGATTGATATTGCCAGTTGGAGTACCGTCAGTTTGCAGCGTACCGAAATTGGACGGTACTTGACCGAACTGTCCTGTGCTCACAGTACCGCAACTTACTGGGCTTCCGCTGCAGCTCAGGTTATATGGAGACTGTCCGCTGATCACCGGCTGCTGACTGGTTGCGGCATTGATGGTGCCGGTCTGGTTCTTGAACCGGCTGATCAAAGAATTCACGTCGTAAGGGAATGGACTTACGTTTTGGCTTTCCGCGCATGCTCCTTGACCTGCCGTCGTGCAGCCAGCAGGCTGCGGGCTGGGCATAGGTAGAGGCGAAGTGACAGTTGGGTTACCGGAAGAGTTCACAGTCTGGCTGGTAGTAATGGCGTTATATCCGCTAGTACATGTTCCGCCACCTACGCGATTGGTGCATACGCCCGAGCTGTTGCATTTACAGTTACAGTTGTCTTGTCCGATGAATCCAGCGGATGAACCGACTGTATTGATCACGTCATTGGAGACGACAGCGCCCTTCACATTCAGCGGCGGGTCGTCAGCCACTTCCATGCTCAACGTGCGCTCCGAACCTGTGGTTCCCGGCACCGGAACGTTGGCATAGGCAGTCAACAGAAAGACCGGACGATACGCATCGCCGCCCAAAGGGGGCGTCATGCAATCGGTATATGTCGCTGGCAATAAGACTTGTTGGGTGCCCGTCCAGCACACGTATCGGTTGTCGGCAGCATTAGCCGTATACGCCGCGGGATCAACTGCATAAGGGTAGGTCCCCGCTGCGCATGTGGCATTCGTGCCGTCGCATTGCGGAGACCCGGCCAAGTTGCTCTTTCGCGTGATGCGCACCCATTTAAATGGCGTAGCCGCCGCAGTTCCAGTATTGGGATCCAGGCTGGCTACTGCGGCGGGCGTCCATTGAGCTGCAGGCGCCTGTCCGGCGACCGTGGGATCGCAATGCACCGCGCGCTGACCATAGCTAAGAGCCATCAACGGGAAATTGGCTTTGCAAAGCGTATCGTCGAAATAAGGACTGTTCGGGTCCCAAGGCTTGATTGCGCCGTCGGTAGCATTGGGATTCACGATGTAGATTCCGCCG
>JAICLA010000153.1 GCA_025927695.1 Terriglobales bacterium | reverse complement strand
GTGATGCGGTCACCATTGATGCCAATGTCGGCATAGACCCAGGGGTTACCGGTGCCGTCGACGAGTTTTCCGTTGCGGATCAGGACGTCATATTGCGGAGCTTGCGCAGAGGCGCATGTGGCGATAAGGCAGAGGAGCAATGGCGCTAGGAATTTCATAGGGCAGTCGTTATAGCACAAGTCAGGGCTTCGCTATAATCGAGGGTTGTCATAAGGGTTCTCGCGGCACAGGAGTGTTCCAAATATGTCATCGGCTACAGGCGCCACTCGCCAAGAAAAAGATTCCATCGGACTCAAAGATATTCCCGCTCACGTTTATTACGGGGTGCAGACGGCGCGCGCGGTAGAGAACTATCCCATCAGCGGCATGCGGGCGCATCCCACGTTGATCCGCGCTTTCGGCCTTATCAAGAAGGCGGCGGCGCTGGCGAACAAAGAACTCAAACTTGTAGATGACAAGCGCGCAGATGCGATTGTGGCGGCGGCAACCGAAGTTGCAGACGGGAAGTGGAACAACGAGTTCGTAGTGGATGTGTTTCAGGCGGGCGCAGGCGTCAGCTTTCACATGAACTCGAATGAAGTGATCGCCAATCGCGCGACGGAGATCATGGGCGGGAAGCTCGGCGAGTATTTGGTTCATCCCAATGATCACGTGAACTACGGGCAATCTACGAATGACGTTTTCCCGACAGGCATGCGGTTGGGAGCATTGCTGGAACTGGAGAAGCTCTATCCGGCGTTGGACGGTCTCGCTTCCGCGTGCGAGAAGAAAGCGAAAGAGTTCGACAAGGTGATGAAGTCTGGCCGCACGCACATGCAGGACGCTGTGCCGATCCGCCTTGGACAGGAATTCGCGGCGTATGGATTGGCGATGCGCAAGGCGATTGCTTCGATCAAGCATGCGTCTGATGGACTACGGGAGTTGGGTTTAGGAGGATCAGCGGTCGGGACGGGAATCAATACGCACCCGGATTATCGTGAGAAGGCTATTGCGCAGTTGTCGGGATTGAGCGGGCAGAAGCTTTCTGCGGCTGCGGACATGCGCTGGGCGATGCAATCGAATGCGGCGATGGCGGAGGTTTCCAGTTCGCTACGCAATCTTGCGCTGGAGATCATTCGCATATCGAACGACGTGCGCTTGATGTCGAGCGGGCCGAATACTGGCTTTGCGGAGATCAACTTGCCCAGCCTGCAGCCTGGCAGCAGCATCATGCCGGGGAAGATCAATCCTGTGATGCCGGAGCTGGCGGCGATGGTGAGCTTCCAAGTGGTTGGCAATGACACTGCCGTAGCGATGGCGGTGCAGGGTGGGCAGCTTGAGTTGAACGTGATGATGCCAACGATGTCGTACAGCGTTATGCAGTCGATCACTATTCTGACTAATATGATCAATGTGTTTACCGATCGCTGCATCTCGGGTATCACGGCGAACGAGAACCGCTGTGATTTCTACGCGCAGAGTACGGTGTCGCTGGCGACGGCGTTGAATCCTTATATTGGCTACGCGAAAGCGGCGGACATCGTGAAGGAGTCGGTGGCAACGGGGCGTTCGATCATTGATATCGCGCGCGATAAGAAATTGCTGAGTGAAAAAGAGATCGAGGAGATCCTTGATCCAGTGAGAATGACGGAGCCGCAGTATCCGCTGGACGCAGCTAAGGATAGGGACAAGAAGACGAAGTAGTCAGTTGGCAGTAGACGGTCGTCAGGAATGGCAAAAAACAAAGCCTACTTCGGTAGGCTTTTTCCTTTTGCACAATCTCCATTTACACTCGAGGCGATGCCTACAAAAGAGAAAGAGATGGTCGCGACGCTGCAGCGGGTGAAGGCCAAGCGCGGCGGCAATAGCAAGACCGACGTGCTAGTAATCGGCGCAGGGCCGACGGGGCTGGCATGCGCGATTGAGGCGCAGAAGATCGGTGCCAAGGTCAAAGTTGTGGACAAAGGCTGCCTGGTCAACTCGCTATTTCACTATCCGCCGAACATGTTGTTCTTCACTACGCCGGAGTTGCTGGAGATCGGTGATATTCCTTTCACGAGCGCCAATCAGAAACCGACACGCGAAGAAGCGCTGCAGTACTACCGGAAAGTCTCCGCGCATTACAAGTTGAACGTGCGGCAGTATGAGAAGGTCATCAGTGTGAGTGGCGAGAACAATAACTTTCGCGTGATGACCGTCGATTCACACGAGGCAGCACATGAATACCAGACGCGCAAGGTCATCATCTCAACGGGGTATTACGACCTGCCGAACTATTTGCATATTCCGGGTGAGGACCTGAAGAAAGTTTTTCACTATTATCACGAACCGCATCCGTTCTATGACACTGACGTGCTCGTGATCGGGGCGAAGAATTCTGCTGCAATCGCAGCGTTGGCGCTGTGGCGACATGGGGCGCGCGTTACGTTGGTGCATCGCGGACCGGAGCTGCACAAGCACATAAAGTATTGGATATTGCCGGACATAGAGAACCGGATCAAGAATGGCGAGATAACCGCCTACTTCAACACCACCGTTAAGCAGATCACGGAAGAGAGCGTGACTCTAGTTGCGCCGCAGGGTGAACTCGAGTTAAAGAACGACTTCGTCTTCGCGTTGATCGGGTACCATCCCGACTTCGAATTCCTCACGCGTGCTGGTGTGGAGTTGTTAGGTGACCATAAGCGTCCGGCGTGCGACCCGCAAACGCTGGAGAGCAATGTGCCTGGGATATATATTGCCGGAGTACTGCTGGCGGGCACGCGGACGAACGAGATATTCATTGAGAATGGACGATTCCATGGCCGGCACATTGCGGCCGACCTAAGGAAGAAGTTTCATCTGTGATTAAGCCAGCCAAGCAGAGTAGCTGTTCATCCCTGTTTATGCGGGTTCCAGCTACTCTGAGCAGCCCACCCCAGCAACTCTCCGGGCATCCATAAGACAAAACCCAGAACTCGGCTGATGCGACGGCCGGTTCGGGAGAAAGCTCGGGAGACCTTAGATGAGAAAGTTATGGCTGTTGGTTCTTGCATTCCTAGTGGCCGGAGTGCCGGCTATGTTCGCGCAGAGCACAGATCATTTCGAAGCTGGTGCATTCTTCGACTACAACCGCAATGAGAACCTTAATCTCAACCAATATGGATTTGGCGGGCGGCTCGGGTTCGCTCTCCGTCCGAATGTGAACTTAGAAGCGGAAGGCGCGTATGACTTCCGTCGCAGCTTCACCGCGAGTATTCCCACAGCAATCCCGCCGACCACTTTTCCGGCGAACTTCCGCACCACGCTTGGTCTGTTTGGGATCAAAGTTCATACCACCGGACCTGTGCGTGTGTATGGCACAGTGAAAGGCGGGTTCGTGAACTTCAGCATTGGTAACCCCTCAAGCGTTAGCACGGGGTTCAGCAACACTGTCAGTAACATCACAGACGGTGACACGCATCCGGTCTTCTATCCGGGAGCTGGTGTGGAAGCATTCGCGAAGTGGTTCGGTGTGCGCGCCGAGATCGGTGACATGATGTGGATGGACAACGGTTCGCACAATAATCTGCGAATCACGTTCGGGCCGCAGATACGCTTCTAGAACTCGCACAGGTTGAAATAACAAAAGCCGCCGAAAGGCGGCTTTTTTATGATTGCATGGTGAGCGCGGCAGGAATCGAACCTGCGACCCACGCATTAAAAGTGCGTTGCTCTACCGACTGAGCTACGCGCTCACACATTATTAAATTTAACAGAGACGAGTGGATTTGTCTGAGTGTGGGCGACTATATGCCTTGTGCGCCGCGAGCGCCTACCTTTTGCGCGGCCGACTCCATAGCTACGGCCAGTTGTTCGAGGTGATTCGCTGTCGTGAGGTAACTGATGATCATGATGCGGATGACACTGCGTCCGTTGACGGTGGTCTCTGAGATCCAGCGTTCGCCGGAATGAGTGACTTCTTCGACGACAGCTTTGTTCGCTGCGGAAACAGCGTCATCGTTATCCATCTTCACGCGCAGGTTGATGATGGGCAACACTTGCGGAATCGCGAGATCGAATCGTGCGCCGTCCCAGCCGGTTATGCGACCAACAAACTGACGTGCCAGATCCATCTGGCGGCCGATGTGGTTCTCGTAGGCGAGGCGGCCGTGAACGCGCAGGGTCAAATAAACCTTGAGCGAGTTCATGCGGCGCGACCACTGCGTGGAGA
Source organism: Terriglobales bacterium (assembly GCA_025927695.1). GTDB lineage: Bacteria > Acidobacteriota > Terriglobia > Terriglobales > Acidobacteriaceae > JAICLA01. Next base: position 2,356 of record JAICLA010000153.1, on the reverse strand, counting down.
CTTTGAAGTTGTCCGGCTTGGGTGCGGTGGCCTTCGGCATGTAGGGCGTCTCGACGCCGAATGCCTGCTCGAGCAGATGGGCTTTGTTGGTGAGGATCACGCCAGCGGAGAAGGGCATGGCCAACCATTTGTGTGGGTCAAGGGTGATGGAGTCAGCCTGGTTGAGGCCGTGGACAAGGTCACGAAAGCGGTCTGAAAAAATGGCAGAGGCTCCATAAGCTCCATCCACGTGCAGCCACAGTCCGTGCTCTTTGCAGATGTAGGACAAGTGCGTGAGGTTATCGATGGCGCCGGAGTTGGTGGTGCCGGCGGTGGCGACGACACAGAACGGCTTGCGTCCGGCTTTCTTGTCGGCCTTGATGGCATCGTTCAGCGCATTAGGATCGATCTGCGCTTCGTCATTCACTGGAACGCGCGTCAGGGCTTTGCGTCCCAAACCGAGCAGCCCGGCGGATTTGTCGAGCGAGTGATGCGCTTCTGAAGAGGAATAGAGAACCGGTTGAGCGCCGATCGATAGCACGCCCTGCGTCACGTACTGGGGAAAAGCATTTGCGAGTGCCAATGCGATGCCGCTGAAATTGGCTTCGTTCCCACCGCTCGTGAATGTGCCGCCGATCGATGTTTCTGAATCTTGCCAGCCGACGCGCTCTGCGATCCAACGAACCGTCTCATTCTCGATCTTAGAGGCGAGCTGCGCGCGATTTTGCGTGGCAAGTTGCGGATTCAGTGCGGCGACCAAAGCTTCCGCCAGTACCGCCATGTACGTTGGCGTGGGATTCATCAGCCCGTAATAATTGGCGCTTGGAACGTGAAAGCCGTAGTCAATGAGCTCTTGGGCGAGCTCTTTTAGAACGTGTGAGGGATCGGCAGCGTTTTCCGGCATCTTGCCGCTGAGCGGGGTAAAGGTCCGCTGTTCGGCGGGAAGTTGGACGTTGAGAGTGGGTAGAGATTCGTAGTAGCCGTCAATAATCTCGATCAGTTGCTGACCAAGTTGGCGACGCGTCTCCGAATCGAGCTCGAATCTCATTTGTCGTTTGGTGTGCTGGGGGCGGCTTCTTCTTCTGAGTCTGCCGCATCGATCTCGCCCGGTTGCAGCGGGCGAAGAAGCGGGAACAGAATGACGTCGCGGATGGAGCGCGAACCGGTCAGCAACATGGTGAGACGATCGATGCCTATGCCTTCTCCGCCCGCAGGAGGCATGCCGTAGGAGAGCGCGCGGATGTAATCTTCGTCCATGGCGTGGGCTTCTTCGTCGCCGCGCTCTTTTTCGTTGAGCTGTTGCTCGAAGCGGCGGCGCTGTTCTTCGGGATCGTTGAGTTCGCTGAAAGCATTGCCGATCTCAAGGCCGCCGACGAAGAGCTCGAAGCGCTCTACCCAATCAGGCTCGTCCGGCTTGTTCTTTGACAGGGGCGATATGGCGACAGGGAAGTCGTAGAGGATGGTCGGCTGGATGAGATGCTCTTCCGCGACTGCTTCGAACATGGCAGCAATCGTCTTGCCTGCGGGCTCGGCAGGGTCATACGGCATGTTGTGGATCTTTGCGTCGTGCAGGCGCTTTACCAGCGCACCGACCGTTTTTGCGTCAACAAAATCTGACATGTGCGGTTTCGCACCCGCAGCCCCCGGCCAGTACTTGATGATGGCTTCGCGCATAGATAGGCGCTGCCAATCGCCGAAGTCGATCTCGTGTCCGTTGAAAGTCGTCTTAGTGGTTCCGTTCACATCCCGGGCCACTTGGGCGAGCAACTCCTCCGTGAGGTCCATCAGCACGCGGTAGTCAGCGTACGCCTGATAGAACTCCAGCATGGTGAATTCAGGATTGTGTTGTGTGGAGATGCCTTCATTGCGGAAGTTGCGATTGATCTCATAGACGCGGTCGAGTCCGCCGACAGTGAGGCGCTTGAGATAGAGCTCCGGCGCGATGCGCAGATAGAGGTCAATGTCGAGAGTGTTGTGGTGCGTGGTGAACGGACGCGCTGCAGCGCCGCCCGCCAACGGCTGCATCATGGGTGTTTCCACTTCGATGAATCCGCGGGAATCGAGAAAGCGCCGTATAGCAGAGACGACTTTGCTTCGCGCAACAAAGACCTTGCGCACGTCTTCGTTCATCACAAGGTCAACATAGCGCTGGCGATATCGCAGTTCTACGTCTTGCAAGCCGTGCCACTTCTCGGGAAGAGGGAGCAGATCTTTTGCAAGGAAGTGAATTTCTTCCACGTGAATGCTGAGCTCGTTGGTGCGCGTGCGGAAGAGATATCCCTTCACACCAATGATGTCGCCGAGGTCGAGCAGTTTATAGAGCGCGAATCCTTTTTCGCCGACAAAATCCAACTTCACGTAGATCTGCAGGCGACCG
>JAICLA010000150.1 GCA_025927695.1 Terriglobales bacterium | reverse complement strand
TGTGCGCACAGTCGGCAAGCGCAACGCGCTGGACCATGTGTACTTCACGCGCCTAGCGGGGCAGAGGGTTTTGGCAGTGGTGGTGACGACGAGTGGCATCGTCCGCGACCGTATGTTGCGTATGGACCGCGAACTCTCGCAGCAAGAGCTGGAAACGGCCGCGCGCTACATCAATGAGAACTTTCGCGGGTGGACGATCGAGGCGATTCAAACGGAGTTACAGCGCCGCATTGAAGATGAGCGCAGCAAGTATGACCAGCTGATGAAAGCTGTACGCGAGCTGTACCAGGGCGGAGCCTTGAATGATCCGGATTCTCCGCACGCGGTCTATGTCGAAGGCGTAGCGAACTTAGTTGTAAGCGAGGCAGACAAAGAACGCCTGGGACAGATGCTGCGCACGCTGGAAGAGCGGCAGAAGGTGGCGGAGCTGCTGTCAGCTTACTTGGATTCGCGGCAAGAGGCGGTGCGCGTTGTTGTGGGATTGGAAGAGCAGATTCCGCAGATGAAGAACTTTGTTCTCATCGGCGCGCCGGCGCGGGTGGGCGACGAGGTTCGCGGTAACTTGGCAGTCATCGGGCCGACGCGCATGGACTATGAGCACACGATCTCTGCGGTGTCGTACATCGCGAAGTTGTTTGACAAGATTCTGAATGAAGAGCAGTAACGGCATTTGTAATTGCCAAAATTTGTAATTGGTAATCGAAGAACATGGCGAAAAAAGAAAACATTGAGATTCAAGATCACGAAGAACTCGTCCCCGCTCACAGCGAGAGTGATGATCAGGCCAATGCTCAAGCTGGGCAAAGCGCTGAGCAGGCGCCGTCCGGCGCGGGCGATCCTAAAGACCAGCTCGTCCGCTTGCAGGCGGAGCGCGATGCCTTGTTTGATCGTCTGGCACGTCAGCAGGCAGAGTTTGAGAACTTGCGCAAGCGCTCGGCAAAAGAGCAGGTAGACTTCCGCGATTACGCGGTTGCGGACACGGTGAAGCAATTGATCCCTATCATCGACAACTTTGACCTGGCGTTGAAGGCGAAGTCGAACGAAGCCGATTTGCGCAAGGGGCTGGAGCTCATCCGCAAACAGATGGATGAGCTATTCACCAAGCTGGGCGTGCAGGCGGTTCCGGCGAAGGGTGAGCCGTTCGATCCGCGCTTCCATGAAGCCATTGAGATGGTTGATTCATCTGATGTGAAAGAGAATCACGTGGTGGACGAGCTGCAACGCGGATACAAGTTGAAAGACAGGCTGTTGCGTCCAGCGATGGTGAGGGTTTCGAAGCATAAATAGGTGTGCCGCTCCTTCGGAGCTGTTGAGTCAAAGTCAAAGGCATTGTCCTTCGACTCCGGGCTAACGCCCCACGTTCAGGATGTCAGGATTTAATTTTTGACCACGAAAACAAAACGCGATTATTACGAAGTCCTCGGCGTCGAGCGTACTTGCACCGAGGTGGAGCTGAAGTCCGCTTACCGCAAGCTAGCGATGCAGTACCATCCTGACCGCAATCCCGGGAACGCCGAGGCGGAAGAGAAGTTCAAAGAGGCCAGTGAGGCGTACTCCGTGCTGAGCGACGCGAACAAGCGCGCGAGCTATGACCGCTTTGGACATGCTGCGACTAACGGCGCAGGCTTCGGTGGATTTGAATCCGTCGATATCAATGACATCTTCGGCGACTTGTTTGGCGACCTGTTTGGTGCCGGTGGCCGCGGTGGCAGACGCAGTCGTGCACAGCGTGGCAACGACCTGCGCGAAGACTTGCGGCTGACTTTTGAAGAAGCAGTCTTCGGTGTGAAGAAGCAGGTGAAGATCCGTCGCTTCGAGGCATGCGAAGCATGTGACGGTCGCGGACTAGCGCCCGGTAAATCGGCCACCACTTGTAGCGGATGTCAAGGGCGTGGGCAGGTCAGGTTTCAGCAGGGATTCTTCAGCGTGGCGCGCACGTGTCCGCAATGCCAGGGCGCCGGACAGATCATCACTGATCCCTGCACCAAATGCAAAGGTGATGGACGCTTGCTGCATGAGCGCACGCTCGATGTTCAGGTTCCAGCTGGTGTGGAAGACGGAACGCGCATTCGCTATGGTGACCAGGGCGAAGCCGGCATGAACGGTGGTCCGGCTGGCGACTTGTACGTTGTGCTTCACGTGAAGGAGCACGCGTTTTTTGAGCGCGAAGGCAATGATCTATATTGCGCGATACCGGTGTCGTTCCCGCAGCTCGCGCTGGGCACCGAGATCAATGTTCCAACGATCCATGGCGACCACAAGTTAAAGGTGCCTGAGGGAACGCAGCCGGGTACGCGGTTCCGCATACGCAGCAAGGGCGTGCCGGTTTTGAACAGTTCGCAGAAAGGCGATCTGTATGTAGAGGTGCGAGCGCAGACGCCGAGCAAACTGAACAAGCGGCAGCGTGAGTTGCTTCAGGAATTGGATGCGCTGTCGTCGGTCGAGAACAAGCCGCAGAAGAATCTGTTCAACAAAGTCAAAGACATTTTCGGCTGAGCCGAAGGAGCTTGATTGCGCTTAACCGGCGTTCACCTGTACTCATATGTGCTGCTGGTGGCTGCTTTTGGCGCGTCGCTGGTGCGGTTTACACGTAACTTTCAATCGGCTGAGATCCAAAGCATTCGCCTTGAAGATGCTCGTGTACGGTTGACGCAGCGCATGCTTGGTCTTGTGGTTCTGGTAGGCGCGGCCGCGCTAACTGCGTTCTCACTGCTGCATCTCGGCGTGTCCTGGTTGTGGATGGCGGCGCTGGTGGCTTGGCTCAGCGGTGCGCAATCGTTGCTAGTGCTGGTCTTTGGGTCTCCTCAACAAATCCTGTGGATGGAGCGCATCTTCGGCGTGTTGTTTGCCGGAGTGGCTGCGCTTATCTATCTCTTCTTTGTACGATGACACGCCGCCGGTGGATCGCCGACGAGGTAAGCGGAGACACTGCCACGCTTAACGGCGACAACGCACGGCACCTAGCGCAGGTTCTACGCGCGCGTGTGGGTGAGCAGTTTGATATCGCGGCTGATGGGCGCGTGCGTTTGGGGACAGTTACGCGCGTAGCGGATGAGCGCGTGGAGTTTGCGCTGGGCGATGAGGTCGCGGCCGCCGAGTCTGATTTTGTTCGGCGAATCGAGTTGCTTCTTGCGGTTTTCAAGTTTGATCGCATGGAGTGGGCCATTGAAAAGGCGACGGAATTGGGTGTTGCGCGAATAACGCCGGTGATAGCTCGGCGGACGGATGCGCACCTGGCAAGCGCTGCTGCGAAGAGAGTGGAACGCTGCCGCAAGATCGCGAAGGAGGCGTCGCAGCAATCACGCCGGGCGGATGTGCCGGAGATCACTGAGCCGGTGAAGCTGAAGACGGCGGTGGAGCAGTTTGGATCGGCGCTTAGGATCGTGCTGGCGGAAACTGAACGCCGACAGTCGCTGAATCACAGCCTCAAGGCCATTGAGCTTAATCAGCCAATAGTGCTTGCCGTTGGTCCTGAAGGCGGTTGGACGCCGGATGAACTCGAGCTTTTCTCGGAAAAGGGCTGGGTTTCGGCCTCACTGGGCGCGACCATCCTGAGGGCAGAGACGGCTGCCATAGCCGCTCTCGCGATTGTTGCCGCGTTTCCCACAGACACTCAGTAATAATTCCCATTGCCGTTTTTTCTTCGCCCATCCATAATGGGCAAACCGTGCCCTTCACCCCGACTCCCGAACAACGAAAGGCGATTGAACATCATACCGGCCCCATGCTGGTAGTGGCAGGCGCCGGTTCGGGAAAGACCAGCGTGCTGGTGCAGCGCATATCTTGGCTCATCCGCGAAAAAGGGGTCGCGCCAGAAGAAATATTGGCGCTTACTTACACGATCAACGGCGCGGCGAGGATGCGGCGTGGCGTACAAAAGGAATTGGGCGCGCAGTTCGACGCTCAGAAGCTGCGGGCGCAGACGTTCCATCAGTACTGCAATGGCCTGCTATCGAAACACAGCAAATCTTTTGCGGCGCTGGATGAGAACGATCTAAAGGTCTACCTTAACTTGCACGTTGAAGATTTGAAGCTGGAAGTTTTCAGCAAGGCATCGAGTCCGGGGGATTTCATCGGCGATCTTTTGGCGTTCAACGATCGCTGCCAGGACGATCTGGTCAATGCCCGGGACTATCAAGAGTATGTGGACCGGCTGGTCGCCGACCCGGCACTACCGCTGCCGCGGGTGGGCAGTTCTAAGAAAGAGATGCCGCGCGAAGAGGTGCTAGCGCGGTGTCAGGAAATCGCCACGGTCTACACATATGTGACCGGATTGCTGAAGAGCAAGGGCTGGGGCACGTTCGGAAACATGGTGATCGAGGCGGTCGAGTTGTTGCACGACCCAAAAATATTGGCGGCGGAGCAAGCTAGGACGAAGTTCATTCTGATCGATGAATTCCAGGATTCGAACTTTGGTCAGATCGAGTTGGCGCAGCGACTGGGTGGGGAAGAGGCCAACATCTTCGCGGTCGGGGACCCCGATCAGGCGATCTATCGCTTCCGCGGAGCGACCAGCGCGGCGTTTGATGAGTTCCGCAAACGCTTTCCGCAGACCAAGACCGCGACGCTTTCCATGAACTATCGTTCGGTGCCTGCTGTGCTGCAGACGGCCTACGCTGTGATCAAAGAAAACAAGATGGATGGGCGCGAGCCGCTGGTGTCGGGTCGGTCGGAAGCGGCGAAGGTGTCTGGCGCGAAACTGCCGGAGTTTCCGCCGGAGATTGTGGTCACGCCCGATGCGATCACCGAAGCAAAGTATGTGGCGGACGCTATCGAGCAATTGCAGGCGGAGACGCGATGCGGGTGGCGCGACTTTGCGGTGTTGTATCGGCAGCATGAGCACAGGTCGGAAGTTGTGGCGGAACTCAATGCGCGTGGGATTCCATATCAGACGCGCAACACTGATCTGCTGTGCGCGCCGGAGGTGCGAGATGTAATCGCGGTGCTGCGGGCGGTGCGGCGTCCGGAAGATGCGGTCAGTTACTTCCGCGTGGCGGCGATGCCGAAGTTCAAACTAGATGCCGAAGAACTGCGGCTCACATTGGCTCATGCGAAGCGCGGGACGCAGATGGAATTGCTATTGCGCGAGGTAAAGAACGGCAAGCGCGTGCTGGATGCGCTGGAGCAGGCGCGAAAGAAGATGTCGGCGACGAAGGATGCGCTGAGTGCGTTGCAACTGCTGGTGAAGGAGTTCAGCATAACCGGCAGTGCTGAGCTGAAGATGTTCCGCGAGTTTGTGGCGAAATGGCAGGAGAAGCCGATCACAGATGATCCGGCACTCGACAGGTTCCTTGAATATCTTGATTGCTTCATCGCAGTCGGCGCGAAGGTGAACGTCAATGCCGATGGTGATGAGTTGGCTGAGGTGCCGAACGCTGTCCAGCTTATGACCGCACATTCGGCCAAAGGAATGGAGTTCAAGCACGTGTTCGTGATCCGCGCGAACTCGGGGTCGTTCCCCAGCAACGGACGCGAGCCGCTGTTCGAATTTCCGTGGGCGCTTTCGAAATCGCTGCTTGCGGCGGAGGAGATACCAGGCCACAAGGAATTGCACAAGCAAGAGGAACGTCGTTTGTTTTACGTCGCGTGCACGCGGGCCGAAGATGCGCTGGGGCTGTACGGCAAGCCGTATCGGAAAGACAGCCCTAATCCGACCGGATACCTGAAAGAATTATTGGCAGACCGCAGTGTGAAGGGCGTGATCCGCGAGCGGCGCATCAACGACTCGAGAGTGGACATCCACGCGCGCGCCGAAACGATTACGCAAGTTGCGGAGTGGGTCGCTTCGCAGCCGCAACAGTTGATGCTGGAGCAGCTGAAGCTGAGTGCCAGCGCCATCGATTGCTATTCAGGATGTGGCCTCAAGTATTGGCTGCGCTATGTGTGGAAGCTGCCGGAGGAGCCTGCGGCCACATTGCAATATGGGTCTGTGATCCACAACGTGCTGAAAGGATACTTCGACGCAGTGAAGGCAGGGCGCACGCTGACTAAGAATGACCTGATCCTTGCGTTCCGCGATCAGCTAGAGAATGCTCACGTCGAGGACCAGTATCAACTGAAGCTTTATTTGGCGCAGGGTGAGAGCCAGTTGGCGGCGTTCGCGGAGTCGCGCGAAGGGAAGCCGCAGCCAAAGGTGTTGGCGACGGAAAAGTCGTTCGCATTCGAACTGGATGGTGTTCTGGTGCAGGGCAGGATGGACCGCGTGGATGAGATCTCTGCCGGCAGTGTCGCCATTCAGGATTACAAGACTGGCAAAGCGAAGAATGAGAAATTTGCCGAAGACAGCCTGCAGTTGACGATCTATGCGCTGGCGGCGAAGCGCGAAGGCATGCGCGCGGACAAGGTCAGCATTTACAACCTGGAAAACGATACGGTGATCGAGGTGGAGCGCAGCGAGAAAGACCTGGCGGACGGTGAGCGCGAGATCAAGAAGGCGGCGAAGGGGATCCGCGAAGGAGAGTTCGCGCCAAAGCCGAGTTTTGGGTGCAAGTGGTGCGCGTATGCGTCGATCTGTCCGGCGAAAGAAGAGCGGGTGATCTCAATCGCGAAGAGTGTGGCGGCGGTGCAGTAAGAGAAGACTTATGCAGATATTGATTTGGGTGATCATCGGAGCGCTGGTCGGAGCGGGAGTGGCG
>JAICLA010000132.1 GCA_025927695.1 Terriglobales bacterium | reverse complement strand
TGCGTCCCTTGAGAAACGCGCGCATGGTGAATTCGCCCGGCTCGGCCAGACGAGCGCCTCGATTCATTGCTTGTTCAACCACATATCGCAGGATCACCGGCGAACCATGCGCAGATATCTCGACTATGTCTTCACCGGTATAAGAATGTGGCGCTTGAAAATACGTGACGATGGCTTCGTCAATGCGGTCGCCGGATTCGGCGTCGATCACCAACGCGAACATGGCCCTGCCTGCTTGAGGCTCTAGTTCTTTGCCGGCAGAAGTGCGAAGTAGTTGCCGCGCGATCGCAATGCCTTTTTCACCTGCAAGACGCACGACTCCGATGCCTCCGCGACCGGGCGGAGTGGATACGGCAACAATGGTATCGTCCAGGTGCGGATTCACAGCCGCTATTCTAGCGGCTTATGCCGGCGTCGCGGCTCCGCCTGATTTCTTCTCCGCCTTGGCGAACTGCGCTTGCATCGTCTCGTAGATGCGGTCCACTTTGCTGTGCAGTTGTGCGACCTCGAGTTCCGCCTTCAGGTTCACTTGATAATCCTGGTCGGCCTGCATGCGGTCCTTCGTCGCCTGGCGGTTCTGCGACATCATGATCACCGGCGCCTGCAATGCGGCCAGCGTTGAGAGCATGAGGTTCAGAAGGATGAACGGATATTCGTCAAAAGGCTTCGACTGCATCTTTAAGGCTTCATGCAATGCGTAGCTGTTAATGGCCATCCATATGAACAGGAATACCGCGAAGGCAATGATGAAAGTCCACGAACCGCCGAATGCGGCCACCTTGTCGGCAATGCGCTGCCCGAAGGTCAGTACATCCTCAATCTCTTCGTTCACGTTGCGTGAAACCTGCGTGCGCAGCAATTCGTTTGTCGCGCGAAGACGGCGACCCATCACCGTCAACAGATCGAGTCCTGAGTGGGGATACTTTGTGATCAGTTCGAGCAGCTGATCGCGGTCAAGCGAGAGCGTGTCGCTCTCCTCAACCGCTACGGCCGTCGCGGTGCGCGCGCCGCCATCCAGCAAAGAGATGTCACCAAAGACGTCGCCCTGAAGGTTTTCCCGCAGAATGATCTTCTGCCCTTCATAGTTCTCGATATAGACCTGCACGTTGCCCGAACGCACGATGAAAACCGTATCGCCTGCGTCACCGGCTGCAAAAATGGTCTCGCCTTTGTTGAAGTGCTGCGTCTCCATGAGGCCGCAAAGCGCTTCGCGCTCCACGTCGTCCATCAATTCAAAGAGCTTCACTTCTTTCAACATTTCCATTGTTGCGTGCATGACTGCTCCTTAGCCGCCGGGTAGGTGCTGATATTGGCTAGTGATTATGCTTGATTAAGCGCGTAGGGCAAAGATGTTTGTGAAGAAGGTGAAGGGTTCACTCAGCGGAGCTCGAATCCCCAGGCTGGCCACTCGTTGGGAAGAGAACAAAGAACCAGATTAATGCAACCAGCATGATCAGTCGCTCTTCCAGCCCCAAATATTGCGGCTTTTGGTGAACAAGTAGAGTCATGGCTGCATCAGCGCAGGTGAAGGCGGATGCTGCCCAAAATAATGCAGTAAGCACTTTGAGTATCCGGCTTTGGCGCTCGGCGGAGATGATAAGTGCGGCGTAGCCAAAAAGCAGAAACCCGCACACACTGAAGAACATGTGGACCGTGCCCACCACCGTGGGTGGACCATCCCACGGGAAGTAAGTATGCGCGCGAAAGATAGCAGCCAGCGCGATCGCCACGCTCATGCAGGCAAGCGGTGGTACGCCTTTACTTTTCGGAAACAATCGTTTGTACGCAAGCGAGTATGAAACGATGGCTAGGGACATCGATAGCAATGCCACGCAAAGTATCCACCCGTGCTGCAGTCGCGCATACAAGCTGATGGGAGCATAGACCGCATGCATGCCGGACTCCGACTTCTGCATCCACCAGAAGAGCGCCAATGCCACTAACAGCAAAGAATGTCCGATTCGAATGAGCGGTCGGGTACGCGTAAACAAAACTTCGCTCCGCTACGACAAGTGGTTCTGCACAATCCTCAAACAGTAATAGGCATTCTCCACCAGCAGTAGAATGAGAACGCCGCCGATCCATAGCTTGTGCCGCGTTTCCAGCAAGTCAGCCCAGATCCCGCCGATGAAAACAAACACGATGGGCAACGCCCACACCGAAGTTGCCAACGCTGCGGGGCTGATGAGAGCGTAGTACAGCATTCCGGCCGCAATGAGCAGCGGGGCGGTATTTCCAAAATATCGCGTGCGCTTCCAGATGAAATAAGTGAGCAATGCTATAAGCAGCAGCACGATCACCGCGGGATTGAATCGCTCAAAGAGATTTCGCGGATCAAGTAACACCTGCTGCGCGCCTTTCGGCGTGTATCGCATCCACTGGCGCAGGTCGATGCCATCAAACATCGCGCCCGCGCGAAAACCATACGCCGCGAAGGTCAACACTCCGCCAATCAGCAAGGCAACAACCAAGACCATGATGGATGCCCAGCGTCTCCCCGGCGCAAGATACAGCATGAGCGCGAGGGTAACCGGCAAGACGAGTATCGCCGCGGGATGCGATGAGACCGCCATCGCTATCGCCAGACTGAACAACACTGTGCGATAGCGCCACTTCCGCCATGGCGCATAAAGATTGTGCGAGATAGCGATGCCCGTAAAGATGATGCCAAACACGCCCCACGTGGCCAAGCTCTGCTCCTGGATCATGGCCCCGCGCAGCACCATGGCCGGCGAGAAGCAATATAAGGATAGAGCGACGTATCCGCCGCCGTTGCCATAAAGCCTTCGCGCCACATACCAGAGCGACACTCCCAACAGAAGGCCGACGATCAGGAACGGCATCCGCAGCATCCAGTGCAAGCGCCGAACCTCTTTTTTTACATTGTCTGGCGTGGGATTCTTCGCGGGTATGCGGTTTTCATCCAGCCGCATAGGCGCAGCCGCAACGATGTTAGGAAGCGGCGAATATCCGAAGCTACGCGGAACTGCGCTGTATTCCAGCTGCTGGCGCCCTGCCCATATGTGGTCTTGCTCAGCTAGTGTGAACGGGACGCGCGCCATCAAAGTCAGGCACTGTGCTGCATAGGCCGCCAAGAGCAGGACCGCAAAGATCTGCGGACCACCGATGACGATGTGAGAGAAGAACCTGCGTTCGCGCATCCTTATTAATGTTGTATCAGATTGCGCGAACGCAGGACGGCTGAGCTAAAGTCCTAAAGTCACCAGATTGGCGTTGTAAAACTCTCCATGTTTTGCCGCCAGATGGCGACTCCACGCCATCTTGAATCCTGAAATAGCTCCAAAGAATGGTCCGAATATCGCTGCAGCAATGGCATAGTCGCCGATGGAAGGTTCGCGATAGCAAACAGTTGCTGGGTCCCAGCCAACGGTCTCGTCGGCGGCTTGCCCCCACATAAACTTCGCCGTCATCATCACGGTTAAAACAATGAGAAATATCAGCACCCTTCGCTTGGGCGGCGTCATAAGTGTAGCCTCGCTGCAATATTGGAAGCCGATACGCGCCAAATTGTTCCTAACTTCTCCTGACATTACCGCTTGCTGTAGGACTTCGCGCCTCGCTGTAAGGCCTTCACCCCTGACAAATTTTGCTATTGCCACAACTTCGCAACATGGTTACTATTCCGTCACCTTCCCCAAGGTTTTGTTCCCTCAAGAAAGCACGCTATGAACATCGGCGAAACGATCAGAAACTACCGTTTGCAGAAGAGCATGTCGCAGGGCGACATCGAGAAGCGCACCGGACTTTTGCGCTGCTATTTGTCGCGCGTGGAGAATGGCCACACCATCCCTTCACTCGACACGCTGGCCAAGATCGCCAGCTCCATGGACATTCCGCTCGCGCAATTTTTTTCTGATTCCGCTGAGAACGGCGCCGCTAAAGCCGGCCCGCAGCTCACTGAGGACGAGGTCCGCTTTCTCTCGCAGATACGCCGCTATTCACCGAACCTGAATGACAGTGACCGCAAGCTGGTGATTGCCATGGTGAAGAAGATGGCCGTGGGAAAGTAGCAGCTAAGCGCAAACACTTCTCGCTGCAAATTTCTAAAAACCGACTTTCGCTGAACTGACCATTCCAGAGTGCGTAGTAACTGGGGCGCCGATGCTTATAAAGGCTGCTGGAAACTTCGGTCTCATCTCCCATAGCATGTGTGCCGAACCGAAGATGCTCAGTATCTCAACGAATAAAATTAGCTTACCAAACTCATACCACTTCAGTTCCCATAAATGATTCAACACCCAGCTTATGAGTTGAGATGACAGGTGAAGATGTTTCAAGTGCGCAATCACTAAACCGTTGTAAAGAACATTGCTGAGCAAAATACCCAAGAATGTGGCGATGATGGCCGTCAGGGTGGAGACTCGGCTGATCTTGCCGATGCCCCTCTTGACCATGAATGCGGCTGCCATTGCAATGCCAAATGGCAGTATGCATGCTAGTTTCACGCTCATCATGCCTTTATCGTCGGTCATCCAATAGGAGAGCACGGCTGATGCAGCGCCCGCCGCTAAGGCTCCCCCCGTACCAAATAGAAATCCTTTGAGATAATTGGAAGGGGTTGTCAGATAACGACGGCGTTTTTCTTCCTGTTTTCCGGCTATCCTGATCTTACAGCCCCCACAGATGAAGTTGGCATTTCCATTAATAAGCGTGATCTCTGAGACTTCGTTCCTGCATCCTTCGCCTTCGCACTTTCCCGGGTCGAAAGGTTGGGCACGAAGCGCTAGCTCACGGAGTATCTGGTCAAGTTTCTCCGTGATTTTCTGTCCATTAGTCCCCTGAATCGGTTTAGGGAGTGTGCAAACGAGTGTCTGCCCTTGAAGTTGGAAGTTGCCGCCGCCAGTAAAAGACTTGAATCTGTCCATAGAAGCGAGCAGAGCTTTTTCATCTGCGGTCCGGCGGAAGCGAATGACGGCACAGATGCATTCTTTCATTCCCTGTCCAACAACGCCTATTGAGACTAGATATCCATCGCGGACACCACTTAATAGACCCTTAGTGCTCTTGAAAGGACCTGGATTGTTGAACCAAGGCAAGCCGGTTTGTTCGCTGATTTCCTTGATAAGGGGGGCCATTGCCACTGTTCTAGCCTCGCCGGACTGGGATGTCCAGTGACTTTAGTGATGCATTCTTGGTATTCTAGCGCACACTACTCTCGGTACTCCCTGCAAATCCGGTACGCTGCTGACTCCATTCCAATGCTTTAGAAGTTCCCTCACCGGCTCTTCGATCGAGAATCCGATCTCCATCAGCAACCAGCCGCCGGGATTTAGTTTGTCCCAGGCCTGCGGGATGAGCCTGCGATAGATGTCCAAACCCTGTTCGCCGCCGAAGACCGCAACCTCTGGCTCATGCTCGCGAACCTCGCGTTGCACTTTGTCGGCTTCGCAGCGGCCTACGTATGGCGGATTGCTCACCACGATATCGAAGACACCGCGCGCCTCGCCGAGCAGATCTGATTCGTAGACATTGACGCGCGTCGCGAGGTCAAGTCGCTGCGCGTTCTCTTTCGCCACTTCGAGCGCAGCGGAAGAGATATCGACCGCTTCAATCTGCGCTTCCGGCAGCTCACTGGCAAGCGCTAGGGCGACGCATCCCGAGCCGGTGCCCACATCAATGATGCGTAGGTCATCGCGATTTATCTTTGCCGCTTTTTCCAGCGCCGCCGAAACTAGGTGCTCTGTTTCCGGACGTGGAATAAGTACTGCGGGCGAGACGGAAAATTCCAGCCCCCAGAATTCCTGGCGTCCTGTGATGTATTGCAGAGGCTTTCCCGCAGCGCGTTGCGCGACCACGTCTTCGAATCGCGATCGCTGTTGCGCAGTCAGCTGCTGCTCAGGGTGAGCAAAGAGAAACGCACGCTCGCGGTTCAGTACGAACGTCAGCAACGCCTCCGCCGCCATGCGCGGCGGCCCGATGGGTTCATGCGCGAGACGTTCAGCGGCGGCGGCGATGGCTTCTTTGATGGTCACTGGGAAAGTCAAAAGATTGAAACACAAAGAACACTAAGCGCACAAAGGGCACAAAGAATTCTAAGTTCTTTGCGCCCATCGTGTTCTTCGTGACCTTTGTGTTGAAAGGTTTTTGACCTTACGCAGCTCCCGCGGCGTCGCCCTGGTCTTTAAGTTTTTCTGCTTGATAGTGCGTCGTCAGCGCATCAAGGATCGCCTGGATCTTGCCGTCCATGACTTCAGTGAGTTGGTGGATGGTCAGCCCAATGCGGTGGTCGGTCACGCGGTTCTGCGGAAAGTTGTAGGTGCGGATCTTTTCGCTACGGTCGCCCGTGCCGACTTGCTGTTTACGTTCTTTGGCGAGCGCGGCCTGCTGCTTCTCGACTTCCAGTTCATACAAACGCGAACGCAACACGCGCATACCTTTCTCGCGGTTCTTGATCTGGGATTTCTCGTCCTGGCAGCTTACGACCGTTCCCGTCGGAATGTGCGTGATTCGCACGGCGGAGTAAGTCGTGTTGACGGATTGTCCGCCAGGTCCGGAGGAACAGAACGTGTCGATGCGCAGGTCCTTCGCTTCGATCTTCACATCAACATCTTCGGCTTCCGGAAGCACTGCGACCGTGATCGCGGAAGTATGCACACGGCCCTGCGTCTCGGTCGCGGGCACGCGCTGCACGCGATGCACTCCGCTTTCATATTTCAGCTTGGAATAAGCGCCCTTGCCCTCGATGATGGCGATGACTTCTTTCAGCCCGCCCACGCTCGATTCCGAACTTGAGAGCACTTCTACCTTCCAGCGCTGCGTTTCCGCGAATCGCGTGTACATGCGGAACATCTCTTCGGCGAACAGCGTGGCTTCGTCCCCGCCGGTGCCCGCGCGGATCTCAAGGATCACGTTCTTTTCGTCATTCGGATCTTTGGGCACCAGCAGGATCTTGAGCTCGCCTTCGACTCCGCTGAGCCGCTCGCGCAACTGTCCTAGCTCTTCTTCAGCGTAAGTGCGCATCTCCGCGTCTGTCTCAGACTTCACCATGGTTTCGCTCTCTGCGATGCCTTTGGTCAGGTCTTTGTATTCGCGATACTTGTCCACGATCTCGCGCAGTTCCGCGTGTGCCTTCGCGGTCTTTTGGTAGCGCTGAGTATCGCTGACGATCTCTGGCGACGACAGCTGCTGCGTCAGCTCTTCGTATTTTTTTTCTGTCTGTTCTAAGCGTTCAAACATCTCGGATTACCTCGCTGCT
>JAICLA010000245.1 GCA_025927695.1 Terriglobales bacterium | reverse complement strand
TGGCTGATGTCTTCGTGCTGGAGGAACATCGCGGCAAAGGGCTGTCAAAGCGAATGATGGAAGCGGTGAAAGCGCATAAAGATCTGCAGGGCATCCGTCGGTTCATGCTGGTCACTCGTGATGCTCATGGACTTTATACGCAGTATGGGTTCAAACAACTGGCGCTTCCGGAGCGGCATATGGAAGCGGTGGTGAAAGATATTTACATGCGAAAAATGCCGACGCCCACCACGCAAAGAATGGCATCCAACTCTGCCTCAAAAATCCGCAACTTACCTTTGTAGCCATTCTAGGGGGAAGTTGTGCTCAGAAAGCCACTCGTCTATTTGCTCGCTCTATATGTGTGTTCAGCCGCCGCGTGGGCGGACCAGGTCACTCTGGCCAACGGTGACCGCATCACCGGCGCCATTAAAAGTTCAGATGGCTCATCGCTCATCATCAAGACCGATTACGCGGGAGAGCTGACGGTTAAGTGGTCAGCCATCAAGACCGTTTCCAGCGATCAACCTTTATATGTGATCGGCAAAGATGGCCGCGTCGTGGTGGGCAAAGTCACCACTACTGACGACAAAATCGCGGTAGCATCGTCCTCGGGTGAAGTCACCCTGGCGCACGATTCCATCAAGACCATCCGATCTGAATCTGAGCAACATGAGTACGGCGCGTGGGGCGGATACCTGGATTCCGGCCTGAGTCTCTCGCGCGGCAATTCTGACACGACCAACTTCACACTGGGCGCGAATGCTGTGCGCGCGACCGAGAAAAGCAAGACGACGATCTTCGCGACCTCGCTTTATTCAAAGAGTGATGTGCTGGGCCTGAGCACCACCACCGCCAGCGCAATCAATGCTGGGCTGCGTTATGACCGCAACTTAAGCGACCGCATGTTCGCATTCGCGTTCACGAACTTCGACCATGACCGTTTCCAGGAACTGGATCTGCGCAACGTGCTCGGCGGCGGGCTGGGATATCACGCGGTAAAGACCGCGAATACGACGTTCGACCTTTCCGGCGGTGCGACGTTCAATCAAGAATACTTCACAACACTCACGCGCAAATCCGCGGAGGTGGTCGCCGGTGAAGCTCTCGACCACAAACTGAACGGCGCGGTCAGCCTGCATGAGCGGTTGGATTTCTATCCCAACGTAACAGATCTCGGCCAGTATCGCGTGGTATTCGACACCGCCGCCATCACCAAGCTGGCGAAGTTCCTCAGTTGGCAGGTGGATGTCAGCGACCGTTATGAGAGCAATCCGTTATTCGGGTTGAAGGGGAACGACCTATTGCTAACAACCGGGATCCGGGTGACCTTCGGGCCGCAGGGGAAATAACTAGCCTGATCTCACTCCGGCCTTTTCTTAAGTTTCAGCAGACGCAAGCCCGTCGTTTTCTTGCGCTTTAGCAGGCGCAAGATCGTCGGCAGAAAGTCGGCGGCCTTTACGCTCTCATGGAAAGTGATATTACTTTCCATGATGTCGGCGTCGCCTTTTGAATAGAGCTGCACGATGGGAAGCCCATCGCAATTCTTTCGCAGGAAGTCCCAAACGCGTCTTTTTTCCGATTGCGGCAGGGAATAGCCAATCAGCGCCAGACCAAAGTCTCTCTTGCGGCAGGCCCGCTCTACAGCCTTAAGGTCGGGGGCAGCGATCACATTAAACCCCGCCTCCTCCAGCACCTTTTTGCGCACGTCTGCCTGCTCAGGATTGCGAGACGCTACTAGGATCTTGGTCTTTGGTGCCAAAAGGAACCTTTTGAGATGGGATGGGTGCCAGCCCGATTAGATGCTGATTTATTTTTGAACGCTGCAAACAAAAAAATCCGGAGTGGCTGAGCCACTCCGGAGCATTTCGAATCTTTCAAAAAGCTTTACTTCGCTGAAACCACCAGCGTGCTGGCGACCATATCGTGCAGTCCCTGCTTCTTTTCAGTGAAGCCCACCATGATGTAGCCGATGCCGAGAATCAGGCTGGAGAGGAATTTGCCGAAGAATCGACCAGCGGCGCGCCCGAATGAGATGCGGCGTCCATTGAGGTCTGTGACTTTCAAACCGAGGATCATTTTCCCCACGGTCGCCTGTTTCTCAGAGCTTTCCAGGAAGGCAAAATATGCGAACTGGATCGCAACTGTGACAAGAATCATCGTGCCAAGGGCGCCGAAGACGGCAGCTAATTTCGCCGGTGAAAGCTCTTCGCCCGGGCGCGGAGCCAGGGCAGCCAGGCCGCCGCCAAAAAAGGCGCTGATTATGCCGTTGACGATTCCGAGAAGCACCGCATCGATGAACCATGCTGCGAATCTCATCCAAAATCCTGCGTATTTAACGGGTGCCGGTTGAACTGGTGCTACTGCGGCGCTGGCCATAAAAGGCTCCTTAGGGCGAAAGTTCCGTGCAGCATATGCCGCGCGGGCGCTTAAGTAAAGACGATATTTGCCCTAATCCCGTGCCAAAACGCGTTGTAAAATCAACGTCTATGCCCACCAACCGCTTTTCGCTTCCGCTATCTGCTGCTGATCCTGAAGTCGCTGCCGCTGTCGATGCTGAGGTCGTTCGCCAGCATGACGGCTTGGAGATGATCGCCTCTGAGAATTTTGTCAGCGAGGCCGTGCTTGAGGCTGCCGGCTCGGTCTTCACCAACAAATATGCGGAGGGATACCCGGGCAAGCGGTATTACGGTGGATGCGAGTTTGCGGACATCATCGAGAACTTGGCGCGCGACCGCGCCAAGCAGCTCTTCGGTGCGGAACATGCCAACGTGCAGCCGCACTCTGGATCGAGCGCGAACATGGAAGCTTACGCGGCTGTGCTTAAACCGGGTGACACGATCCTTGGTCTGAACCTCGCGCACGGCGGACACCTCACACATGGGCATCCGCTGAATTTTTCCGGCAAGACATACAAAGTCGTTCCTTACGGCGTGCGCAAGGACACTGAGACCATCGACTACGACGAACTAGAGCAGATCGCCGAACGCGAGCAGCCAAAGATGATCATCGGCGGGGGAAGTGCGTATGCGCGAACGTTTGATTTCCCGCGCATGCGGGCTATCGCCGACAAGATAGGCGCGCTGTTCTTCGTGGATATGGCACATTTCGCAGGATTGGTGGCGGGTGGTGTGCATCCTTCGCCCGTGCCACATGCGCACATCGTTACGAGCACGACACACAAAACATTACGCGGACCGCGCGCGGGATTAATCTTGAGCAAGGCTGATTTCGCGAAAGAGATCGACAAGACCGTGTTTCCCGGCGACCAAGGCGGACCGCTGGTACACATCATCGCCGCGAAGGCAGTGTGCTTCGGTGAGGCGCTGCGTCCCGAGTTTAAGGAATATGCGAAGCAAGTTGTAGCCAACGCGAAGGTGCTCGCGCAGACGCTGATGGATGAAGGCTTCCGCGTCATCTCCGGCGGAACGGATACGCACCTCATGCTGGTGGATGTATTCAGCAAAGGCATGTTGGGTTCCGAAGCTGAAAAGGCATTGGGCGAAGCTGGCATCACTGTCAACAAGAACGCGATCCCGTTTGACGTGAATCCGCCGCTCAAGCCGAGCGGCATCCGCATTGGCTCGCCGGCACTGACCACGCGCGGCATGAAAGAAGCCGAGATGAAGCAGATCGCCAAGTGGATCGCCGAGACACTGAACAACCGAAAAGATGCCGCAAAAGTCGCAGGCGTGCGCAAGCAGGTAATGGAACTTTGCGAGGCATTTCCGCTGTATGCGGAACGCAGGGCGAAACTGGCGGCTCGGGTCTAAGCTAGGGCTGGATCCCCGCACGGCCCCACCCTCTCCACCCTATCGCTCAGGGACAAAAGCCTTAGTCGAACAGGCACGGTCATTGATTGCGCAGTTCATTAAGCAAGCGGCTCCCTGCAAGAAATCCAGAATTCCCCAACTATTTACTCTTAAGGCAACCCACCCCGCGCGGAGAACCTGCTTCTAAGCCTGTGTACGGTTAAGTCATTTCCCCTAAGCCACAGGGATTTTTGTCAGGACACAGTTT
>JAICLA010000022.1 GCA_025927695.1 Terriglobales bacterium | reverse complement strand
CTGCGAAAAAGCTAAATCCCAGAAATCAAGTGAGAGGATCTCACTCTCGCGCGGAAGAAAATCATAGTAGATACCCAGGCGCTGCATGGTCTCAAGGTGTCGTCGAAGGACTGCGGTAGATAGCATGTCCGCGATATCGGAAGCTTCATTGTTCCCCGCTTCTATCTCATGCAACATCTTAAGGCGAGTCTGTTTGTTTTTCGGGCTCAGCTCATACCAGCCCGAGACTTTTGCGTAGAGGTCCCAACAGTAGTAGTCAATGGGTTGATTGCCTCGCGCGGCCGGATCTGTGATCAGGCGCTCTATATCGGCTTTTGATTTTTTTTCTAGATAGATCAGCCCGACCACGACGTCTGCGACCTGTACGCCGGTGTTATCGATGTAATTCTGCACGTCCACGTGGCGACCATCAGCGCGGAGCAGGCGGACGAAGGTGTCACCCAAGATAGCGTTGCGAAGGTGCCCGATGTGCGCGGCTTTGTTGGGATTGATGCTGGTGTGCTCGACTAGAATCTTCTCGCCGGATGCTACGGATGCGTCGCCGCCCGCAAGAATCTTTCTTGCGAGTTCGACCCGGTCTGCGCGCGCGTTGATGTATCCCCCGCCGGCGACTTCAAGTTTTTCAATTCCGGGAATCGGCCCGATGTTCGAGACGATCTCTTCGGCGATCTTACGCGGCGCTTTGCGCAGCTTCTTTGCAAGTTCAAAGCAAAATGTGAACGCATACTCGCCAAGTTCTACCGAAGGAGGCTGCTCGACAGGGATGTTTTCCAACTCGACCTGATATTGCTTTTGCAAAAAGGCGCGGACGTGTTCGACGAGCCGGGATTGGAGTTCTCTATACACTGAAGAAAGCTACTTTCATGAGGCGGAAACGGCGAGAATCGAAGCGCGCAGCGCAGTTGTAAGTCACTGATTAACAGGCGATTATAACAAACGGGCGCTTACGCCAAAGTTTGACGCAAACGAGTTCGCTTCCATAAGATTAAGTGTCGGCGCGCCCCAAAATGACTCCACGCCAGAAGTTCTACATCACCACCCCCATCTACTACGTGAACGCGAGGCCGCACATTGGCCATGCATACACCACTATTGCGTGTGATGCGATCGCACGCCAGAAACGGATGGCGGGCTTCGACACATATTTTCTGACCGGAACTGACGAACACGGACAGAAGATCGAGCGATCAGCGAGCGCCGCGGGAAAGAGCCCAAAGCAATTTGTGGATGAGGTCTCAGCCGAATTCCGCGCGCTGTGGGACAAGATGGGTATTAAGTACGACGGGTTTATCAGGACAACAGATGCGCATCACGAGCGTGGCGTTCAGGAGATGTTTGCCAAGATCCGCGACAACGGTTTCATCTACAAAGCAAAGTACACGGGACAGTATTGCATTGCAGATGAACTATATGTGAATGAAGGCGGCCCGGGGACGCCATGCCCTATCTGCGGAAACCCTACAGAGACGGTCAGCGAGGAGAATTATTTCTTCAAGCTCTCTTCGTTCCAAGACAAGCTACTAAAGCTGTATGCCGACCAGCCTGAGTTGATCCGTCCTGAGGGCCGACGCAACGAAGTGGTCTCGTTCGTGAAGAGTGGATTGCGCGACCAGTCGATCAGCCGGGCAAGCTTTAAGTGGGGTATTCCTGTTCCGGGCGATCCGGCGCACGTGATCTATGTTTGGATGGACGCGCTGATCAACTACTGCACGGCTGTTGGATATGGGTCGAAAGAAAAGCGCGACCATGAGATGTTTGCCAAATACTGGCCAGCGGACTTGCACATGATCGGAAAAGAGATCGTGCGCTTCCATTGTGTGTACTGGCCTGCGTTCTTGATGGCGGCGGGCGTGGAGTTGCCAAAAGGCATCGTGGCGCACGGCTGGCTGCTCTTTGAGGAAAGCAAAATGTCGAAGACGCGCGGGAACATCGTGCGCGCCGAGACCATCATTGACGTCATGGGTAACGACGCCCTGCGCTATTTCCTGCTGCGTGAGATCGTCTTCGGGCAGGATGGCAGTTTCTCTTTTGACGCGCTGGTGCAGCGCTACGACTCTGACCTTGCTAACGGGTTGGGAAATCTGAGTAGTCGCACGCTCACCATGATTCAGCGCTACTTCCAGGGGAAAGTTCCTTACCCCTCTGCAGCCGCTGGGCGCACAGCGGCCGACAAAGACATTGCTGCCCTTGCCGACAAAGTGATCAAGAACTACAACCAGTTGTTCAGTGAGTATCACTTTTCGCGCGCACTTGAGGCGGCATGGTCGCTCGTAGGCGCGGTCAACAAGTACATAGTTGAACAAGAACCCTGGGTCGTGGCCGACAAGACTGATGAAGAAGGACGCTCGCGTCTTGCGACGATCCTGTACACCGCAGCGGAGGCTCTGCGAGTTGTTACGGCTTTAGTGCATCCGGTGATCCCGGATTCGACGCGAAAGATCTGGGCACAGCTTGGTCTGGCAAAGATCGAACAGATAAATCCGCAGACATTGAAATGGGGAGACCTTGCGCTGGGCGCAACGTTAGGCACCATCGAGCCGGTGTTCCCACGCTCGGAAAAGAATGCAGTTGAAAGGATGCAGCAGATGGAACAAGACAGAGCCGCTGGTGGGGCAAAGCCAGATGCGACGCAGGAACCTGCAGGGACCGGAGCAGTCGCAGGCCAACCGGCAACCCAAGCGGCGGGCGGTCCCGCGCCGAATACAAGTGCAGCCAGCCTGTCACCCACGGCAAAGCCAGCACCGATCTCTATCGATGATTTCGCGAAAGTGGAGCTTCGTGTTGGACAGGTCAAGGTCGCGGAAAAAGTGAAAGGCGCAGACAAATTGCTGCGGTTGGAAGTAGACATTGGCACAGAAGTTCGCCAGGTCGTGGCGGGAATCGCGCTTGCGTACGAGCCTGAGAAATTGATCGGGCGCAAAGTCGTTATCGTAGCGAACCTGGCGCCGCGGAAGCTGCGAGGCTTGGAATCGAATGGCATGATCGTGGCGGCATCTATCGGCGAGCAAGGCTCGCCCGTGCTGGCCGGGTTCCTGGAAGATGTGCCGGTGGGCGCACGGCTGAAATAAGCGGAAAAGTAAATGTACGTTGATTCGCACGCACATCTCGAGATGGAGCAGTTCAACGCCGATCGTGCGGCCATGCTGCAACGCGCGAAAGACGCGGGCGTGGAGAGCATTCTCGCTATTGGTAGTGGCACTGGGCCGGGGTCTCTGGATTGCGCTATCCAGCTTGCGACGCAGAACCATGGGATTTACGCAAGTATTGGGATTCATCCGCACGAGGCAAAACTGGCGACTGATGCGGATTTCGATGAGCTTGATGGACTGGCGAAGAGCGAGCACGTGATCGCATGGGGAGAGATCGGTCTTGACTACTACTATGACCATTCGCCGCGAGATGTGCAGAAAGATGTCTTCCTGCGGCAAATGAAGCTGGCCGCGCGGAACTCGCTGCCTATTATTATTCATTGCCGGCCATCGAATGACAGCGAAGATGCGTGGGATGACACCATCACCATGCTGCGCGAACATTGGGCGCCGACGAAGCTGGGCGGAATTCTGCATTGCTTTACTGGAACGCTGGCGCACATGCGGGCGGCATTGGATATCGGATTCATGATCTCGTTCTCCGGCAACGTCACTTTTCCTAAGGCGCAAAACATTCGCGATGCCGCGAAGGAAGTCCCGCTAGACCGGATGTTTATCGAAACTGATTCCCCGTTCTTGGCGCCGGTGCCGAACCGAGGAAAGCGCAACGAGCCGGCGTTCGTGGTGAACGTGGCGGAGAAGATCGCGGAAGTGCGAGGCATTAGAGCGGCTGAGATCGCCGCTGCCACTACTCACAATTTTTATCGCTTCTTTGGGCTTCACGAGAAAATCAAACAATAAGAAAGAGCACTCATGGCAGCAGACAATTCTTTTGATGTAGTGAGCAAAGTGGATCCGCAGGAACTTGCGAATGCCATTCAGCAGGCGCTCAAAGAGATTCATACGCGTTACGACCTTAAGGATTCGAAATCGAACATCTCTCTGGAGGAGAAAGACTCAGTCGTGGTGCTGGCGTCTGCTGATGACTTCAAGCTTAAGGCGGTGACCGACGTTTTCCAGGGAAAGTTGGTGAAACGCGGGGTTTCGCTGAAGGCCTTCACTTACGGCGCCATCGAGCCCGCATCTGGCGGCACAGTTCGCCAGAAAGCCACCTTGCAGCAAGGTATTGCGAGTGATAAAGCGAAGAAGATAGTGCAGCTCATAAAAGACTCGAAGATGAAGGTGAACGCCTCCATTCAAGGCGACGTGGTGCGCATCAGCGGTAAAGACCGCGATACACTACAACAAGCCATTTCCCTGCTGCGACAGCAGGATTTGGGCATTGACCTGCAATTTACTAACTTCCGCACGAATTAAGGATTGATTTGAGCTCGGCTGTCCAACTGACGGTGAAAGAAGTCTTCGACCTGCTGCGAGATGACTTGGCAGCGATCGAAGCTGAGTTTGAGCGGGACACTATCTCGTCCGTTCCTGCGATCACTGACATCGGCGCTTATTTGCGGGCGGGCGGTGGTAAGAGGATCCGCCCAGCGCTTCTGCTGCTTTCAGCAAAGCTTCTGGGATATAACGGCCCCGGCGCGGTTCGGCTTGGCGCGGTGGTAGAAATAGTGCATACCGCGACGCTGGTCCACGACGACATCATTGACGAAGCCGAGATCCGTCGCGGTCGGCCGTCAGCCAACACCACTTGGGGGAACTCGCGTTGCGTTCTCGCCGGCGATTGGCTCTATATGCAGGCGTTCAAGATCGCGCTGCAGGAGCGCAAGCTCAAAGTGCTGGACGTGCTCATTGACCTGACGCAGCAGATGGTCGAGGGCGAACTTCTTCAGATGGAGAGGTTGGGCCAGTGCGTTAGCCAGCAAGAGCACTTTGATCTCATCTTCCGCAAGACAGCTTGCCTGTTCGCTACGTCCATGCGCTTGGGCGCGATTTTAGGCGGAGCCAGTGAAGAGGAAGAGCGGCGATTGGAAGAGTATGGCCGCAATCTGGGCATGGCTTTTCAGATCGTGGATGATGTGCTCGACCTGACCGCGTCGGAAGAGATCCTGGGTAAGCCAGTGGCAAGCGACCTTCGCGAGGGCAAAGTCACAATGGCAGTCATCCACGCACTGGAGCGCTGTACGCCTAGCGAGCGCGAGCTGGTTGAGACGGTGTTGCGCGAGCGGGCGTTCGAGAGCGTTTCGCATGCGCAGATTCTCGAAATACTCCAGCGCTATGGTGCAATCGACGCTGCCCATGCACGAGCGGCGGAATACTCTGAAGCCGCGCGCAAAGCCATCTGCACGTTCCCTGACTCAGAGATAAAGCGGGCGCTGCTTTGGGTACCGGAGTTTGTGGTTGAACGCGAAAAATAGCTCTCGCTCGTACGAATCTTTCCATGTCCAACGTATCTATAGTCAGGAGCTGTTCCGAGGAGGCTTCTATGTTCTGCGATAAATGCGGTGCACAGCTGGGCGCCGGACAGAGATTCTGCGGCGCATGTGGCAAAGAGATGGCGCCTTTGGGACTGCCTTTCCCGGCAAGCCGTCTATCGCGCCACCTTCACATACTTGGGGTCTTATGGGTGGCCTATTCCGCTTTAGGGCTCATTGGCGCAGCTGTCCTTATGGTGCTGAGCCGAACTTTGTTCGCACCCGGCAGTGGAGTAGTCCACGGCCCGCCAGATTTTCCCGGACTGCCAATCTTCATGCACTCGCTGTTTCACTTCCTCTTTATCTTGCTGCTGATCAAATCCGTTGGCGGCGTGCTGGCAGGATTCGGCCTACTGAATCGGCAGTCGTGGGCGCGTCCACTCGCGCTTGTGTGGTCATTCCTAGCGATGCTGAATATTCCGTTCGGAATGGCGCTCGGCATTTACACGCTCTGGGTCTTGATGAGTCCATCTGCCGACGAGGAATACAGAAGAATCAGTGCGGGCGCATGATGTTCCCTGCTATTCTTTTGTAAATGGCGACCGAAGGCCACGAAGTCGAGATCAAATTTCGCGTCAAGAACCTTAAGGCGTTGAGCGCAGAGTTGCGCGCAGCCGGTTTTCGGCTCAAAACCAAACGCACCCATGAGATGAATACGCTGTACGATTTTCCTAATGGCGACCTTCGCCAGCGCGGTGAAGTGTTGCGTCTGCGGAAGTATGGGCGGGTATGGACTTTGACCCATAAAGGCGCAGGGGAGCCGGGAAGACATAAATCGCGCAAAGAGACAGAGACAGAAGTCACCCATGGCGAGAAGCTGAATGATGTGCTGCTGTCGATCGGACTGCATCCACGCTTCCGCTACGAGAAATTCCGC
Source organism: Terriglobales bacterium (assembly GCA_025927695.1). Lineage (GTDB taxonomy): Bacteria > Acidobacteriota > Terriglobia > Terriglobales > Acidobacteriaceae > JAICLA01. The sequence continues at coordinate 14,667 of JAICLA010000022.1, read as the reverse complement.
ACGGAGTGGACCAAGGGTAAAGGCGACGTTGTTGTGGATGAGACTCCTGTTGGCAATTATGGCGAGATTGAAGGTCCCGCAGATTGGATCGACGCCATCGCGAAGAAGCTGGGAATCACGGAAGAGAACTACATCACAAAGTCTTACTCCGAACTCTTCCTGGAATGGAAGGGCGAGACCGGGCGCATGGCTACTGAGATGACGTGGGCAGCGGTCCGAGCGAAAGACCACTCCAGCTAGCCAAACAACCCCACTCCTGGCGGTTTGTTGCGCACAACTTTCAAAACTTTACAGTGTTTCTTTCCCCCAGCCCAATCAGGGCGGGAGGAACACGCACGATGAAACGACTTTTTGCAATGGCGATCGCGGGCCTGACGCTGTTTGTAGCCGCTGCCGCGGCGCAAACCACCACGCCCACTACTCCGCCGACGCCGGCACCCGGGACCCTGCAGCAGGACATTCAGAATGACCGACAGGACATCAAACAGGACGAGCAAACGCTAAAAACGGAAAAGCAGCAGGCCCGTACTGACGCCCAGAAATACAAAGCGGACAAAGCCGCAGGAGCCAGCGCTTCACAACTTTCGGCTGATAAGGCGGCGTTGAAACAAGACCGCTCGACCACGCGAAAGACCGAAGCTGACATCAATAAGGACAAGCGGGATGTGAAGAAGGATTACAGGCAGCGCCATCGCCGGCGCCGCCGCAATGGGTGAGCAATAAAAAAGGCAGAGTCCGTAGAGACTCTGCCTTTTGTGTTCTTGGTAAGCTAGTCTACGCCGTGGCACTTCTTGTATTTCTTACCTGAGCCGCACGGGCATGGCTCGTTGGGCCGCACCTTTTCGCTGGAACGAACAACTTGCTGTACCTGTGTCGCTTCAGCCGAGCCGCCGCCGGCCATTCGCGCCTGTTCGAGTTCACGACGCTTGCGGCGCTGGAATTCGGCTTCCATGTCATCGATCGACGTGGCGCGTGAGCGTTGGGGGACCGGTTGAGTTGGGGCTTGTTCGGCCGCAGGTTCGGTTGTCGTCGACTGGGGTCCTACCACCTGCATGAGATACAAGTAGCGGACGGTCTCTTCTTGAAAGCGCTGCATCATGGCTTCAAACATCTCAAACGATTCGCGCTTGTACTCCACCAGCGGATCTTTCTGCGCGTATCCGCGCAGGCCGATACCCTCTTTCAGGTGGTCCATGTTGAGCAAGTGGTCTTTCCACTGGCCGTCGAGCACGCTGAGCATGATCATGCGTTCGTGGTAACGCATAGCGTCTGCGCCGATGAGGTTTTCTTTGGCGTTGTAGCGCTCACGCAGCTTTTCGAAAACTTTATCGCCAACCTCGCTACGCTCCATTTCCTCCAGCTTCACGTTCTCGGCGGCGAGATCGACACCAAACCTAGTAAGAACTTGCGTGCGGAATGCATTCAAATCCCACTGTTCCGGATGCACCTTCTCAGGAAGATATTGATTCAGGAGATCACCGAGCATGCTCGAGACGTAATCTTCGACGATCAGATCCTTCTGGTCGATGCCTTCAAGAAGTTGGTCGCGCAGTCCATAGACAGCGAGGCGCTGCTTGTTCATCACATCGTCATACTCAAGCAGATGTTTGCGGGCTTCGAAGTCCTGTGACTCAATGGCGCGCTGCGCGGCTTCGATGCGCTTGGTCATCATGCCGCCTTCGATGGCGACACCTTCTTCCATGCCAAGACGTTGCAGAAGCTTTGAGATCCATTCTTTCTGCACGAAGATGCGCATCAGGTCATCTTCGAGAGAAAGATAGAAACGAGAGGAACCGGGGTCGCCTTGACGACCGGCGCGTCCGCGGAGCTGGTTGTCGATACGGCGGGCGGAGTGGCGTTCCGTGCCGAGGATATGGAGGCCGCCTACACGGATGACCTCGTCGTGCTCGGTGTCAGTGATCGCGCGATGCCGATTGAAAGCCTCTTCCCACGCCGCAGTAGGAGCTTCGAATTCAGTGCCTGCGTAGTAGAAGCGAGTCATGGACTCGTTGCTGGCCTGGAGCTCGAGTTCGCCGGCAGCTGCGTGGACAGCTTGTGCAGTTCCCTTCTTGACCAGTTCCTGTTTCGCCATGAAATCAGGATTGCCGCCCAGCAAGATATCAGTACCGCGGCCTGCCATGTTGGTGGCGATGGTGATGGTGCCGCGACGTCCGGCCTGGGCAACTATCTCGGCTTCGCGCTCGTGGTATTTAGCGTTCAATACGACGTGCTTTACGTTCTTCTTCTTGAGCAGTTCTGACAGGCGTTCAGACTTTTCCACGGAAGTGGTGCCCACCAGCACCGGCCGCTGCTCTTCGTTCATCTTCTGGATCTCGTCAGCTACAGCGTGATACTTCTCGCGCTCGGTGCGGTAGATCACGTCAGGGTTCTCGACACGAAGAAGTGGCTTATTTGGCGGAATCACCATCACGTTCAACTTGTAGATCTTGTCGAACTCGGCGGCTTCCGTGTCAGCGGTACCGGTCATACCCGCCAGCTTGTTGTACATGCGGAAGTAATTCTGAAAAGTGACGGTGGCGAGGGTCTGATTCTCGCGCTCGATCTTCACGCCTTCTTTGGCTTCTACGGCCTGGTGTAAACCGTCTGACCAGCGACGACCGGGCATCAAGCGTCCAGTGAACTCGTCAACGATGATGACTTCCCCATCTTTGACTACGTATTCAACGTCGCGGCGGTAAAGCGCGTGTGCTTTGACGGCCGTCTCCACGTGATGTTTCAGGTCCCAGTTTTCCGGGTCAGCGATGTTCTCGATGCCCAGTAACTGCTCAACCTTTTCCCAACCGACGTCAGTGATGACGGTGTTGCGGTGCTTCTCATCCACGACAAAATCGCCGGTATAGCTGAGATCTTCGCCGAAACCGATCTCTTCGCCCTTTTCCAGTTTAGGAATGATCTTGTCCACGCGCGCATATTTGTCAGTGGATTCTTCGCTGGCGCCGCTGATGATGAGCGGGGTACGCGACTCATCGATAAGGATGGAGTCGACTTCGTCCACAATGGCGAAGTGGTGGCCGCGCTGCACTCGTTCCGCCAGATCAAACTTCATGTTGTCGCGCAGGTAGTCGAAGCCGTATTCGTTGTTGGTGCCGTAGGTGATGTCAGAGGCGTAAGCTTCGCGGCGTTGGTTGTCGTCCAAATCGTGAACAATCACGCCGACGGTGAGGCCAAGGAAGTTGTATAGCTTGCCCATCCACTCGGAGTCACGTTTTGCCAGGTAGTCATTGACGGTGACTACGTGAACGCCCATGCCCGCAAGAGCATTCAGATAAACGGGCAACGTGGCTACGAGGGTTTTGCCTTCGCCCGTTTTCATTTCAGAGATGTTGCCGCGATGCAGCACAATGCCACCGATCATCTGCACATCAAAGTGGCGCATGTTCAAGACGCGGCGTCCGGCCTCGCGCACTACCGCGAAGGCCTCGGGCAGCACGTCGTCCAACGCGTCTTGTAAAGCTTGCTTGTATTTGGCGACAAAAGATGGGCCGAACTCGTCGGCAGCGTCTTCTTCCTCAGATGCTTCTTCGCCCTCAGGACGGGTCTTTCTGAGCTTGCTGGCTGTGGTGCGCGCTACAGCATCAGCGCCCAGGTCTTTTTCCAGTGAAACCTGAATGCGGCGCTTAAACTCATCGGTTTTGGCTCGCAACTGCTCGTCTGAGAGCTTTTCCATCTCGCTCTCAAGGGCGTTAATGCGGTCAACCAGCGGCCGGATGCGCTTGATCTCGCGGTCATTGCTGGTGCCAAAAACCTTCTTTAAAACATCACCTATCAATGGATGGGTCCTTTATGTTGGGAGGGGTACCGAAAGGCCAGCTAACCCCTTAAAAAGCCTAACATATTGGATGCAGCGGGACGGTGACGGTCGCAATGTAGTCTGACCCGACAACGCCGCATTGAGGATGGCTAAAGAATTCTTTCGGCCAACACCGGAAATCCTCCCAAACTGGACGTTATCCCGCTAGGATTCCTTCAATCAACAGGAGCACAGAAGCGATGAGGCTTGGACTCGGATTGGCGTTATGCGGAGTGGTTGCGGGCTCGGCGGTCTGCCACGGGCAGATGGTCATGCAAGGGCGGCCGCAGAGAGATGTCGAGGTCAAAGAGAAAGCACCTGAGACTCCCGAAGCAAAGAAGTTAAAGGAAGAGAACGAGCGCAAAGCCAAGGAACTGCTTCAGCGCGCGTATGCCAATTCCAAAGACCTTTCCGAATCGGACCGGGCGGCGATCCTGGCGCGGCTTGCGTCCTCGTCAGCCCGTGTAATGCCGGACCAATCTAAAGCCTGGGCCGACGAGGTCTTCCAGATCACACAGGGTTTAAATAATGACACTTTCCGCGGCCAGTATGAGATGACCGCGATGATGGCCGTTGCTGACAACGATCCAGATCACGCTCTGCAGCTACTGCTGCAAATGTCACCACCGGTGTTGAATCAAGAGGGCAAGCCCGGACTCGACGTTCGCAGCCAAGCCGCCGCCGGTGTGTTCCAGAAGTATTACCAAAAGAAAGGTGAGGCTGGCCTTCCGATGTTGCAATCCACGGCACGCCAACTTGGCGAACAGGGACTTTATCCATTCATGGCGATGGGTTCCATCATCCGCAATCTGGGCAAGAACGATCCGGACAAGGCTCAAGCGCTGGTGAATGAAGCGTTGGTCTATTTCCCGCGATTGCAGCAGAGCGATATGTCTGGCCAGCAGGTGGCCATGTTCCTTCGCATGAATCAAGCCATGATCTCAAAGCCGGTGATGAAAGATGTGCTGACGCAAATGGTGAACAAGGTGATGGCCACCAAAGAAACTGATAACAGCATGACCACCACAATCAGTACGAATGGAAATACCGCTACTTTAAAAGGCGCCTCGACCTTGATGATGTTTCAACTAATGCCGCTTATCAATGACGTGGATCCCGAATGGGCAAAGAAGCTGGAAAATGAAAATGAGCAGCTGCGCAATGCGGTGATCGCGCAACAGAATTCGCCTAGCGGAACGAACACGGTTCGGATGGGCGTCTTTATGAGCGGGGGTGGTCCGCCACGCGGCAATCCGATCGACCCAATGAAAGCCATGGAAGTGGACGAACTAGCGCAGAAGGACCCGATGGGTGCGATCAAGATGTCAGATGAGATCAGCGACCCGGTGTTGCGAACGGCGACCAGCGTTGCCATTGCAGGAGAGATCAATAATACAGATCCTGCACAGGCGGCACGCCTGGTGAAGAACGCCAAAGACGCGATCGCCGCGACGCCCGAACAGGCCGACAAACTTCGCATCCTGACCGGTTTGGCGCAAGCGCAGTCGAGCATGAAGGACAAAGACGGACTGAACTCCACGATGGACCAAGCATTCGCGATGGGCGAAGACCTTTATCGCAAATCAATCGATAAGAACCCGGATGCGGGAGTCAATACCCGCCCCGGCATTGATTCGCTTACGCGCTTGGCCGGCATCGGCATCAAGGCGGATCAGTCTTCGACTCTGGCCCACATTGACCGCGTGAATGCTGCACCGCTTCAGACGATGTTGTTGATCTCAGCCGCTGAGAATCTTGATCCAGATATGAAGCCTGCCGGCGGCGGCTTCCGCATTATGATCCGGAATTAGTCTAAGGACGACAGTTACTTCGCACGCGGATGAGTGTCCTCATAGACCTTCATCACCTGCTTGGCGCTGAGTTGGGTATAACGCTGCGTGGTGGAGAGCCGCTCGTGGCCGAGCAGGTCTTGTATCGAGCGCAGGTCGGCACCTTCTTCCAACATGTGCGTGCCAAACGCGTGCCGCAACGTATGCGGATGCACATCCGAAGGTAGTCCACGCTGTACGGCGATCTGCTTCACTAGCCTGCGGACGCTTCGGTCGGTCAGGCGCGAGCCCCGGGCGTTGATGAGCAGGGCCATCGTGGTTCGACCATTCTTCAGCAACACGGCATCACGGATAGGTAAATAGGCTTTCAGCGATTCTGCGGCCATGCCCATCAAGGGAACGATGCGCTCTTTCTTGCCTTTGCCGCGCACAAGAATCGATTCAGATGACCAATGGACGTCAGCGAGGTCGATACCGACTAATTCTGAATTTCGAATGCCGCATCCGTAAAGCAATTCGAAGGTGGCGCGGTCACGTTCGGGAAATGCCCCGGTGGCGGTGAAGTCAGCGTCGAGTAAATTGTTCATCTGCTCGATGGTGGGGACACGGGGAAGATGTTTGGGTAGCTTCGGTGTGGAAACCAGCTTTGCCGGATTCTGCTTGACCTTGCCTTCGCGGGCGAGCCATTTAAAGATCGAGCGCAGACTTGCGAGCGCCCGTGCGGCTGACGGTTTGCTGAGTCCTTGTTGAAACAGCTCTGCCAGGAATCCGCGTATGAGTAGGTGATCGATTTCCGGCCAAGCGACTTCGGGACCGATAAAAGTGGCGAACTTGGTCAGATCCTTTTCGTAGGCCACGACCGTATGCTCAGAAGCCTTGCGCTCGCTGCGCAAGTAGCGAAGGAACCCGGTAATGCCTTTGTCGAGCTTGGTCGCCATTACTTCCCTTTCCCTGCGCGCGGATGATGTTTCGCGTAGATCGACTTTAATTTGTCCATGGCAAGGTGGGTATAAACCTGCGTGGTCGAGATGTCGGCGTGCCCAAGAATGGTCTGTACCGTGCGCAGGTCCGCACCCTTCTCGACCATGTGCGTAGCGCAACTGTGGCGCAGCATGTGCGGGCTGGCGTGGCGGCCATCTCGCGAGGCTGAAGAAACGATCTGCCAAACGCGGTTTCGTGTCAGGCCATGTCCGCCCTGAGCCAGGAACAGATGTGCCGACTGTTTGCTGCCGGTGAGCACAGGGCGCGATTCCTTTAAATATGTAGCCAAAGATTCCTGTGCCACTCGACCAAGTGGCACAATGCGTTCTTTGTCGCCTTTTCCGCGCACGATCGCGCAGCCTTCGTCGAGGCGCAAGTCGATGTGCCGCGCCGAGGTGATTTCTGACACGCGCAGCGCCCCAGCGTAGAGAGTTTCAAGGATCGCGCGGTCGCGAAGTCCAATAGCCTTTGCGATGCGCGGACTCTTCGATGCCGAAGAGTTTTTTGTTAGTACCCTCTCTACCTCTGAACCGGAGAGCGCTTTGGGCAACACCTTCCACTGCTTTGGCGAATCGATGTTGAGTGTTGGGTCGAGCTTGATCTGGCGGTCGAGAAGCAGATGCTTGTAGAAGTGTCGCAGAGTGGAAATCTTACGAGCGATGGAACGGCCATCCAGCCCGTGTGCGGTGAGGTGATCCAGGAATCCACGAACGTCATCACGCTTTACTGACGTCAGGGCGCGTTTTTCGCCGAGATGTGCGCTGAAGTCATTGAGGTCGCGAGTGTAGGCCGCGATGGTGAGCGGGGCGAGCCCCTTCTCCACCTTTAAATAGGCAATGAACCCGATGATCGCACGTTGGTTGGAAGTCTCAGACAGCACGAGATTATTGTGCGCGTTATCGGACGCTGCGTATAGTCACCAAGATGGTGCGTGACTATTGCACTTTGCGGGCGCGCGAACGGGCCGGACTTTTTGCAGTCGACTTCTTAGGCTTTGCTGACGGCACAAATCTTTCATAATGCTCCGCCAACGCCTGCGGCATGTCCTTAGGTTTTGGCAGGTGCTGCTTCAACTTTAAGACCGGCTCAAATAGATCGCCATGCTTTTCCACGCGACTTAGTACTTTATTCGGTAGAAATATCAGCAGTGAAGAATCTTTCTTTTTAAAGCATTTCTCGACTTCCGGCCATTCGAGCGGGGTTGAGACAGTAGGCTGCGACTTTGCGCGCAAGGAATAAACAGTGACCGTCGTTTTATGGTCGTCGTTCTGGCTCCAATCGACGAACACTTTATTTGTGCGGATCGCCTTCTTCATGTCTGAGACGACTAGGTCGGGGTGCGCGTCTTCAAGCATGCGTGCCACAGCGTGAGCAAATGGCTTCGTCACGTCATAGGTGACCGCGGTGTTCAATGGTACGTAGACTTGCAGTCCTTTTGAGCCGGAGGTCTTCGGAAAGCACTCCAATCCGAACGATCCGAACAACTCGCGCAGCCACAATCCTACTTGGCAGCATTTAACGATGTCGGCCGGCGGGCCGGGGTCGAGGTCAAAAGCCAATATGGTCGGCTGCATCACGTCTTTGGCGACAGAGAGCGACGTGTGTAATTCCAGGTCAGCAAGGTTGGCCGCCCAGACCAACGATGCGCGGTCTTGCAACATGCAGTAATTAATATCTTCGCCGCGGCCTTCACTCCAAACGGCGGTCGTCTGCAACCAATCGGGCCGATACTTGGGGCAAGACTTTTCATAAAAGAACATGCCATTCACACCTTCGGGATAGCGCTTCATCGTGAGCGGCCGATTGTGTAGATGGGGTAATAACGCCGGAGCTATGCGCAGGTAATAATCGATGACCTGTCCTTTGGTGAATCCCGCTTCGGGGTACAACACTTTTTCCAAGTTCGACACCGTAACGGTGCGTCCCTCAACATCAACCGTGGAAGTGCTTCTGGAAGCCATAGGGAATCAGATGCTTGTCATAGCGCAGAGGAAGTTTCGGACTCTAGCCACAACATCCCGTGCATCTGCAACATCAAAGCTAGGCGGATGACTATGCCTGAGAAACGGGTAGAAAAGCGACGACGCGAAGATTCGGCTAAAGCCCTGCCGGTGAGCAGTTCCCTGCCGCCGGAGTTTGCTCCCGAACAGGAACGTGCGTTCCGGGAATCACTGGAAATCATGAACCAAAGCGGCGTGCCCTATGCAGTATCGGGCGCGTTTGCGCTGCACGAGCACACCGGCATCTGGAGAAACACCAAGGACATTGATCTTTTTCTGCCCACAGAACACCTGCTGCCTGCCCTGGAACACTTCAAGCAGCACGGATACCAGACCGAAGTGCCTGATCCGATCTGGCTGGGCAAAGCGTGGCGTGGGGGCTACTTCATCGACCTCATCACGGGCATGAGCAATGCCATCATCCAGGTAGACAAAAGTTGGATCGACCGGGCAATGCGCACTGACGTTCTTGGCGTAGAAGCACCCGTGCTATCAGCGGAAGAGTTGATCGCTTCGAAGATATTTGTGACGCGGCGCGAGCGGTTCGACGGCGCCGATGTCGCGCACCTGATCTATGCCACCCGTGACTCGCTTGATTGGGATCGCGTGTTCGAGTTGGTAGGCGAGCACTGGGAGATCTTGTTGTGGTCGCTGATCTTTTACCGCTACGTTTATCCGCGCCATACGAATGAAGTACCACGACGAGTGTGGCATCGGCTGTTAGAGCAATTTGAGGCGGCTTTGATGAATCCGGATACAGAGGCGCCATTCCGCGGCAGTCTGATCGATGAAAACATGTTCGCTATCGACGTGCGCGAATGGGGGCTCGAGAACGAAATCGAGAAGTATCGTGACCAGCATCGCCGGGAGCATACGGAACACCACAAATCGTCAAAGGAAGGTTCGGCCGCGTAAGTGAGGATCGCCGCTACAGCTGACTTGCACTTCACGCCGCAGCGTTATGACGCCATCCGGGAGCCGATGTCACGACTTAAGGACGAGGCGGACGTGCTCATCATCGCCGGGGACCTCACAAACTTTGGTAAGCCGGAAGAGATGAGTTCATTCCTCGCGGCACTGGTGCGGCTGCGCATTCCTATTGTCGCCGTGCTCGGCAATCATGACCACGAAAGCGGACAGCCCGAAGAACTTACGCGGCTGATGATCGCCGAAGGTATCAAGGTATTAGACGGTAGCAGCTACGTGCGAGACGGAGTCGGATTTGCGGGAGTAAAAGGATTCTTCGGCGGATTCGGGCGCGGCGTTCTCACTGCCTTTGGCGAGGCTTCAGTCAAACAATTCGTTCAGGCTGGTATTGACGAAGCGGTAAAGCTGGAAAAAGCGCTGATGCAGATCCACGCGGATAAACGCGTGGTGGTCACACACTACTCCCCCATTCGCGAGACGGTGGAAGGCGAGCCGCCCGAGATATTTCCGTACCTTGGTAGTTCACGTCTCGCCGAAGTGATCGACCGATTCGGCGCGGTGCTCGCGGTTCACGGTCACGCGCATCACGGCTCACCGGAAGGCAAGACCATTGGCGGAGTTCCCGTGTACAACGTTGCCTTTCCAGTATTACAGCACCTTGACCCGCCACAGATCTACCGCATTTTTGACGTGTAGTCCTGCTCGCGTTCGCTGCACAACTGCGTCTAAATCACTATTCTCACTTAGGTTTGACACCACGTTGAAAGCTAGCGTAGGTTTTTATTGCCTGGTACTCATCCACTCCCCGGAGGTTCCGCCATGCGCGTTTCGCGCTATCTAATCTTTGCTTTAGTCCTCGGTTTTTCTCTGAGCCTCTGTGCCCAAGATATTGCTTCTTTTGAGAAACGCATCACCATGAAGAAGCTGCCGAATGGACTTACGATCTTGATCATGGAACGGCCTGAGGCTCCTGTTTTCTCTTTCTTTACCTACGTGAAGGTCGGCTCGACGCAAGATCCGGAGGGGCAATCCGGTTTGGCGCACATGTTCGAACACATGGCGTTCAAGGGTACTGACAAGATCGGGACAAAGAACTTCGCGGCGGAAAAAGTGGTAATGGCGCAGGTGGATGCAGCTTACAAGGCATGGGACTATGAGCGTCGCAAAGAGAGTGGCAAAGATCCTAAAAAGGTGGCGGCGCTTTACAAGACATTCGAAGACCTGGTGGCGAAGGCGCAACAGTATGTGCATCCGAATGAATTTGGAGAAATAGTCGAGCGCAATGGCGGCGTGGGACTGAACGCCTTCACTGATAACGATGAAACCGCTTACCACTATTCCCTGCCGTCCAACGCGCTGGAAGTCTGGGCCTATCTGGAATCAGAGCGATTCCTGCATCCCGTATTCCGCGAGTTCTACAAAGAGCGCGATGTCGTGGTAGAAGAACGCCGCATGCGCACTGACAGCAGCCCCATAGGCCGCCTGATCGAACAGCTGCAAGGCACGGCGTACATCGCGCATCCTTATCATCGCAGCACTATCGGATTCATGTCAGAGATCAGCAATGTGAATCGCTCAGACGCGGAAACCATGTACAAGAAGTATTACGTGCCGCAGAACATCGTGATCACTCTGGTAGGTGACATAAAGTCCGCCACGGCCATGCCGATACTGGAAAGATATTTCGGCCGCTTGCCGAGCGGCAAGACTCCTGACGATGTCCGTACGGTTGAGCCGGTTCAGATAGGCGAGAAGGTTGTCACGCTACGCGAGCAAGGCCAGCCTTGGTACGTGGAGGGTTATCACAGACCCAATTTTCGCGATCCCGATGACGCAGTGTATGACGCCATCTCTGACTTGATGGCGAATGGACGCACCAGCCGTCTGTATCGTGCGCTGGTTCGCGACAAGAAGGTTGCTCTTTTTGCCGGCGGACAGAGCGGCTTTCCCGGCAACAAATACCCGAACCTTTATTTGTTCTATGCCGTGCCAACCCAAGGCAATACACCAGAGACGCTGGCGACTGCCATTCACGAAGAGATCGAGAAGCTGAAGACAACCGATATCAGCGACGACGAGTTGCGAATGATCAAGACGCGCGGAAAAGCCGACTTAATCCGTGGCCTTGGCGACAACGAAGGCTTGGCGCAGCAGCTAGGCACAGCGCAGGGACTAGAGGGCGATTGGCGCGAAGTGTTCCGCAATGAAGAGAGGCTGGAGAAAGTGACGAAGGCTGACATAAAGCGAGTTGCGGCGAAGACGTTCATTCCCAGTAACCGAACTGTGGCAGAGATAGAAAGCGTGAAAGCGCCCACTGGCGCGGCTAAGGGAGAAGAATAATGACTACACTGCGAAACTTCATAGTGGTCGCCATTCTTGCTCTCTTCGCTGTAGCCTGCTTGGCGCAAGATCCGCAGGAATCGGCATTGGAGAAAGCGAAACCTACGCTGCATAAGTTTTCTCCGCAACAGCCCAAGCGCATTGAATTGCCAAACGGCATGATCATCTTCTTGCAGGAAGATCACGAGCTGCCGCTTATCAATGGAACGGCCCGCATCCGCGGCGGTGGTCGCGACATTCCCGAGGCCAAGACGGGAATGATGAGCGTTTACGGCTCAGCGTGGCGCACAGGCGGTACCTCGTCTAAGACCGGAGACCAGCTGGACGACTTTCTGGAGATCCGAGCCGCCAAAGTGGAAACTGGCGGCGGCGTGGATTCCACCGAGATAAGTATGTCCGCGTTGAAGCAGGATTTCGACCAAGTCTTTGACGTCTTCGTGGATCTGCTGCGCAATCCTGAATTCCGCCAGGACAAGGTGGACCTAGCGAAGAAGCAACTCAAGACCGCTATTTCACGCCGCAACGATGAGATCGGTGACATTGAGTCACGCGAGGCTTTAAAGATCGGCTACGGTCCGGATAATCCTTACGCGCGCGAGGCGGAATACTGGACGGTAGATGCCGTCACGCGACAGGACTTGATCGACTTTCACAAGCGCGTAGTGCAACCGAACAACATCATTTTAGGGATCGTAGGAGACTTCGATTCCGCTGCGGTGGAGGCGAAGCTGCGCTCTGCCTTTGCGTCATGGCCAAAAGGTCCGGCGATTCAAGAGCACAAGATCGACTTCAAAGCGCCGACGCCGGGAACCTACTTCGTGGAGAAGTCTGATGTGAATCAGAGTGCCATCGAACTGATCGCACAAGGAATTCGCCGCGATAACCCTGATTATTACGCCATTCGCGTGATGAATGAGATGTTCGGCGGCGCTTTCGCTTCGCGTCTGTTCAACAGCATTCGTTCCAAGCAGGGCCTGGCATACTCGGTGGGAGGCGGCATAGGCTCATCGTTCGATCATCCAGGACTCTTCCGCATCGAGATGGGGACGAAGAGCGGAGCTACCGTGCAGGCCATTCATTCCCTTGAGGCGGAGATCGAGCGGCTCAAAAAGGACCCGGGCTCTGAAGAAGAGATAAGCCGCGCCAAGAAGAATATTCTCAACTCATTCATCTTCGATTTCGACTCGAAAGACAAAATCCTTGCTGAGCGTATGGCTTACGAGTTTTATGGCTACCCTGCCGATTATCTGGAGCGCTTCCGAGCCGGCATTGAGAAGGTGACAACCGCGGACGTTGCACGAGTGGTGAGTAAATATGTAGCCGACAAGCAGTTTGCCGTTCTGGTGGTCGGAAAATCAGAAGACTTTGACCAGCCGCTTAACACGCTGGGACAAGTTCACACTATCGACGTCACAATACCGGACGAGCCTGCCGGTGCGAATGCTGCTGCCGTTAAGTCTGAAGGCTCGAACCTTGAAGGCAAAGCGCTGATTGCGAAGGTCGTGCAGGCTATGGGCGGCAAAGAGAAGGTAGATTCAGTGAAGTCTGTCTCGTCCACCGCCTCGCAAGTTCGCCCTGCGCCACAGGGCAGCATCACTCTGGATACAGAGTCGATCGCCGTATTCCCTGACCAGTTCAAGACCACTCTGCATGCGCCTCAGGGAGAGATGTCGATGGTCTTCACGCCTAAATCTGCGTTTATTGCAGCGCCGGGCCAAGGGTCACAGGACCTTCCGGAAGCAATGAAAGAATCAGCGTTGAAAGATTCAAAACGCGATCCGCTCTTCGTTGCGCAGCATGCTGACGATCCTTCGTTCAGCTTCCGCGCGAATGGGACTGACAAGGTTGGTGAGGCGACGACAAGCGTTCTGGAGATCTCTTCCGAGGGAACCAATACACGTTGGCTGGTCGATGACAAAGGGCACGTGCTGCGCGCGGAGTTCAAGACCACGACGCCACAAGGTCCGGTGCAACGTCAAGTAGACTATTCAGACTATCGCCCGGTTGACGGGATCACGGTCGCTTTCAAGCGAGTCACTAAGGACAACGGCGAAGTCGCGGCAACAACGGACGTGAAATCTGTGAAGTTCAATCCTCAGATCGACGCTGCGACGTTCGCCAAGCCTTCAGAATAGTTACCCGACTATTTCTGAGAACGGTCAATAGAGAGACCCACGCTCGCGCGCGCTGAGCCTGAGCTCTCGGGTTGAGTGACTACGCCATCGAATGCAGTCGTGCCTAATACCCGTCCTCGTGACGAACGCACTCCATGCATCAGGAATCCCGTTTGCACGTGTTTCCAAGTGCGACCTGAATCCGCGCTCTCATACATGCCCGGCGACGTGTTGGATGCGGTGATCAAGCGGTGGTTTTCCTCATCGAAGACGATCGTCGCGAGGTGGTCAACGGGCAACCACTTTAAGTGGTCCCATGTCGCGCCGCCGTCGTTGCTGCGATAAGCGCCTTCTCGCGATGCAATAAAAAGATCGTTGTGATCATCGAATGCGACATCAGTAATGGAGGCTACGATCGGCGGGATGGTTGTTGGCGTCCACGAATTCCCGTTATCGGTAGAAAGGAATAGCGCCCTGCGAGCTGCAGCCAGCGTTACCTGCCCGTTACTCTTTACAGCAACAAAGTCGTTCTCACCCTGTAGCGGCCCGCCGTGCCAGCTCCGGCCGTCGTCATTGCTCATGAACATGCCAGCGGACGTTGCTGCATACCACTTGCCGGGATAGAGTTCAAGATCATTTACGCGAGCGGTGATAGTTGACCGCACCGTTTTTCTTTCAATGATGGGTTTTGCTTTTTTTGTCTT
>JAICLA010000032.1 GCA_025927695.1 Terriglobales bacterium | reverse complement strand
TAGAAAGTCACGGCACCCTCGAGGTCTGTGCGAAAGACTCGCGCGCCGGCAGCGTTCAACCGCGCTAGAACGGCCGGCTTGGGATGTCCAAAGATGCTGTGATAGCCGACTGAGATAACCGCGAACTTCGGGTGTACGGCGGCCAGTAGTTCCGGCGTGCTAGACGTTGCGCTTCCGTGATGTGCGACTTTCAGTAGATCATCATGAGAAGCGCGCCCGGCCACGAAGTGTTCCATCTTGCGCTCCACATCGCCGGCCAGAAGTGCCGACGTAGCTCCATAGCGGATCTCCATCACGAGTGAATCATCGTTCTTGGCTTCTTTGCCGGGGACCAATCCCCGCGGGGGTGAGAGCACGGTTATGTGCACGCCGCCAAAATCGAATTCATCACCGGCTGCATGATGGATCTCGGCCACGCCGTCTGTCTCCGCTTCCGCGAGGAAGGCGTTGTACGAGCGAGTCCGCGGATTGTTTCCCACCCACAACTCACGTGGATGAAAATTTGCGATCACGGCGCGAAGACCGCTCATGTGGTCAGAATGACCATGAGTGAGCGCGACCGCGTCCAACCGCGAGATGCCGCGTTGCCATAAATACGGCGAGACCACATCCTCGCCTATGTCAAAGTTATCTGAGCGCACGCCGCCGACGGGCCCGCCGCCGTCGATAAGTAGAGTCTTGCCTTTTGGCGTGACGATTAGGATGGAGTCTCCTTGGCCCACGTCAATAGCGGTGAGCTCTATTGCGCCGGGACGCATATTTGCCTTGTAAGGAAAAACGACTAGTGCGGCGGCGGCGAAGATAGCGGCAAGACCGGCGGCGGCTACCCACCTGCGCTTGTTGCGAAGTGCGAACATTGCGAACAGAAACGCGGCGACACACAGTGCGCTAGTTAAAGGTGAGGGCATGGCAAGTCGCAGGTTGGCGAAGCGTATGCCTCCCAAGTGCGTTACGGTTCCTACGATGGCATGTAGCGTAAGGGAGGTAATCGCGATGGGTATGGCGGCCAGAGCGCGCGAAAAATAACTCAGCAGAGTGGCGACGATGCCGGCGGGCATCAGTACGGCGGTCAGCGGAACAATCACCATGTTACTGGGCAGTCCCATCAGGCCCATCCGATGGAAGTAAATTGCCATCGGCAGTGCCAGCCCTACTTGCATGATGGTGGTAACGGCGGCGAGTTCGTAAACCCATAGTACGAACCGGATGAAACCGGTCACGAACCGATTGGAGAGTCGCAGGCGCAACTGTTCCGCGTCCCCGAATGGCAGCCACTTCAAGCTGTACAGTCGCGAGATGCGTCCGCTGATGAGGCGGAGGTCGAGACGAAACTGCGCCAGGTGTGGCGCGAGTGTGGCGTCGTAGCCAATGATGTTTAAAGCAGTCACGGCTTGGCGGTACGGGAGTGAAGTGCGTTCCAGCAGCAGCTGAATGATCCCGCTAAGTACAACAACGCTTAAAAATGTGAGCTGAAAGCTGGCTTCGAACAGCGTGGCTGGTCGTGCGATCAGCATGATGAGGGCAGCTGTCCCTACGGCATTCAACGAAAAGCGATCTCGGTAGAGCAGTCGCGCACCCAGATAAAGCGAGAGCATCAGCGCGGCGCGGATGATGGGCGAACCGAGGTCCGTCATGTACGCATAGAACAGCGACAGTGCGATGGTGGCGATCGTCGCCTTGACCTCGCTTGCCCGCAATCGCTTCGCGACCCAAAAGATCACAAATGCCAGGATCGCGACATTCATGCCCGACACGACCAGGATGTGATAAGTACCCGTACTTTGGAAGTCGGTGCGAGTGTTGCGGCGTATGAGCGATTGCTCGCCGATGATCATAGCGGCGAGGATGCCTGCATCCTGTTGGTCCATCGAAAGTTCTTTGCTGAATCGTCCGCCGATGCGAACTCGAGAGAACTCGAGCATGTGTTCCACTAAGCTGCGCCGCATCTGAGCGCGCCAACGTCCGATCCGCATGCCTGAAAATCCGGCAAGCCGTGTGACGTTATCTTCGCGCACAGAAGCCAGCGCGACGATGCCGTTCTGCGACAGATATCCGCGATAGTCCATTGCGCCGGGATTGCCGTAATTGCGCGGCTCGCGCAGCTTCGCCTTGAACTGGATCCGCTCCCCGTATTTGTATGCCGGGATCTTGCCGGTTTCGCTCAGGGAGGAAAGCTCGGGCAAGTCATCTTCCTCAGCATAATCAAGGGCTGCAGAGTGAATGGTCACGCGGATGCCGAATTTCATTGGCACCACCGTCTGGGCGTCGTCATCCAGAGTGACTTGTTCTGTTTCGACATCGACGGTCTGTTTGCGCTCTGGACGCGGCGCTTTGTCGCCGCGAGTGAATGCGCTGGACTCCTGCAATAAGCCACTACGAAAGATGTGTCCGGTGACCGTGACCGCATCTGTGGTGAAGGCTGAGAGATCCGGCTGCGACTGGGGCGAGAGCGTTTCCAGTTGGATCTGCAGTGCGGCAGCGACGGCAAGAGCGAATAGGGCCACGGGTAGCGCCAGCAATATGCGCTTACGAAAGCAATAGATCGAATATGGCAGAGCGATTGCGAAAAGCATGAACCACAAGTGCGGAGTCAGTCGAAGGAATGTACCTAGAAGAATCCCAAACGAGAACGTCACCGCCGCATAGAACATGGGCTGCGCGGTCGGGCGCGCTAAGTCGGCGATGGTGTGGGTAGTGGGATCGGGGGGATTCACAGGCCACGCAGCAATGCGGCACAGAGTTTACCGCACTCAGAGCGCCAGGTGAACCACAGTTTCGATGTGGAAGGTTTGTGGGAATAGGTCGATCAGCGCGATGGACTTTACTTTGTATCCGCCGAGAATGAGTTCGCGCAGGTCGCGTGCCAGCGTTGCAGGATCGCAGGAGACGTAGACCACTGACTTCGCGGCCAGTTTTATTAGGTCCCGAGTCACTTTCTCACCCACACCGGCACGCGGTGGGTCCGCCACTATTAAGTCTGGATTTATTTCAATTTTCCCCTTGAGGAAATCTTCAGTGGTTGCGCGGCGGCATTCGACGTTCGCCGGGGCGTTGGTCCGCAGGTCAGCATAGGAATCGGGTGCAGCTTCCACAGCGCTCACGCGTTTAAATGTTCGGGCCAGCGGGAGCGAGAAAAGTCCGGTGCCCGCATAGAGATCCAGTGCGAATCCCCCCGTCTGAGCGGCGGACACAAGCTCAACCAGTTTCTCTGTCAAATGGCGGTTGGTTTGAAAGAACGAGCCGGCACGAACTCGATAGCTGTCATTTCGCGTCCGATAGACCAATTCTGCGGAACCATCCGTCCAGATCTTTTTTGCGGGCTGGTTAGCCCGGCCCGCGAATGCGGTGATGCCAATGATTGCCGAATCTGCTGCGCGCAGCTGTCGTGCAATCTTGTCTAGCGCGACCAAGTCCGCTTCACCGGAAAGATAGAACTCCAGCATGACTTGGTCATCCTGGGAGTTAGCGAAGAACTCGATCTCTGCTAGCCAGGGAGGGACGACTCCACTCCGCCCAATATTCCAAATTGCCTCAAGCGTGCGATTGATCAGCGGAGAGCTGATGGGGCATTGCTCCACCGAAAGAAGATCATGCGACGCAAAACGGTAATACCCGATGGCGAAGTTCTTTCCGCCGCGCACTTTCATCCGCGTGCGATTACGGTAGTTCCAAGCCTCGGCAGAATAGGTGGTTATGTCGTCGGGCCAATCGAACTTCGCGGTGCGCAGAAAAGTCTCCCGCAAGATCTGGTTCTTGATCTCGAGTTGCTTCTCGTATGCGGCATGCTGATAGTGGCAGCCGCCGCAGCGTTGAAAATAAGGGCACTTCGGCCCGACGCGTTGCGCAGATGGTGTGATGATCTTCTCAGCCGCAGCTCGGGAAAATCCGCGGCCATGCTCTACGATTTTCGCTTCAATCTCTTCCCCGGGGAGAACGAACGGCACGAATACGGCCTTGCTTCGGCCGGTATCTTCCGTCAGCCGCGCCAGACCATCTCCGCCGTAGATCATTTTTTCAATCTTGAGAGTGGTCACATGTAGAACAAGCTTAGCCGCGGCAGCTTGGCGCGCTCCAATAATTTCTTGTTGAGGTATTGCCGATGCAACTGCTCGATCTGTGCCGCGATCATCTTGCTGCGATACGGCGCGATCTCGCGGTCAGCCTCGGCGCGCACCTGCGTGAGTTCATCAGTAGACGCGGATGAGAGAAGCGCGGCAAACATACGTTCTTCCATGATCGTCAATTGTCTTTCCAGATCGTCCAGCCGGAGACCGCCTGCGGAGAGACGGTCGATGTCCGCGTAAAGGGTGGAGACAATATCACGCACGACGCGCTGGGCCTCCTCCGGCAAGTTTGCTTTCTCTAGTATCTTCGCGTTCCTATCGAGATAGGCGCTAACCGTTTGGGATTCCATTCCGGGCGGCTCAGCCTTGGCTGCAGTATCTTTCGCGTGCCCACCGGCACTCGCCTCTTTCATTTCTTCAGCGGCAGCTAGCACTTCTTGTGAACAATACGCCAGACTATTCACCTTGCGGGTCTTCGCACGCGCAGGTTTTGAGTCGTAACAATCGAAGGCTGCGTCGATCCCGCGCAACGCAGCGTCAAGCGGGATACCCGCATCCTTCCAGGTCTCGATCAGCGCCCAGTCGAGCGTGGAAAGCAGCAACGCGCTGCCACGTCGGCGCTGATAGCGCTCCTCGATCTCGGTAAAGTAATTGAAATAGTTTTCCATTGCGGAAGGCGCAACAAACGAAGGTAGGGCGGGCTACTTGCTAGTGGCTTGCGCCTCATTTTCTCGCCCATGCTTTTTATTTTGCGAATTGCGCTCCCAGATGATGCGCAATCCTTCTAGCGTAAGGAGGTCATCCACGGCAGTGACGAAGCGCGAACCGGATGCGATTAGCGGCGCGAGGCCGCCGGTGGCCACCACTTTCGTGTCTGCGCCCATCTCTGCTACCAGGCGCTCCAAAATGCCATCCACCAATCCCAGGTATCCGTAGTACAGGCCTGATTGCAGACTGCCCACCGTATTCGTGCCGATAACACTGCTCTTCTGCGGCTTGCGAATATCAACGCGCGGCAGGCGCGCGGTGCGTGAAAACAACGCGTCTGCAGATATTCCAATGCCCGGCGCGATTACGCCGCCCATGTATTCACCCTTTGCCGAGACCGCATCGAATGTTGTCGCTGTGCCGAAGTCGACCACGATGCACGGGCCGCCAAACTTTTCAAACGCAGCCACGCCATTCACGATTCGGTCTGCGCCCACTTCCGCCGGATTGTCGTATTGCACCGGCATGCCCGTCTTGATGCCGGGCTCAATAAAGAGTGGCTTCAGATGGAAGTAGCGCTCGCAAACGTCTCGCAAGGTGGAGTCCATAGGTGGCACCACCGACGAGATAGCAATGGCGCGCACGCCCTTGGGCTCAATGTGTTCCATAGCGAACAGATTGCGGAAGAGCACACCATATTCATCTACAGTCTGCGTCTTCACTGTGGCGACTCGCCAATGAGCAAGCAATTTGGTATATCGGCCGCCTGATTCTTCGCCGTAAAGGCCCAGCACCGTATTCGTGTTGCCAACATCCAGGAGGAGCAGCATCAAATACCTTCCGCGGCAGACACCTTGCGAATGCCGCCACTCAAAACCGTTCGCACGCCTTCAGCAGTTTGCACTCGCAAAAATCCACGCTCATCCAAGCCAAGCGTTTTGCCGACATACTGTGTCGCCGATTCTTCGCGATCGTGTACCGTCACCATCGCTCCGCGCGCAAAGGACGAACGCCCTTCAAATGCCGCGATGATCTGCTCCTGGGCCGCAACCGGATCAGACTGCAACGCGCGATACTGGCGGTCGAGCGATTCTAGCAGAGCTACAACGATGGCTAGGCGCGGCCATTCGCGGCCCGTCTCGATGCGAAGCGACGTCGCACGTACAGCAAGTTCAGGCGGGAACACGGACTGGTTCACATTGATGCCAATGCCTACCACAGCGTGGTGCATATGCTGCATATCAGCGCTGGTCTCAGTCAATACGCCTGCGACCTTCTTGCCACTAAGCAGCACATCATTCGGCCAACGGAGGTCTGCCGCAGTATCGGATGTGAGCTTTACGGCGTCATGGACCGCAATTCCTGTGATTAATGACAATGCTAACGCTGCCGAAGGTTCAAGTCGCGGGCGTAGGATGACCGAAACGTATATCCCGGAACCCGCCTCAGAGTGCCAATTGTGTCCGCCACGACCACGACCGCCCAACTGCGCTTCCGCAATGAAAACGCTGCCTTCGGCCGCGCCCTGCACAGCGGCTTGCATTGCCGTGGTGTTAGTAGAACCAATCTCAGTGAAGTGTCGGATGTTACGTTCGTCGCCAAAGATCGTGTTCCCCAGCCGCAACGACAAGAGCGACGGCGTGAGCGGATCAGAATTTCGGGTAGGCATAAAAAGAAAGGACGTACTCTCTAGAGTACGCCCCCGTGAAGAATAAATTCTACTTGCCGGTTATTTGGCAGTCGCAGATTTAGCCGGACGAGCCTCGATACTCAGCGCGATCTTGATCTCGTCCCCCACTACAGCTGCGCCAGATGTGATGCCATACTCTTTGCGACTCAGCTTGGTCTCGGCTGTCGCGCCGATGACCGTCCCTCGCGGTGTGTTCGCTTTGTTCACCTCGAATGGCAACTCGATCTGCTTGGTCACTCCGTGCATGGTGAAATCGCCAATGGCGACGAGCTGATCACCGCGCTTCTCGATCTTAGTGCTCTTGAACGTGATCTCCGGGTACTTCTCCACGTCAAAGTAGTTCGGGCTCTTCAGATCTTTGTCACGATATTCGTTGTCCGTGCTGACGGATGCGGTCTTTATAGTCGCTTCGACTGACGACTTCGTCACGTCTTTTTCGTCATAGTTAATGGTTCCGCTGATTTGGCTGAATCGGCCGGGTACGGTGCTAATGGCCATGTGCCGCACGCTGAACGTGGCGGAGGAGTGTGCGCCGTCAATGGTGTATGTGTCCGCTGCGAAGGCTGCCGTGGCGAACAGCGCGATAAGCGCAAAGATTCCTAATCTCAGATGTCGCATGTTTTGTTGCTCCTTGGTGTTTCCTGGTGATGGATTGGACTGCGTGAAAGGCCGTTTCGATACAGAATATTCTGTTATCTACTGGGACAAACAATCTACATCAGGCCGGCAGTAATGCGCATGCTGATATCGATGGCGGGCGCCGAGTGAGTGAGCGCTCCAACGGATATGTAGTCCACGCCGGTCTCCGCATATGCGCGCACATTGTCCAGCTTTATGCCGCCGCTGGCTTCAAGTGGGATGCGTCGCGTATGGGTCTGCACACGTTCCACCGCCTGACGCACCATCTGTGGGGTCATGTTGTCCAGCAGAATGGCCTCAGCGCCATTGGCAAGCGCCTCGTCCAGCTCTTTCATGCTGCGAACTTCGATCTCAATCGGTTGCGCGCCGCGGCGGTTCTTATGGGCTTTTTCCAAGACTGCCGCGATACCGCCGCCCAGCGTGATGTGATTGTTCTTGATAAGCACGCCGTCAGACAGGTCTAGTCGATGGTTGAACCCGCTTCCACAGCGCACTGCGTGCTTATCCAACACGCGAAAGCCGGGAAAAGTCTTGCGAGTATCTAGTATTCGGGTATGCGTGCCGGCAATAGCATCAACAAACTTGCGGGTAAGCGTGGCCACGCCGCTCATCCGCTGCAAAACGTTGAGGATCACGCGCTCGCAAGAGAGGATGACGCGCGCGTTGTGCCGCACCACTGCAACCGGCTGACCGGCATGCAAGCGAACTCCATCGAATATCTCAGGATGGCTGACGACTTCTGAATGTCCGACTACGGCGCCATCCAACTGCTCAAAGACTTCAATGACGCGTGCCACACTACCGATTCCGGAGAGTATGCAGTCCTGTTTTGCGATGACAGTGGCCGTTGCGCGCTGTAAGGGATCGATCACGGCATAGGTGGTGGCGTCGCGCGTGGCCTTGTCTTCCAAGAGCGCGTTCTCAAGTATCGCGGTGATGCGCCGGCTATGCCAATCCAAGGTGAGTCTCCGAGCTGAGTCAACCTACGCTACTGAACATAACAAAAAAACGGCGATTAATAAAAGTTTGACTGCGAGGAGAAGGATCGTTGCCTAGACCACGACCTCAGGAATCTCCATCTCGTGGCGGCGATACGCCGTCAGGAAGGCCTCAACCACTCGCGGATCGAAGTCCGTGCCGGAGCCTTTTTCAATGATCTCGCGCGCCTCATAGGGCGTAGAAGCTTTGCGGTAGGGCCTATCGCTGGTGATGGAATCGTACGTATCCGCCACCGCAATGATGCGAGCCTCGATGGGGATATCGTCACCCTTGGTCGGGTGATACCCGCTGCCGTCAAAGCGGTCATGATGCGAAAGGATGATAGGCAACACTCGTCGCAGAGTTCCGCCCACTGGTTCTAGAAATTCAATCCCCTTGCGCACGTGCTGTTTCATCTCAGTGAATTCCTCTTGAGTAAGGCGCGCCGCCTTATAGAGGATGTCGCGACTGATGTCGAGCTTGCCGATGTCATGCAGCAGAGCCGCGGAGCGCACGTCTTCGATGCGGTCTTGCGGCAATCCATAGCATGTCGCGATCTTGCAGGCGTAGATCGATGTGCGGTAACTGTGGTTTTGCGTGTATTTGTCTTTGGAAATGAATTGTTGCAGGATCAGCAAAACCCCGTCATAAGTTTCTTTCAGTTCCTGCATCTGCGCCTTCTGCTTCTCATACAGTGTGCCCATGAAGTATGCAGTGACCGCGAGGATGCCGCCCCAGATGGTGAGGTCAAACCACTTGTCATCGATATGCAGCACGTTGATGTTGGCTGTGGCCGAGAAGAGTTCGGGCTGTTGGTAAACAATGATGCCAACGAGAAAAACGGAAGCGAAGGCGGTCAGTACCGCATGGCGACGCCCGAACGCATAAGCCGAAAACAACGTTGGCAGCGAATAGAAGCCCAACACCATGCGGTGCGCAGACACCGCGAAGTTCAAAAAGCCTGCCAGCACGAACAGTGACAGGATCAGCCAGAACTCCGAATTGGTCTTGGCCAAAAGGTGAGTGTTCACCCGCTCTTTCAGCTTTGGTCTTTCCATTATCGTAGTGGCCATAGTCGGGGTGCTAAATCCTAGCCTTTCCCGGCGCTAAGCCACAACTCAAAAAGCGCGGATAGGGCTAAAATGCGGGTTTCTAAGGTAATCAGCCATGACAAGTTCCCAAACTGGTATGAAAGCGGAAGGCCTGGCACAGATCGGCCAAATCGCTATCAATGTAAAAGACCCGACCCGTGCCACCGCCTTTTATCGCGATAAGCTGGGCATGAAGCTGCTCTTCGCCGCAGGCGCCATGTCATTCTTCGATTGTTCGGGCTTGCGGCTGATGCTTTCGCCGCCATCCCATGCGCGCTTTGACCATCCTAGCTCGCTTATCTACTTCAAGGTGGCTGACATTCAAGCGCAATACGCGGCGATGAAGGCTGCTGGTGTGGAATTTGAGGACACGCCGCACATCGTAGCGTCCATGCCGACCTACGACCTGTGGATGACACACTTCAACGATACTGAGGGGAACTTGCTGGTACTGATGTGCGAGGTGCCGAAGTAGGCGGCGTTTATCGATTAAGTTCCAACAGAGCCGATTGTAACTTCGCGATAAGGCCGGCCAGCTCGTCCGCGCGACGCTTGATGCCTTCTTTCACTTTCTCTGGCGCTTTAGCCATGAACTGTTCATTTGCCAATTGGCGCTGAGCATTGTCTCTCTCCGCTTCAAGCTTTTTTAGTTCCTTGGTCAGGCGCTCTCGTTCCGCAGCCACGTCGATCTTCTGCTCGTAGACCACGCGCACCTCATAGTTCGGGGAGACCTTGGCGCCTGGCGCGTTGGAAAGCGACTTCTCCATAAACGTCAAGGTCTCCGCGTTCGCTAATTTTTGGATCGCGTAGAGATTTTGTTCCAGCGTCTTTCGGATGCCGTCCTTGGCGAGCGCCTCGACGGGAGTCTTCAATTTGTTCTCAACCTTCATCTCCGCGCGAATCGTACGCACGTCCACGATGAAGGATTGCAGTAACGCCATCTCCGCTTCCGTTGCGGAGTTCACAAGTTTCGCGTTGGGCATGGGGTAACGCGTCAAAGCGATCGACTTCGCCGGCGGCTTGCCGTCGTACACCGCATGCCATATCTCTTCGGTGATGAACGGCATGAATGGCGACAGCAGACGCAACGAGCCTTCAAAGATGTGCAGGGTAAAGGCAAGCGCAGCTTTGGTCGTTGATTTATCCGGTTCGGACTCGCCCGCATTCAAACGCAGTTTCACGATCTCGATGTACCAATCGCAGAATTCATTCCAGAAGAAGCGATAGACGGCATTGGCCGCTTCATCAAAACGGTAAGACTTTAGCGCCTCGTCGACCGCCTGCGTAACCGTATGGAAGCGCGACAAGATCCATTTATCTTCGAGGGTCTTAGCATCAGGAGTTGCGGTCGGATCAAAGTTCGCAGCCGGCCACGCACCGCTCTGCTGCGCCTTGTCAACATTCATGAAGATGAAGCGAGCAGCGTTCCAGATCTTATTCGCGAACGCGCGATAACCTTCCGTGCGGTCTTCATTGAACGCGATGTCAGTTCCCGGCGCGGCCATTGAAGCAAGTGTGAAGCGGACGGCGTCCGTGCCGAAACGCTCGATGATCTCAATAGGATCGATCACATTGCCTTTGGTCTTCGACATCTTTTGGCGATCGGCGTCGCGTACCAGAGCGTGGATGTAGACCTCGCGAAATGGCACGCTGGCCTTGAGTTTCTCTTCACGCTGGACGCCGTTGAGCGCCTCGAGCTTGTCCTCATCGCCCATGAACCAGCAGCCCATCATGATCATGCGCGCCACCCAAAAGAACAGGATGTCGAAGCCCGTAATGAGCAGAGAAGTCGGATAGAAAACTTCCAGGTCTTTCGTCTGCTTGGGCCAGCCGAACGTAGTGAACGGCAACAGTGCCGACGAGAACCACGTGTCCAGCACATCAGTGTCTTGCTCGATCTTCGCACTGCCGCAATGTGCGCACTTTGTTGGCGCTTCGCGCGCCACGGTATCTTGCTTACAATCCGAACAATGCCACGCTGGAATGCGATGACCCCACCACAGCTGGCGTGAGATGCACCAGTCGTAGATGTTGTTCATCCAGTTCAGATAGATGGTCTTGTAATTGTCCGGCGTGAACTTGATGTGACCTTTGTCCACGACCTCGATCGCGCGCTTGGCCAGCGGCGCGATCTTCACGAACCACTGCGTAGAAAGCCGCGGCTCAACCACAGTCTTGCAACGGTCACACTTGCCAATGCTCAACATGTGATCTTTCACATGTCCGAGCAGGTGTTCCTTCTCAAGATCTTCAAGAACTTTCTTGCGCGCGGCGTAACGATCGAGTCCGGCATACGGTCCGGCGTTCTCATTAAGCTTCGCCGTCTCATCCATGATGTTGATCTGCGCGAGGTTGTGGCGCTGTCCGATAGCGAAATCATTCGGGTCATGCGCGGGGGTTACCTTCACCGCGCCAGTGCCGAATTCGGGATTCGCCCAATCATCGGCGATGATGGCCACTTCGCGATTGATCAATGGCACACGCACAACGCGTCCGATCAGATTTTTATAACGCTCATCTTTCGGATTCACCGCAATGGCCGTATCGCCCAGCATCGTTTCAGGGCGCGTGGTAGCGACAGTTATGTAGTCCTTACTTCCGACTATCGGATAACGAATCTCGTACAGCTTGCCCTGTGTCTCTTCATGAACCACTTCGAGATCAGAGATCGCCGTCATACATCTAGGACACCAATTCACGATGTACTTGCCGCGGTAGATCAGTCCCTGCTCGTACAACCGCACGAACACTTCTTTCACCGCGACGGAAAGGTTCTCGTCCATGGTGAAGTACTCGCGTCCCCAATCGACGGACGCGCCCAAGCGCTTCATCTGCTCCAGGATGGCGCCGCCGTAGTGTCGCTTCCATTCCCAAACGCGCTCCACGAACTTCTCGCGGCCCATGTCCTGGCGCTTCTTGTTCTCAGTCGCGAGCTGGCGCTCCACCATCATCTGCGTAGCGATTCCGGCGTGGTCAGTTCCCGGCAACCACAATGTGTTCTCGCCGCGCATGCGGTGCCAGCGGATGATGATGTCCATCTCCGTCTGGTTGAGCATGTGGCCCATGTGCAGGCGTCCGGTGACGTTGGGTGGCGGCAACAGAAGGTCAAAAACGTTCTTCGGCGAGTCTGGAGTGGCTACGTGGAATAACTTTTCCGCTACCCAGTACCCGGCCCAACGCGCTTCGATCGCGCTCGGGTCATACGCCTTGGGAAGTTCGTGGGACATAGGTGAATCTTTAATGATAGCAGTGAGGAGGCACGGATTTTCTCGAACAATCCGGTCTCGTCCACCGGAAAAGCAAAAGCACCTAGCAATCTGCTAGGTGCTTTTTACTGAAACTGATTAACTTTGATTTATTTCTTTTCCGGATCCAGTTCTTTCGCTACCTCACTCATGATGGCCGGCATCATCTTGGCCATCGCGCGATGGACAGCGGCCGCGATGAGATTAGGATCAGTCACAGTCACATTAGGGCGTCCGCCCGCTGACGCTGAGGCAGCCATCGCTGACGGAGCCTCACCACCCACCGCTGCAGCCAAAGCGTTCGCTAGTTCAAGATCGTGCCCGGAAGTCTGTGCGGGAGCGGAAGTGGTAACTTCAGCAACCGGCGCGGGCGCGGGCATGGGCTCTTCCACGTGCGGTGCAACTTCCATTTCCTGCACAGCCGCGTGCATCTGTTCGACCAGAGCTGCGTCAACTGCCGGTGCCGCTTGTACCGGCGCTTCGATGACGGGTGGCGCCTCCGCGATCGGAGCCTCATAGCTGCGCTCGATCATCGGATCCGGCGCAATCTCTTCTTCAGACGCTAGCGTAGCCGTTTGAGCAGATATCTCAAGGTCTGCCGGACGCTGGATCTTGATCGTGCGCTCGTAAATAGGAGTTTCGTCGTGCACTGCCTCTATCGGCTGTGTACGCTCGATGACAGGCTCGGCCGCGGCAGCAGCTTCCGGCTCTTCTTGAGCAGCCTCTGGAATCTCTTCCGGCTCAGCCTCGACCAGTTCGTGCTCTTCTTCGAAGCCGCTGGACATAGCCGCAGCCACACGCGCTTCAAAATCATCTTCTGCAGCGGGAGCCGGTGCATTCTTCGCCACAAACTCCGGGCTGTTGATCTCTACGTGCGCAGCCAGCGCGGGATCTTTCACCGGAATGGCATAACCGTCGCTGGCAGCCTCGTTCGCGGGCGACTCAAACATCGGGTCGCGCCCTGAAGCAGCCGGTGCGCTGAAAGACGGCGGCGCGATGGGGATGGTGTGCTGCTCTTCAACCATAGCTACCGGCGGTGCGCCCTGCATCAGGTTCTCAATGCGTTCTGATTCAACCGGAGCCAAGCTCGGTGCGCTAATTTCAAAAGCAGCCTCAGCCGCGGCGGGCGCGGCAAACGCCGGTGCCTGGAATGCTGGAGGCACCATCGCCGGCGCAGCTTCCACTGGCGCAGCCGGCGCGAGATGCTCGTCCATGTCCATGCCAAACGCCGGTGCGGAAGCCTCGGCATGATTCATCTCGATCGTGTTCCGCTTTGGCGGTTCCGGTTCGGGCTCTGCTTCCTGCTTCCAGTCGTTGTAGCTCTGGTCTTTGAATTCTTCGACTTGCTTCTTCTCTAGAGTGACGGTCTTCTCCGGCGCAGGCGCGGCTTTTTCCATCAACTTGTGGATGGTCGCGACCAAGTCGGTGGCTTCAAACGGCTTAATGATCACGCCATCCGCCTTCACGCGCTGCACTTCGGTAGGTTCGTAATGCTCCATCTTTCCGATGGTAAGTAGGACGGGAGTCTTCGCGATGTCCATATTGGCGCGGACCTTCTCGCAAAGCTCGAACCCGGTGTAGCCGGGCATGTTGATGTCCAGGATGATGCAGCCGTATTTGTCCCCGAGCTTCTTCGCGGCGGCGGCGCCATTGCTCACGGCTACCACTTCGTATCCCGCGGAGATCAGGATCTCTTTGCCCATCTTTTGGGCGGTCATACTGTCATCTGCAAGCAGGATCTTAATGGGCACGGTTCATCCTTCGTAGGGGAGCGAATGCATAGGGAAAAGTACTGTTTTGCACAAGTTAAGTCAATGGACAGACACCTGATTCAGGTCGAGACAATAGCTTAGTCCCATGTAAGGTGACTGAGGACGCAATTGCGCGCCGCAAGTCCCGGTCGCCAACCTGCGCACTGATTCCACGCGTCTTATTGGAGTTCGACTTGATACGACTAAGGAGAAGCCGAATGGCAACTAAAAAGAAGTCAAGCAAACGAAAGTACGGTAAGAAGGCAGGTACTTCCGTGAAGCGAGAGATGCACCGCTATAAAAAAGGCACGGCCAAGAGCGGAAAAGGCGGCAAGGGCGGAAAAGTGAAGAGCCGCAAACAGGCCATCGCCATTGGATTATCGAAAGCCCGCAAGAAGGGCGCGAAGGTTCCAAAGAAGAAGTAGCAGTTTGGCTGATCTTTCCGGGTACCCAAGGGGAATATGCTCAAAGCGGTGATCTTTGACATCGACGGAACACTTGTCGATTCCGTTGAATTACACGCGCGCGCCTGGCAGCAGGCATTCCAGAAGTTCGGCAAAAATGTGCCGGTGGAAGATGTGCGCAAACAGATAGGCAAAGGCTCTGATCAGCTTCTGCCACTTTTCTTTTCTGCCGAACAGCTCGAGCGTTTTGGCAAAGAGATGGAAGACTATCGTGGAGATCTCTTCAAACGCGAATTCCGTCCGCAGGTGAAACCGTTTGCGCGAGTGCGCGAGTTGCTATTACGCATCCACGCCGACGGCTGCAAAGTCGCGCTTGCTTCTTCCGGTGGACGCGCCGACATGAACTACTACAAGCATCTTTTGAACGTGGAAGACTTGGTCGAAGATGAGGCGTCCGGTGACGACGTGGAGCGCTCAAAGCCGCATCCTGACATCTTTGCCGACGCCCTGAAGATGTTAGGCGGATTGAAAGGCCACGAAGCCATCGCCGTGGGCGACACGCCCTATGACGCCAAGGCCGCTAACAAGATTCATCTTCGTACCGTCGGCATCTCTGGGTATTGGACCGAGCAGCAACTGCTGGATGCAGGCTGCATAGAGATTTTCAAAAGCCCCGCAGACCTGCTGGAGAACTATGAGAAGTCGGCCTTGGCCGAGACTGAGGTTGAAGAGAAAGAAGAAGGTGCCGCCTAAAGTCACTTCTTAGCTTTTTTACCGGATCCGCTGTCAGTCTTCTTGGGCTTTGATTCTTTGCTGTCGGCCGATTCAGATTTAGTAGCGGGCGCATCGGCCGTCGGCGCAGGCGTGCTCTCCGCAGAATTCTTCGCACCGCTTGCAGAGCCGCCCCCATCGCTCTTCTTCGCGTAGTCCGTCACATACCAGCCCGTGCCTTTGAACTGCACGGCAGACCGTGAGATGAGTTTCTCCACCGCGCCGCCACACTCCGGACACTTCTTGATGGGCGGATCAGAGAAGAGTTGGATCTTCTCAAACTTGTGTCCGCACTTCTTACACTGGTACTCGTAGATGGGCACTTAGCGGTCCTTTGTTCCATCTTAACAAACACTTTGTGGGATGATGTGAACTCCTGCTCATGTCGCAGACTCTCGAACCCGCGCTCTACGTTGTAGCCACGCCGCTCGGCAATCTTGAAGACATTACTCTGCGCGCGTTGCGCGTGCTGAAGGAAGTGTCCATCATCGCTTGCGAGGACACGCGCCAGACGCAGAAGCTGCTCAACAAATACGGCATTGAGACGCGTACGCTGAGCTATCACGATCATAACGAGCAGAACCGCTCCGCCGAACTGATCGTAAAGCTTGAGGACGGAGAATCTGTCGCGTTGGTCTCTGATGCGGGCACGCCCGGTATCTCTGATCCCGGATATCGCCTCATCACTCTCGCCATCCGTCACAAGATCAAAGTCATTCCTGTCCCTGGACCGGCTGCTTTCGTTGCCGCGCTCGCCGCTAGCGGGCTTCCCACAGATGCCGTAGCCTTCGGCGGATTTCTTTCTGCCAAACGGGGCGAACGTCGCGACCAACTCGCAGCCATCAAAGATTCGCAAGCCACCCAGATCTTCTACGAAGCTCCGCATCGGTTGATCGAGACGCTCGAAGATGTTGCGGAGATACTGGGCCCGGCGCGCAAAGTCGTCGTCGCACGTGAAGTCACAAAGTTGTATGAAGAATTTATTCGCGGTGGCGCGCAAGAAGTTTTCGAGAACCTGCGGCACAAAGAAGTGCGCGGCGAGATAACGCTGCTCATCTGCAAGACTGATTTGCATCAATCAACCCAGCCCGTGGCAGACATTGGCGCACGTCTCGCCGATTTGATAGCAACAGAGAAACTCGACGAAAAGGCCGCCCTAAAGCGCTTGGCCAAAGAGACTGGACTAGGCAAAAGCGAGCTCTACCGACGCCTCCAACGAACCAAAAAGCCCTAGTTGCTCACCCTCTATATTGCTGAAAATAAAGCTTTAAACTAGAGACATAAAGCCTCAGTAACTTGAGACCCACAGTCCGCGAGCATCTAATCGTCTCGTAAGTGAGGCAAGCATGGACCCGCGCAAGAACCCGCAGTTGGTGGTGGATCTGCACCGTCTTTTGCAATCGCTTTCAGAACGCACCGCAGCCCTCTTAACGTCACTCGAGAACTGGGACCCGCTCCACAAACCTGTGCGCGAGATCGATGAGCAGGTACGCAAAGTTGTGCCTATGGTGCGCTCGCTACTGCCTCAGGCCGACGCCAACGTTGCTTATGACACCGGCCATCGCTTCACCGCTGCGCCGAAGCGGGCAACGATTCTCTACATCGATGACAATCCTGATCGCCTGATGCTGCTTCGCTCCGTGCTGGAGATGAAGGGCTACACAGTTCTCACAGCCGACCACGGCCGCAGAGGCTTGGAACTCTTTCTTTCCGAGCCCGTCGACCTCGTCATCCTGGACTTCCACATGCCGGGCATGAACGGCGACGCCGTCGCCGGGAAGATGCGCAGGCTGCGCCCGGCGATACCGATCCTGATCTTCTCCGGCTCGCTTACGCTGCCAGACAAGATCATCGCAACGGTGGATGGCTTCATCTCGACTTCGGAAGAGCCGGAGGTACTGCTGGAGCGGATCGGAAGCTTATTGGGGAGGATGTCGGCGCGGGCAAGCTGAACTACTTGCCTGGTACCTGCTTCACCTCACCATCTTTCGGAGTCATCGGCAAGGTCGCATCCAGGTAGGCGACATAAGCCGCGATCAGGTTGGCAGATTGGCAATAGTCTTGCATCTGCACAGGATCAAAATCATCTTTTTTTGAGTGCAAGATTGGAAAAGTTTTGCTAGTCAGCGAGTGAAACGTGATCGCGGGAACTTTCTTCTCTCGAAATTGTTCTGAGTCTGTAGTCCCCACCTGTTCCACGTTCATCACGCTGATTGGGATCTTCATGGCCTGCGCCACCCCGAAGGCCTTATTTACCAGTCCCGGATCAGCGTGACTAGCCCAGACTTCGGTAGGCCCCAGCGCAAGAGTGTCCATGTTTACCATGGCGGAGATCTTCTTAATTTGTTCGGGAGCTAGTTGCTTCACATAGAAATGCGAGCCGATTTCTCCCTCTTCTTCATTCGTAAAACCAATGAACACCAGCGTATGATGCCGCTTCTCGCCTTTCAGACTCTCAAGCAAAGTTGGAAGCAGAGAAGCGCCACTCCAGTTATCTATTACTCCGCGGCCGTCGGGCACCTTATCATAGTGCGCGCCAACAATGATCTCCTCTTCGCTCTCTCCCGCGAGCGTGCAAATGATGTTCGGTGTCTTTGCGCCTTTCACCTGCTGTTCAGTCAGTGCTTCAGAACATCCGGCCTCTTTGAACAGCGTCTCCAGTGCTGCCTGCCGCTCAGGATTCTTCACCTCGGCTTTATGCAGCCGAGCATCGATCTTCGCTGGGTCAGGTGGCAAATAACGGATTTGGCAAAACAAGGGAGTCGCGGTTAGAAGAATCAAAAGCAATAAGAACGTTCTATTTCGCATCACATAGCCTCAAGAATTCTAGTTTTCTTTCGGGTGGCAAAAAACTCGCCTCAAATGAATTCCGCGCCAGCTCGCGCAAATGGTCGTTGGTGAATCCAAAAACATCCTGCGCTATCTGATACTCCCGCGCCAGTAAAGTCCCAAACATCGGCGGGTCGTCCGAATTCAATGTCACCATCATTCCAGCGTCGAACATCTTCTTCACCGGATGCTCTTCCAACTTGCGGCAGCATCCCGTGCGGATGTTGGAAGTGATGCACACCTCAATGGGGATCTGGCGTTCGGCGAGAGTGTCG
>JAICLA010000034.1 GCA_025927695.1 Terriglobales bacterium | reverse complement strand
GCCCGCAATTGCAAGTCCTGATCTAGTTTGAAACTCAGGAGGGTCTCGGCTGGTATCTTCACCTGCTTGCCCTTGGTAAGGATCTCTGTGCCCGCACCCGCACCGGCCCCTACCGCAGCGCCGATCGCAGCGCCCTTGCCGCCACCCATGATGGCCCCGATGATAGAACCGATCGCTGCACCGCCGCCCACCATCACTGCCGTCTTCTGATTAGCTCCGATACCCTGCCTGCCTTTTTGCGCAAGATCGCCGGTGCTCACTTGGTAGGTGCGGCCGCCGATCGTCAACGAATCCACATCGAGTATCAGGTCAGACGAAGAGTTCACATTGCCGCCCGAAGAGCTGCGTATGACTAGTCGCGCATCTGAACCTCTGGGAATCGTCACCGCGCCTGAACTATAAAGAATGTCCGTGGCGATCTGAGCGGAATAAGTCTGGCCCGAGCTGGCGCTGTTTGAATCGATCAGCTCGTTGGTGCGCACAGAAAGTTCAGTGCCGTTAAAGATCGTGGCAGACGAACTTGTGATCTCAGAACGCCCAGTGGCCTGCAGGTCAAAATCTGCGCTGCAGCCCTGGTCAACCCAAACGCCACCCTTGTCATATCCCCAGGTGGAACCTTGAACGCATTGTGAACCGTCATACGTACGATTCAGGCGGACTCCACCTTGCGTGTTCGCCGGGCAATACTGTCGCGCGTAGCCGCTCGCTTGCGTGGAATCACAACGCACTCGCTGGAGTAATCCGCTGCTATTGGTTCGCGCGTTGCTGTTGTAGGGAAGGCTCAGCATCTGGCCTTCATTCACGATCACCTGGCTACTCTGTCCGTTGTAGGCATATTGCACGGTCAACATCTTGGATTGTCCTGGCGAAGGGTCGCCGCCCATGGTGCTGTTATTCACCTGCATGTTGATCTGGTCGCTTTGTATCTGCGACGCGAGCCGCGCTGTCACGTCAGAAGTTCCGTAAGAAGAACCATAACTGGCCTGGTTGATGCGCAACAGATTGCTGGTGGCAAAGTTATATGCCAGGCGAAGGGTATCGCCCTCGCGAACCGTTGTTTGTTCGCTGCGTCCGTTCAGCGTGTATTCCACATTCAAGGATTTATCTGCGCCGCGGTCTGGATCGCCGCCCATGGTGTCATTGTTGACCTGCAGATTGAGCTGATTGCCCTGGACCTGCGAATTCAAACGATCAGTCACATCTGTCGGCGATTCTGCGAGCCGTATGTTGCACGGTTGATGAGCAGAGCGCCATTCACGGTGTTGCTGTACGGAAGACGCAAGACGTCGCCTTCGCGCACGGATGCCTGCTGGCGCTGACCGTTGAAGCTATATTCAAGGTTCAGCGTCTTTGACTGATTCGGGGCCGGGTCGCCGCCCATGTTCTGGTTGTTCACTTGAAGATTGAGTTGGTTGCCGTGGACCTGTGAATTGAGCCTGTTCGTCTCGTCGAACGTGCGATTTCCACTACCGTACGTGGCTGTAAGCACACGAAGAGTACTTCGGACCGAAGCGTAGGAGATGGGAAGGTTCACTCGCTGATTGTCACGATAGGTGACCTGTTTCGCTTGTCCATTGGCGCTTTTCAATTGCAAGCGCAGGCTGCGGTTGCGTCCGGGCTGCGAGTCTGAGACCAGCGTCGCCCCGCTGACGGTGAAGTTTAGTGCGTTGTTCTGAATCAGCGAACGGACACGCGTCGTCACATCGACCCAGCTGTTTCCTGAACCATAGTCAGCTCTCACCAGCTGCCACCCGTTGTTGGATTGCGCCAGCGCGGAAACCGCGAACAAGCAAAACATTACAAACGCGATACTCGATCTCTTCACAGTGGATCTCCTCTATCTATTTCTTATCCCTGCAAAGCTACTGGGCTGTGAGCATCCAGTCTGGTCACAACTGCTCACTGCTGAAACACGCACGCATTGCCATGAGCAATTGTGACCAGCTATTGCAGTTGAACACCGATAGGGTTGCAGGCCTGTGTGTTCCGTTGTGAACAGAGCGTAGTGAGGCAGTCGTTGGGCAAGGCTCAGTCATTGGGGCTCAAAGAGGAGAACAAATGCAAATGAATAAGCTGAATAAATTTTTGATCGTGGCCTTAGTGATATTCGCGGGGCTGGAACTCGGTTGCGGCGATCCGGATGCAAATCTGGCGCTCAATCCCGGTAGCCCCACAACACCGCCTACGGTCACTGCGGTGACCCCGCCGAACGCCACCAACGGCGTTTGCCCGAACGGCACCATCATCAGCGCTACGTTCAGCAAGCCCATGAATGCGGCGACGTTGACCACATCCACATTCACCCTCACATCGGCTGGAGGCGCAGTCGCCGGAGCGGTGACCTATGTGGCCGCTACGCAGATCGCAACATTCACTCCCGCGGCTAACCTCGCGCTCAACACTTTATATACAGCCACCATCACGACCGGCGCGATGGACACGTTCGGTAATGGCCTGGCGGCAAATTTTGCCTGGACATTCACCACCGCTGCGGCCTTATGTCCGCCACCCCCGGCGATCATTCCTGGCGTTTCACCGCTGGCCACTGCCTGCAACTTTGGCATCCTCGGCGCGACACCATCGGTCACGAGTACAGGCGCCACCATCATCACCGGTGGAGATGTGGGCATATTCCCCGCAGCGTCCATCGTGGGATTCCCGCCGGCAACACTCACAGGCGTGAAGCATGCCGGCGACGCAGTCGCACAGCAAGCGCAGCTTGATCTTACGACTGCCTACAACAACATGGGCACAGCTAACGGTGGAACCTTCGGCCTCGGTACCGGCACTGGAGCGATCGTCCCTGCTGACATCGGCGGACAGACTCTGGCTCCGGGCGTTTATCGGACAACCAGCGCTCAGCCGTCACTGGGCATCACGGGAAATCTCACGCTCGCCGGCCCTGCCAGCGGTGTTTGGATCTTCCAGATCGGCTCAACGCTGATCACAGCCACCGGCAATAGCCAGGTGATCATGGCGGGCGGCGGCTTGTCGAAGAACGTCTTCTGGCAAGTAGGCAGCTCTGCGACGCTCGGGACCAATACGATCTTCGCCGGCAACATACTCGCGCAGGCGTCGATCACCGCAAACACAGGCGCGACCCTGAATGGCCGAGCCCTGGCCCGCACAGGCGCAGTCACATTAGCCGCTAACCCGGTCAATGTGCCCACCTGCCCATAGACACTAAGCCGCAGACTGGCGAGGAGCCAGTCCGCTTATTCATCGGCTCTTGCAACAACAAGATCTCAGCAACTGAAGTTCGGAGGAATTTCGCAATGTCATCTCAATCGAAGCGCCACTATGGTCGGGTCTTAACGATGCTGGCGGCTGTACTAGTTCTCACTTGCACACTCGGCACGAATGCCGCGGCCCAGGACCAGCCCGTCCAGAAATGGGAACTCTACGCGGGATACTCCATTTTTTATCCCAACAGCACTGTGAATGTTCAACTGCCGGGAGCACTGTTGCCACTCAGCAGTCAGCTTGAGACGAACCCCAATGGGATCGGCGCAAGTGGCACTTACAATTTCAACCGCTGGTTGGGATTGACTATCGATGGCAGTAATCACTGGGGCAGCGGCGAACTGACGGTGGCGAAACGGATCGACGATACCCGCTTCGACAACATCTCTATCGGCCCGAAGTTCACTTATCGCGCAGGACGGTTTGCTCCATTCGCTGAGGTCCTTGTCGGCGATCACCGGCTGGTTCCAGAGGTCTATCATTCGGTCGATAAGCTGGGCGTGATGGTTGGCGGCGGCGTCGATGTGAATCTGTCGCGGCACTTCGCGTGGCGCGTTCTTCGCGTGGACTATGCCATCTCGAATTATCAGTTTGGGCCGTCCGCAACTACAGCAGCCACCAATCTCCGCGCGTTGCGCGGACAGACCGGACTCGTGTTCAAATTCGGCGGCGGCCCACCGCCAGTGCCGCCCAGTGCAGCATGTTCCGCTCAACCGACAGAAGTCTTTGCCGGCGAGCCTGTGACGGTCACAGCGACCGGATCGAACTTCAATCCGAAGCGCACCGTTCGCTACAACTGGTCAGGCAGCCCGGCGAAGATATCCGGCAGCGATGCATCCGCACAGGTTGACACCGCAGGCTGGCAGCCCGGCAACTACATGGCTACTGCAAATCTTAGCGACGGCAGCAAACGCGGAATCGCTTCTTGTAACGCCACGTTCGCCGTGAAGGCTCCGCGTCCGCCAACGATCGCGTGTTCTGCAAATCCAGAGACAGTGCAGCCGGGCGGAAGCTCGACGATCACTTCAGTCGGCAATAGCCCGGACAATCGCCGCTTGACATACAGCTATGCCGCGACTGCGGGTAGCATTTCAGGAAGCGATTCATCCGCGACGTTAAGCACGGGTAACGCGCCTCCGGGCTCGATCACCGTGACTTGCAATGTTGCTGACGACCGCAATCCTGCCCTGACCGCGTCATCAAATACTTCAGTCAATGTGGTTGCGCCTCCGCCGCAGGCACCGCCGCCACCGGCTGCGCCCGAAGCGAGCAAGTTGAACCAGGTCGATTTCAAGAAGAACAGCCCGCGCGTTGACAACGCCGCTAAAGCCATTCTCGATGAAGTCGCGCTGCGCTTGCAGCGTGACTCTGATGCAAAGGCAGTGATCGTAGGCGAGGCTGATGCCTCTGAAAAAGATCCGTCACGTCTTTCATCTGAACGCGCTTTCAATGCCAAGGCATATCTGGTGAATGAAAAAGGCGTGGATGCGAGCCGCATCGAGACTCGCAGCGGCAATGACGGAACTCAGCAGGCACAGATATGGCTGGTCCCCGCCGGAGCTACGTTCAATGAACAAGGAACACAGATCGCGGAACAACCGGCACCACGTCCGCGAAGACGCAAATAAACACGATCGAAAACGCAAAACGTGAATACATATCCGGACAGGCGGCTAGCCTGTCCGGATTTTCGGTTTGGCAAACACCTCAAAAGGCTCTTTGCCTAAGGTGAGCAATATTGCACAGTCAGCCCCTCCCCCTCCTCGATAACGTAGGGATTGGTCTGTTTTGCACACCCCATGAGAATTCACCTTATCAATCCTAGTGATACTGCTTTTGGAACTGCGGTCATTACTCCTCGGTGGCTTTACGTACTTGCCGGCGCGACTCCTCGCTCCTTCGGCGATGCCATCATTTGCGATGAGACGCTCAAGCATTTCGATCCACTCAGCGTGCAGCCGGGTGACGTAGTGGGTATCGGTATTCACACCGGCAACGCTCTCCGCGGATACACAGTGGGAAGACTTGCGCGCCAACGGGGCGCATGGGTGGTCTTCGGCGGTATTCAAGCAACACTGTATTCAGAGGAAGCTTTCGAGCGCGGAGCCGCGCATGCCGTAGTAAAAGGTGACGGAGACGTTGCTTGGGGACAGGCGTTGGAAGACTGTAAGCTGGGCGCGCCGCAACATATATATGAAGGTGGGCGGATCGCCGCAGAGCAATTCAAAGCGGCACGCTGGGACTTGCTGCCGCCTGATAGTTACATGTGGGCGTCAGTGCAAACGGTGCGCGGCTGTCCGAAGCATTGCTCGTTCTGCTCTGTTTGGCGCACCGACGGCCAAAAGCCGCGCCAACGGCCGTCCGATAGCGTGATCGCGGAGATCGTGGAACTCAGGCGCATGGGATTCCGGTTCATTGCGCTCGCTGATGACAATTTCTATCCCGTATCGCTTACGGACATCCGACTGGCGGAGCGGCAGAACAATCAACTTCGGGTCGATGAGCTGAAACGCATACGCGCTGAGCGGTTTGAGCTCATGTCACGCTTAGCCGCTCTTCCCTCAGACATGATCTTCTTCACACAGATAACGATGGAATCGGCGGAAGACCCGCAATTCCTCGAGGCGATGCGCAAAGCCAAGATCAAAGGCGCACTGGTAGGCGTGGAGGCAGTCACACCCGAAGGGCTGAAGGCCGTGCATAAAGACTTCAACTGCTCCGGCGAAGATCTGGTCCAACGACTGCAGAAGTTCGCCGACCACGGCATCCACATCCTGGGCTCGTTCATCTTTGGACTGCCGACCGACCGCGAGAACACATTTGAAGCGACGTTCGATCTTGCGCGCCGTGCGGGGCTCACCTTCGCACAGTTCGTAATGCTTACGCCCTTCCCGGGCACCGTGGATTTTGCAAAATGGGAGAAGGAACAAGGCGAGGATGGACCGAAAGTGGACGGCATTCCGTTGACTCGGTATTGGCTGATACCAGCAGACAAGCGACCGAAGATGTTCATGCCCCATCCGACCATGAGCTCAGAGGAACTCCGCCAGCGCACGCAAGGTGTTTGGGACGACTTCTACAGCTTGTCAGCGATCTGGAAACGCTCCAACTGCACTCCGACTCTACGCGCGCGGCTCGCCTTCATGTTCATTTCAAAGCTGTATCGGCAGATGTATGCCAGCACGGGGATCGCGACGGACAGCGCGCGCCGTACGAATGCGACTCAATGGGCGCGGATGCTGGCAAAGCCGTGTCGCAAATTATTCCAGGCTAAACCGATGCCTGACCTGCAAGTGCCGCGGAAAGAGTGGCCGGAAGAGTTGTCGATAGTATTCGATACGCAAAAGGCTACCAAAGGCGCTTTCGACATTCTTAGTTAGTTCGCGCCTCCTCATCCGGGCACACTTTAATCTCGCCAGACGACTGCGGCGTCTTCCCACTAAACAGCTGCGCGACCTTCGCAATCTGTTTTCAGATGTGAGCCTCTTTGCTCAGCATCGTCTTCGAAAAGCATCTACTCTGGTTTTGTTGTGGTTGTTCGCGTGTCGATTTTGAATAGGGATCACAATCCTTTCGCTGGCAACTCATTTCAAATATTGCCAACGGATGTGACCCTTGAAACGCCTACTCGTATTGATCGTTTGCCTCACCGGCATCGCCGGCGCCCAAGACTTCAACAGTATTAGCCTTACCTCTTCTAGCCAAACAACAAAGTTCCACCCGGTCGTGGTTTCCACTAGTGCATCGGCGGAACGCGCGGCACCGCTCGGCTTCCGCCAGTTCATTCGCCGACCCAGGACCGCGATGCAACTCACGTTCATGGCAGGAGCCATGACGGCAGACGCCATAACTACGCAACGTTTCCTTTTAAGAAGAGCTGAGTACGGAGCATACGAAGCGAACCCCTTGGCCCGACCTCTTGTGGAGCACGGCGCTTGGGGGCAGGCTGTGGCATCCGGTATTGGATTTGCTGCCTTCACCGGCGGCGCTTATTTACTGGCTCGACACGGCCATCCGAAATGGTCTCGCGCTCTACTCGGAGGCATGACGTTGGGAAGCGCCTTCTCAGCGGCCAGAAACAGCAGGAAGTACTGAAGCGCCGGGCGCTATGCGCGATAGTGGTCAATTCAGACCAGTATTGAATTCCAGAGTAGCTGATACTCCTGCAACCCTCCGCCGCGCAATCCGCGCAGCCGTTAACCAAGTTCCTGAGAGAAGGTAACAAATGAAGTTTTTTACAAAATATATAGTCGTAGTGTGCCTGTTCGCAGCCGGGCTGTTCGTAGTGCCCAGCGCAATGGCTGACGACAACAACCTGAAGACCACTGTTACGTTCAGCGCACCGTTTGAAGTGCCTGGCGTAAACGCCCAGGTCTTGCCTGCCGGCACGTACGTCTTCAAGATCATGGATTCCCTCTCTGATCGCAACATCGTACAGATCTTCAACAAACATATGACACACATCTACACCACGATCCTGGCGGTACCGAACTATCGCCAGCACACGACCGATACGACCGTAATGCGCTTTAAAGAGCGCGCAGAAGGTCAACCGGAAGCCATTCGCTCGTGGTTCTATCCGGGCCGCCAGTGGGGACAGGAGTTTGTTTATCCGAAGTCAAAGGCACTTGAATTGGCCAAAGTCAGCAATGAGCCAGTGCTTGCCACCCCGGTGGAAGTGGTTACGATCGAAGACCTGAAGACTGTGCCGATAGCTGCCGTGCAACCGACGGGCGATGAAGTCCCGGTCGCTGCAGTGGTTCAGGCTCCGCCTGCGGAAGTGGCACAGATGGACGCTCCGGCATTGCCGAAAACTGCAAGCGAATTGCCGCTGTTGGCAATGCTTGGCTTCGTATCGTTAGGCGCTGCGGTTGTCACCAAGAAACTCGCGGCTTAAGTCAATGATGTCGCGCCGCAAGGCGCGACATCTCTCATCAGGCTGTACCTGCCGGAGAACCCGCCGGCGGGTGCAGCCTAAATGTTTTTGCCGTCGAGGTATCGATGTCAGTCATTTACAAGACCGCAATATCTTCAATCGCGCTGATGGTGGCTATGCCGTCGGTCAGCCACGGTCAGCAAGCAAAGCAATCGCAACGCAGACGATCAGATCCGGAACCTCTTCTGCCAAGCGAATTAACGCGGCAAATCCGTCTTCCGCCACTGACACAGAATGTCCAGCGGCGGTTAACACGGAAGAACAGACCTCGCGCATCCCTGGGTTGTCATCCACGATCAGAATCTTGTAAGTGGGCATATCGCTCCTTCAGATTTCCGCTTTGGTCTGAGAACCAACGCTAGCGGTTTGATCTGTATTCCCGGCTTCCGTACGCTTCCTGGTAGCCTTGTTGATAGCCCAGCTGATATTGCTGGCGATAGGTGTTCTTGTCGCCGTAGATGTTGTTGTAGCCGCGGTCGGAGTGAGCGTACGCCGAGCCATATTTCCAGGGCCTTCCGGCGGCGCGGTCATTGTGACCGTCCGTCGTGCCATATTGCGAGCCGGCGCGGAATCCGGGATTGTTAGCGTTGTTGTATCGACCGTTGCGATTCTGGCCATATTGGCCACTCTGAGGATACGGATCGTTTTGTGCGTTGTAGCTGTTGTATCCCTGGTCATAGCCGGCGCGGTACGCCTGACGATCAGCCTCATTGTTGGAGTTCAACCGGTATTTGCGCCCGCGACTGTGTTCTCGATCGTATTGCCCCTGCGTCAGGCCTTGATTGTAAAAACGGTTGTTGGCATTGGCGCGATTGTCATGATCATCATTTCCGTTACGAGTGTCTTTGTCGTGTCCGCGGCCATGTTCCATGCCTTGCTCGGATTGAGAAAATGCCTGAACCGGTGTTGCCAGCGTGACGACAGCGAAAGCGGTGGCCAAGCACCACGCGACGATACGAAGATTCAACTTCATTGTGAAGCTCCATTCTGGTACTTGACGAAGCATAGGCGTTGCGGCTGACGAAAGATGTGCAAGATAGCTCAGAGGCCAGACTCGCTTCCTGTTCCAATAGGAACATCGATATGACATCTCATGAACTGCGCTATTGCCGATTCCTGGTCCGAACCATCAAGGACTTGTACGTCGAGAGGGCCGCTATGAGCACAATCCTCGATCGACACAAGGCAGGCCAG
This sequence comes from Terriglobales bacterium, assembly GCA_025927695.1. GTDB lineage: Bacteria > Acidobacteriota > Terriglobia > Terriglobales > Acidobacteriaceae > JAICLA01. The sequence continues at coordinate 8,971 of JAICLA010000034.1, read as the reverse complement.
ACCGCTCTCGATTGGCGGTCAAAAGCCAAGAGCATGTCAAAAGAAGCCGTCTTTCGTTCTGCAGTCGAAGCGAACTTCGAACCATTCTTTACGAAGTTGGAACTGGCGATGAGGAATGAACAGGCTTTGACGGCCCTTGTCCAAACATTTGGAACCAAGACCATGATCTCTTCGTCAGAAGAGATAGCGACCTAAACATGAGCAATAACGCACAGGTTTCGAGCGGCTGGTCGAGTACCGTCTGAGCGTGCGTATTTTTCAAAAACGATCTGTCACCGCCACCGTGCTCCTCCTTTTTTGTCTTCAGTGCACTCTTCCCGCGTATGCCTATTCTGTACTGACGCACGAAGAGATCATTGACATTACGTGGACATCTGATCTCCAGCCGCTCATCTTGCAGAAGTTCCCCCATGCGACAGCTGAAGAACTAAAAGAGGCACATGCTTACGCCTACGGTGGAAGCATCATTCAAGACCTCGGATATTACCCGCACGGACGACGTCAGTTCAGCGATCTAGTGCATTATGTTCGGAGTGGGGATTTCGTTCACGCGCTGCTTGCAGACGCCCTGAATGCAAATGAGTACGCATTCGCGCTCGGCGCACTGGCTCACTACACCTCAGACATTGTCGGTCACCCCGCGGTAAATTCCGCTGTCGCCATCGAATTCCCCAAGCTGAAGGCCAAATACGGGGACAAGGTCACGTATGCTGAAGATTCCCGGGCACACATTCAGACCGAGTTCGGGTTTGATATGGACCAGGTCGCGAAGCACCGCTATACGTCTGACAATTACCATGATTTCATCGGCTTCAACGTAGCTAACGGTCTCTTGGCTAGAGCTTTCCAGGAAACTTACGGTCTCAAACTCGAACAGGCTCTGCCGGAGCCTGAGCGCGCCATTGAATCCTATCGCCACGCTGTGAGTGAATTGATACCGCAGATGACTCGTGTCGCACTCAAGGTCAGGAAAAACGAAGTTGCGCAAGAGTACTCGACCAAGGCAAGACGACGATTTCTTTTCAACCTAAGCCGCGCAGAGTATGAAAAGAGCTGGGGAACGGATTATTTCAAAGAATCATTCAAGACTCGATTCCTGGCGTTTCTCTTGAATGCCATGCCGAAGGTCGGCCCCTTCAAAGCTCTTGGATTCAAAGTTCCAACGCCTGCGACCGAAGACCTCTATTTCAAAAGCATTAATTCCACTATCAGCCGTTACCAAGTGGAACTCCAGCGCCTGAAAGAACACAGCGACGAGTTGAAAGCTTATGATCTCGACACCGGGGCTCCGACAAAACGTGGCGAGTACATCTCGACAGATCGGACCTATGACGAACTTTTGCGCGATCTCGCTAAACAAGATTTCAATGGAACCTCTAATGAGCTACGAGCGAACCTGCTCGCCTTTTATCTTGTGCCTCCTACAGTTGCCGCGGGGGCAAAGCAGGAAGACGAAAAGCTTACGAATGAAAGATTGAAGCTCCTGGAACAACTTCGAACCAGAATCGCGGACGGAATACAGGAACAGCGGAAAAGAGTGAAAACGACCGCACAGGGTGATTGAGGCGACGCCGAACGAATTGACACAAGAACCACTGATCCGAGGTCAGTTGCTCTCACTCGGGGATCGTAAGTGATTGATAAAGATGGTGAGCGCGGAAGGAATCGAACCTTCAACCTACTGATTAAGAGTCAGTTGCTCTGCCAGTTGAGCTACGCGCCCTTTTCGGGGATTGACTGCGGCAAGGACTCGAACGCTGCAAACATTCGCAGCGTTGAGTTACACATTGAGTGTAACACGCAGCAAAGAAAATCCTGATAGATGTGGAGTTAGAAATTAAACGCTACGCCGCCGCGAACTGCGCGCGCAGATTGCACGAGGTAAACGGTGCGCCCATCTTGGCCAAGCATCGGTACGTAGCCTTGCGAGAGTAGGTTACGGACATCTACCAATGCTTCGAAGCGTCCACCCAGCAGCGCGGTGCCAGGTATCGGCTGGCGTATGAAGATGTTCAGATAAGGATCGGCTTGTCCGGCAGACGCGTTGAACATGTCAACTGAAGTGATCACATTGCTGCCACCAGTCCATTTGTAGGAGGCGATCCACCGCGTATGCGTATGTGCCACTTCGCCGGAAAGTTTCGCCGCGGCTGATTGCTGGTTCACATTGCTGAATGATGCATTGCCGATTGGCACGCCTGCCTCATCGGCTTCCAATACGCCGCCGAAAGCGTAGTCAAGCGTCGCCGTCAATTCGGGAGAGAAGACTCGTTGCGCTACAACACGAACACCTTGCGTGTTGATGTCGCCGCCTGTGTAAGCAAAGGTATTGTTATAAACATCCGGCAAGAAATTCGCAGACTCAAAATCGGTTATGCCGTCGGCGTCGCCCACGCCCGTGAGCGCCATGCGGCGAACAATGTCATTGTAGTAAGCGACCTGAAAACTGTTCTTGCCAATATGCTTTGATACGGCCACTTCCTGGTGCCGGGCTTTTTCCAGTTGCGGGGTAGAGTTTTGCAGCGACACTCGCGGATTGGCCTCGCTCAGGTCAGCCGGCGATGAATCGAATCCCTTTTCCTCTCGCGTCGTGGGACGCGACGTCACATACTTATATTCCACCAGCGTATCCGGGGTGAGGTGTACTCCCACCGTGCCAAAGGGACGGAACGCCGTCACGCGTCCGCGGAATTGCACACTCTGTAACTCGCCACCGTAATTGAACTCAATGAAGTTATCGATGTTGAACGAGTCGCTGGCTGAGGCTGACATCGCATTCAGTGCCGCGTGGTGTGCAGCCGCGAACGGCGAAGCGTACCGTCGCGCAGTGATTGCGAACTCCGGAGTGTTACCCGTCGTGGTCGGTTTCTTATACGTCGCCCGAACCACGCCATTGGCCTGACCATCGCCATATCCCAGGTTGCCATTGAAGCCCAGCACTCCAGCAGAAGTTCCTGTGCCGAATATCGACTGCTGCACATCGAACGCGGTCTTCATGTCAGAGCCGCTGAAGCCCGAGGAATCAGATCCCGCGATGAACGCAACGCGTGCTTTCAACACGCGGTCATCATTGTTTTCCGAACTTGAGACCACGACGAGGGGTCCGTCTTTTTCAAGTGCGCGCAAGATCGGGCGGTTTGCGGCCGAACGGAGTGTCCAACCCCAATCATCATCGGCACCGGTCTTCGCTCTACGGGCTGGCACAAATTGAAACGCTTCGATCAGCGTGTTCAGCGTAAGGTTCACCATCACGTTAGCACCGGTGCTGCGCAGGTCAACATTCTCTCGTAGTGAAGGCAGGAAAGAAGCGGCCGTCGCTTTCACAAAGTACATGCCCGGCGCTAATCCGGTGACGGTATAAAAGCCTTTCGTGTCGGTGTAGGCATTGGAAGCTTTGTTCGATGCGGAATTGAATACCTCGATCAGCACACCCATCTGCGGTTTGCCCGCGGAGTTCTTCACCTGGCCGCTTAGCTTGCCGCCGGCCGGCAACTGTGCTGCTGCCACCGCACATGTCATTGCGGCGAACAGCGCTACGAAGAGGGCCCGTGAAGTTCTCTTTTTCATGCGAATGCCTCGCTAAAAACTTTCGACTTCGCTACTCCACCACAAACTTTGCGGAAGGGGCAGGCGTGATCGACTGTTTCGAGATGTTGTCACTCACCTTGATATTCAACTGATACGTCCCCGGAGCCAGGCTGGCCAAAGGCAGTGATTTCTCTACCGTCACTTGGTCGCCGGTATTGCCCCAATCAGCGCTGCTCTCTGAAGTCTTCAGCACTGGTTGGTTGTTTGCTGTGTTCACGATCTCATATTCAATGGTGGCGGAAGATTTGTTCGTCTTTTGGTCGATGCCAAGATTGTAGACCTGCATCCAGAAGTTGAACTTTTCTTCGCGCTTGAAAGTCGCGGGCGCGCCATTCGAAGCACTCACACGCGGACGCACCTTCGTAGTGCCCAGAACAAAATCACCTGCGCCGATATCACGCGTTGGGACTTTTTCCATCTTGTCCGCCAGGATCAGCGAGCTCGCCATCAAGCCTTGGTCTTCGTCCATTTTCGGTGTGCGAATGCCACGCTGATAGGTGCCCACGCGTCCGTCGCCGTTGGCAACATCTTTTACAACGATGTCCAACTTGTACGGTAAGCCTGCGCGCAGAGGCAGCGCCTTCCAATAGACTGAGGCCTTGTCGCGCGTCTTCTCCAGCAGATCTTTAGGCGTGTCGATCGAGACTGTGTCTTCAAACGTCTGCACGATCTTGCCCGTCAGTGTCGTCACGCGGCCCAATATGTTTACCACGCCATGCGCTACGCCATCTTTTTCGGTGAACGTGATGTCTTTATTCTTTAGCTGGATCGTGATGGGAACCAAGACGGTGGTGTCCGTGGCCTTCACGTAATCCACGTTCACATCGAATGGCATCAGGTTGTAACGGATCTTGTGGTTGACGATCTCGTCCAAGTCCTTGAACTTGACCGGGGGCTGGCTCATGATCTTGCCATAGCGCTCCAGGCGGTCGAATTCATTATTATTCGCACTGCCCTGCGTGAATGCCCCTTGTCCCAGGCGTTCCAAACCACCATTATTGAACCGGTCAGCTTTGTTGGCCAGTCCCATGGATTCATAGTCGGTCAATCCGGCTCCCGGCACGTTGAGCAATGCGTCTTTCTTCGAACGGTCAATCGTCAGCTCGTACTTGCCGCACATGCAATCGTCCACGAATTCCATCTCGACTTCCTGGCCGATACCTTCGATGTAGCGGTAGCGCCAAGTCTCGAAAGGATAGGTAGAAGTCGTGCCACCGCCTTCTTCTTGTGGACGGTTGTACGTACCACCGCTCGGGTGCGAATCGATCGAATCCGGCGGTCCAAATACCACGTACACGCGGCCACGGTCTGTGCGCCATCCAGGAATGCCCGAAGCGAAGTGCTCATTGGCGTACTCGATGCGACGATAGTGCTCTTCCTTGAATTCGTTCTCTACCGTGTCCGGAGTGGGATCGCGGCGCAGCCAGAACTGCTCGATGAAATTGTCGCGTTCCTCATCGTTGGAGAGCGCCTTGAACGCTGTCATTTCTTCTGGAGTGATGATCCAACGCACGTCGTTGTCCAGCCACTTCTTGTAGGTCTCGCCTACCTCTTGCTTAAAGCGTTTTTCGTTGCGCTTTTTCTGTTCTGGAGTCAGTTCCCTGTTCAGCGGGTTCTGATCAGTGGCTGCTGGAGTCTTGGAATCTTTTTGCTGCGTATCGCTAGAGTCCTGGGCTACGGCAAAACTGGTGATGAATGCGAGGGAGAGGAGGATCGAAATGAACTTAAAAGAACTTACGGACCGCATTTATTGTTGCTCCTTCACCAGCTCAAAAGAAGACACTGGCGGATGTTGATATTGTAAGTACTTGCCTTTGCCAAAGCAAGCGGATTTGCCACCTAGTCCATCTGGCCTCTTCCGCGCAAGTTGCACAAAAAACGCGCTTTATCTCTTAGAACGATGCTTCATCCCAAGCTTGCATCTGAAAAGATCTCTCGCAGTTTCCGGGGATGAAAAATCCAGCCGTCTCACGCTATAATCGAAGCATATTCCCTAGGTCAGCGACTAGACGTTTTGCCCCGAAGTTTTGCGGCGAAAGTTTGCCGCCCTCAGCAACCAAGGTTTTGAAACTTCCCGTCCGGTTTGCACGTACAAACAGACAGGACCCGAGTCTAAAGAACAAATCTGCCCGCCTTTTGGCGTGCGTAACCCAGGAATGAACTGTTCATGAAGAAGATCATCATTATCGCTGTGATCGCCATCGTCGTGGTCGGCGTGATCGCTTTCGGAGTTACCCAAAGCCAGCGCAATGCCATCGCCGTCCAGACCGGACCGGTCGTGAAAGAAGACCTGTCCACTGTGGTCAGCGCTTCGGGTGAGATCAAGCCTAAGACCTACGTAAACGTCGGCGCCAATGCGATGGGCAAGATCACTCACCTTTATGTGAAAGAGGGTGAGCACGTAAAGAAGGGCCAGGTTCTGGCCCAACTGGAGAACGTTCAGGCCGGCGCGGATGTCGCCGCGCAAAAGGCGATGGTCAACGCCAACCAGACGGACGCAGCTGCCGCACGCGCAGCTACCGCCACGAACATTGCTGACTACAACCGCGCTAAGGCGGATGCCGAACGCACGAAGCTGGATTACGACCGCGCTTTGGGTCTGTATAAGGATCAGCTCATAGCCAAGGCTGATTTCGATACCAAGAAGGCCGCGTGGGAAGTAGCAGAGGCGCAGGTAGTTCAAGCCAAAGCCCGCATAGATCAGAGCAAGGCCCAGGAACAATCGGCCGTGGGCCACATTGACCAGGCCCGTGCCACACTGACCCGGGCCTCTGACGTCCTCGACAAGACCATTTACTCCGCTCCCTATGACGGCGTCATCACCAACCTCCCCGTCCGCGAGGGCGAGACCGTTGTGATGGGCATTCAGAACGCCCCTGGCAGCACGCTCATGACGCTGGCTGACCTCTCTGTGATCACCGCAGAAGTTATGGTCGACGAGACTGACATCGTAAATGTGAAATTGAATCAGACTGCCGATGTAACCGTTGACGCTATCCCCGGTAAAGTATTCAAAGGCCACGTCACAGAGATCGGGGACAACGCTGTTCTCCGCTCCACCGGCGTAGCCACCACTCAGACTACCGGGGGAAGCCAGGAGGCGAAGGACTTTAAAGTCGTTGTAACGCTCGACAATCCGCCGGACAACCTCCGTCCCGGACTTTCCACCACGGCCAAGATCACGACCGCGGCCAAGTCCCAGGTGTTGGCGATTCCCATCCAGGCTCTGACCATCCGCACCCAGAAAGATCTGGAGACCAAGCCTGAAAAGTCAGGCTCCGCGCAGGCTGCTGCACCGCCTGCTGCCGGCGCCAAAAAGGACGAAGAGATCCAAGGCGTATTCGTTGTCAATAAGCAGGGTGGCGCCACCAAGGTAAAGTTTGTCCCAGTCAAGACCGGCATCACCGGCGCCACTGATATTGAGGTCACAGAGGGCTTGGCCCCCGGCGACCAGATTGTTACCGGAAGCTATAAGGTCCTGCGCACACTGAAGAACAACGCCACGGTCAAGGTTGATAATTCCGTGGCAAAGAAAGACGATACTAGTTCCTAACCCGCGGGGCTTCAGCGAGTCTAAGAGTGGGGAACAAAACCGCCTCCGCCTTCGTTACATAAGGTATGAAGTCTGAGGCGCTTAACCCAGGCCTTACGCGCAGGAGAACCGAATGGCAACCTATGCACCAGTACAAGAAACGCAGACGCATGAGGAACGATTCATGACCCCACCGGCAGAGTGCATCATCAGTGTGCAGGATCTTTGGAAGACCTACGAGATGGGGTCCGAGCAGGTGCACGCCCTTCGCGGCGTTGATATCCGCATCGATCGCAATGAATACGTAGCCATCATGGGCCCTTCCGGCTCCGGTAAATCCACGCTGATGAACCTCATCGGCTGCTTGGACACACCGACCCAAGGCAAGTACTGGCTCAACGGACATCTAGTCTCTGAACTCGACGACGATGAACTCGCACGCATCCGCAACAAAGAGATCGGATTCGTCTTCCAGACCTTCAACCTGCTGGCTCGCGCCACGGCTCTGCACAACGTCGAGTTGCCTCTGATCTATAACGGCACGCCCGCGTCAGACCGCATTGAAAAAGCGAAACAGGCGTTGCGCCAGGTCGATCTCGAATCCCGCATGGGCCACAAACCCAACGAACTCTCCGGCGGACAACGCCAGCGCGTAGCCATCGCCCGCGCCTTGGTCAACGACCCGTCCATCATCCTGGCCGACGAACCGACGGGTAACCTCGACTCGCAGACCGGCAACGAGATCATGGCGCTGTTCGATACGCTCCACTCGCGCGGCAACACCATCGTCCTCGTGACCCACGAGCCCGACATCGCCGAGTACGCGCACCGAGTCATCTACATCAAAGACGGCAAAGTAAACCGCGACGAACGCAAAGGCCGCACGGTCGCACCCACCGCAGTCACGAAGAACTAACCGGCAGTCACCAACGCTGTCTTCTCATGTAAGAAAGTCAGTTCATCATGCAAAAGCCTCCTGAGACTCAGGAGGCTTTTTTGCGTGAGGCGAGTGGCGAGCGGTGGCCCACCCTTCACTCGTTCATCTCAAAAAGTCATGATGGGTCTGTGCCCCACCCTTATCGGCGGGTGGCCCACCCTTCACTCGATCACCTCAAAAAGTCTTCATGATGGTTTTGTGCCCCACCCTTATCGCCTTCTTTTGGCGATAGGGTGGGCACGATGAAAGTTGCATCCACCACGACAGATTCCACCAACAGGTGTACTATCACGCATCATGCCTAGCGGCCTCCGACGCTACCCTGACGCGCACTGCCTTCACTTCATCACCTTCTCCTGTTATCGCCGGCAGAAATTTCTGAACACCGCCGTCACACGCGACCATTTCGTTCGGGCCCTTGAATCCACACGCCAGTGGTACGCCTACTATGTGGTCGCGTTCGTGGTCATGCCCGAGCACGTCCACCTGCTCATCAGCGAACCCGAACGAAAAACCCTTCCTGTTGCCATCCAGATGCTGAAGCAAAGCGTCTCGCGCAAGTTCGGCGAAGGACGGTTCTGGCAAGTCCGTTACCACGACGAACTAGTTCATGATCAGGATCATTACACCCAAGTTATGGGCTATATTCATCGCAATCCCGTGAAGCGAGGGTTGGTCCAGCGCCCCGAAGATTGGAAGTGGAGCAGCTTCGATCATCACGCAACCGGAGTAGATTGCGGCGTGGAGATTGAGTCGGAATGGACAGGCCGGCGTCGCGAGCGCATGGGTACGGCCCCTCGCGTGGTCGAAAGAGATAGCACCCACCCTATCGCCAAAGAACGGCGATAAGGGTGGGGCACGAAACATTATGAATATCGAGGACGATAACAACGGAAAGGGTGGGCCACCAGCCG
>JAICLA010000246.1 GCA_025927695.1 Terriglobales bacterium | reverse complement strand
GAGATGGACGCGCTCATCATGGATGGCGCGACGCTGCGCGCGGGCGGCGTGGGTGGTGTGCAGCATGTGCGCAGTGCCATCAAGCTGTCGCGACTGGTGCTGGAGAAGAGTCCGCATGTTTATTTTGTCGGTGAAGGGGCAGAGCGGTTCGCGGAAGAGCATGGCATGCAGCTCATCGACAACAAGGAGTTGGTGATTGAGCGCGAAGTGAATCGTCTGCGGGAGTTCAAGGCAAAGCTCGCGGCGGGCGGCAAGGATACGACATTCAGCGGCGGCCAAGATGACATCCATCCGGCGGAGATGTCTTCGCATGACACTGTTGGCGCGTTGGCGCTCGATGCTCACGGCAACATTGCAGGCGCGACTTCTACCGGCGGAACGTTGAATAAAGATCCGGGACGCGTGGGCGATTCGTCATTGATCGGCTGCGGTTGTTATGCCGACAACGCGAGTGCTGCCGCATCTTGCACCGGATGGGGTGAGCCCATCATGAAACTGGTGCTGGCGAAGTCGGCGGCGGACGAAGTGGCGCGCGGCAAAGATCCGCAGTCGGCAGCACGCGCGGCGATCTCTGCGCTGAAGACGCGACTGAACGGACACGGCGGCATCATTCTGCTAGATGCGCATGGAAGATACGGCATCGCGCACAACACTCCCCGGATGGCTTGGGGAGTGCGGAGCGCGGATGGCGCGCAGGTGGGAATCAAGAAGTAATCTTTCGTTGCGATTCGAACGACTGTAAGATGCTCGCAACCTTTCCCGAACGCGGAGGACGCGGCCCCCATGTTGTACCGGCTCCAGCGGCATGCATTACCCATCAAAGCGCATTTTCGCAACTCTCTTGTGCTTGCATATGCGGTGCCGGCCGATATTTTGCGGCCATTTCTTTCTGATGGTCTCAAGCTCGATACTTTTGGGGAATATGGTTTTCTGGCAATCGCACTGGTCGAGACACAAAACCTGCGCCCGTCTTTTCTCCCCACAGTTCTCGGAATGAATTTTGCGCTATCTGGGTATCGCATTTTCGTCAGATATCAGACCCAAGAAGGTCGCTCACTGCGCGGCTTACGAGTCCTTAGAAGCGATACGAACCGCCGGTCAATGCAACTTGCCGGCAATCTGCTCACACACTACCACTATCAGCATTCACGCTTTCGCGTGGAGTCAACTCCTACCAAATATGAGATACAAGTCACGACCCAAAACGGACTCGCAGATCTTCACGTAGAAGCAGACCTAAGAGCCACAGAGCAGGTGCTTCCACCCACCTCGCCTTTTCCTGATCTAAGAGAGGCTCGCAAATTCGCCGGACCACTTCCATTCACGTTCGATTACGAGAAACAAACACACTCGATCATTCGGGTGGAAGGAGTTAGGCAAGAGTGGAAGCCTAGGCCTGTTCCTGTGGTCGTACACCAAAACACGTTTCTCGAGCAGGGACCGTTTCGCGGAGCAGGAGCGAGGTTAGCCAATTCGTTTTACCTTGAAGATGTGCCGTACAGGTGGCGGACCGGAATTCGCGAGAAGATCCAATGAGCGACAGCCAGTCAAGTCTCACCGGCGTGACCGCCATTTTGCGGTACAACTGGCACTTCTATGCAGTGAGCGTTTGTGCAATCGTTGTAATGGCAGCTCTGCCTTGGGTGTACGCTTTGCCTGAGGCGATCATTGCGGTAGTGGTTTGCGCAATCGCGATGACATCGTTCTGGACTTTGAGTTCAATCCTTGTCTCCTACTACGTATATGACTATCGCGGTGTCACGCGTTGGGAATGGCTGCGGGCAAGTTTGTTGTTTACACCGCGACGATGGCTGAACATCCACGCCGGCTTGGATGAATCTTCTCGGGCCCTTCAAAGGTTTTTTCCGGATGCTGAAAGCAAAATCGTTGATATTTATGACAGTCGAGAGATGACCGAGCCCTCTATCGCACGAGCCAGGCGAATCCATCAAAGGGGCCCCGCAATCGAAGCTACGCTGGATGCGCTTCCGTTTGCGAACGAAAGTTGCGATTCTTTGTTTTTACTCATGGCTGCGCATGAAATCCGACAGCCTGAGCGCCGCCAGCGGTTCTTTGACGAGTGTGCGCGCGTTCTGTCTGGGGGCGGTCAAATGATTCTTGCGGAACATATGCGCGATTGGAACAATTTCCTGGCGTTCGGGCCGGGATTCGTGCATTTTTTCCCCGAACGAGAGTGGTTGCGGCTGGCGCGCAAAGCGGGGTTGAAGGTCGAGCACGGGGAAAGCATAACTCCATTCGTCCGCTGCTTCGTCATGACCAAGGCCACGCGATGAAGTTGAACCTCGCCGAAAGGCTGCTGGTAAACAATCCGCTCAGGGCTCTATCTCAGCGCCGCTACGAAGGCCCTCTATTGCGGAGGGTGGGTGGACGACTCGACGGCGCGCGTGTGCTCGATGTGGGGTGCGGATCTGGAGTCGGAATCGAAGTGATACTGAAGGAATTCGGAGCCGCTGAAGTCCAAGGGGTCGATCTTGATCCACGCCAGATCCAACGAGCGGAAAAAAGATTCGCGGTGTCTCGCGACCCGCGCGTTTTTCTGAGTCTCGCAGGCGTCAACAGTCTTCCTTTCAGGAATGAAAGCTTTGATGCGGTATTTGATTTTGGGATGTTGCATCACGTTGTGGATTGGCAAGCGGGCTTGGCAGAGATCAGGCGGGTACTGAAACCCTCGGGTCTGTTTTTCTTTGAAGAAGTGACGAGCGATGCTTTGAACCGCTGGGTTTACCGTGCCTTTCTCGATCACCCAGAACAGAATCGTTTCAGCGAAGGTCAGTTTCTGGAAGTAGTATCCGATCTGGGCTTGGAACTTTTATCTCAACCACGTAGGGTTCTATTCAATGACATTTTCATCGGAGTAGCAAGAGTGCCGCCTCCTTGTAGTTCCCACGTAACTGAATAACCAATCAGCCAGTATTCCGTCTAAACGCATGACTGGAGCGGCTGAATTCCATTCATTCTCATACCTACGGCCGGGCCGCTCCGTCTATGCACTAACTACTAATACTTTGTTGTACTTAAATGCTTGCAAGTGCTTCGCAAAAGATGTAAAAGTTGCGAATTCCCTTGCGCGGATGGCAGTGAGGAAGTAGCTCCGAGTCCAAGCGAGCCGAACTTGTAGGTATGCGACTGAGCGGCTGTTCAAAACGCCGCGAATGTAAAGTTTCCGAGCCGAACTTCAGAACAAATCCAGACGACAAGGTGCACCCCATGAAGACGATGAGAATCGCGTTTGTGATGCTGATGGTGATGTTGTTTGCCGCGAGCGCCGTGGCGCAGAACGTTGCCACCGCTGATCTGCGCGGTGTCGTGAAAGATGCGCAAGGCGCGGTAGTGCCGAACGCGACTGTGACCATGCACGACGAGGCGAAGAACACCGATCGCACGGTGAAGAGCAACGATGAGGGCGAGTATCTGTTCTCACAGCTGCCGCCGGGCGACTACACCATGACGGTGGAAGCCGCGAACTTCAGCAAGACCGTCTTCAAGGGCGTGAAACTTACCGTCGGCCAGAATGCCGAATTGCCGGTCGCATTGAAAGTGGCGGCTGCCTCTTCTGAGGTCACGGTCACAGGTGACACGGAACTGGTCGAGACGCAGCAGACGGCAGCGTCGACTACGATCACGCAGTTGCGCATCGACAATCTGCCCACCAACGGGCGCAATTACATCAACAACGTGCTTACGAACTCGCAAGCTGCGCGTGATACAGCACCGAGCATCGGTGCAGCGCCCACTTCGGGATTGAACATCGGCGGACAGCGCGCGCGCTCCAACCTAGTGAACGTTGACGGTGCAGACGCGGAAGATAATTCAACGAACGGCATCCGCTCGACAGTCTCGCAAGAAGCGGTGCAGGAGTTCCAACTCATCACCAACGGATATGCGGCTGAGTATGGACGCGCATCAGGTGGCGTGGTCAACATCGTTACGCGCAGCGGCGCGAATGACATTCATGGTGATG
>JAICLA010000167.1 GCA_025927695.1 Terriglobales bacterium | reverse complement strand
CTGTTTGAAGTTGTTTCCGCACTTAGAGAGGACGTTGGCCGGATCAAAGAGTCCGTTGGCAACGCTTCCATTGCAAGCGCCGGAAGGCAGCGCGGTGTTCGGATTCGTGCTGGCGAAGCCTGCGGGATGCGCGGGATCGTTTAACGTAGTGCCGTTCGAAGCCGCTCGCGCGGTGTTCACATACTGGTTGTAATTAGAAGGAGCCGCTGCAGCGCCGGGCGAAAATGCCAACGGAGCTGCGTTGAGTGGGCCGGCATATGCGGCCGCTTTATCAAAACCTGTGCCGCTGTAGGTTGAGAGCGGGTTGTCCTGGTTCAGCGCATCGTTGGCGAAGTATCCGAAGATGGAACCGTGGAACGCGTTCTTACCGGACTGCGTAACGACGGAGACCACGCCGGAGCCGCGTCCGAATTCAGCGTTCGCGGTGCTCGAGGTGACGCGGAATTCCTGGATGGCGTCGTTCACCTGGAACGGAATCGCTTGATTGTTGCTGGTGGCCATGTTCTCGGCGCCGTCGAGCAAGAAGTTGTTCGAGCTCGGCCGATTGCCGGAGATGCTGAAGCTGGAACCGCTCAGTGGCGATCCGGCTTCTACGTCATGAGTGTTCGGAGTCAACAAACCCAACACGAGGAAGTTTCTGTTGTAGAGCGGCAACGTACGGAGCTGGTCGCCGGTGATGACACCGCCGATGCTGGTTATCGTGGTCTCATTGCGAACTTTTGGCGCGGGGCCAGTCGGCGCGGGGGCGGCTGCGGCTACCGGCGTGCCGGGCGCGGTCTCGCCACCGGCAGCCGGAGCTACCGGAATGGGTTCGCGCAACGGCGGCAGGATCTCGCGTTCGTCACCGACGTTGACTTCAATGTTCTCGCGCGGCGTCCCGATAGGATCGCCTTGCGCGGTGGCGGCGGAGATCTTGTAACCGGCGGCGGGAGGAACACCGCTGATGGTGTACGAACCATCAGGGCCGGTGTTGGCCGACTTGATGAAACCTGTGTCTTTGTTCTCCAACAACACGACTACGCCCGGCATAGGCGCGCCGGTCTTGTTGAAGACGGTGCCCAGCACCGTGGCGTTCTGCGCCATGGCAAATGGCGCGGCAAAAAACATGGCACAGGCCGCAATCAAAAAAAGCCGAAGGTACCGACTCATAGAACTCTCCCTACCCCGTGAAATACCGCAACCTCACCGCTCGAGGCTATGGGCCAGAAGTATCAAGATGGTAAACAGACCCATCCTGCATAAACACACTGGTATGTACCTGGAACGAGAGGGAGAAAAAATAACATTTCGCGGGCTAAGTAGCTAGTAGAAAAGTCACTTAAATGTTACTAGGATAGATGCCCTGAGTAGGGCCGCTACTCGCCTTAGATGAAGATGGAACGAGGCCTCGGAATACTTAGGAGGCCTCTTCGAAAGCTTTCATGATCTTGGGCGAGATGAACTTGTCCGGGGCCTTGAAACCGTCAACCTTTTTGGCGTCGCTGAACTTGGTCTCGGCCTCACGTTTTAGGTTGGCATCGTTCGCGCCAGAAAGGTAATAGCGCGTCATCATGCTGGCACCCAAGTAGAAGTTCGCGAGGCCCAGCTTACCTTTGCCTTTGGGCTGGGTGAAGATATACGTGTTCAGCAACTGTTCGGCAGTCGCATACTGGCCGCTGTAGAAAGCTCCGATGTAGCGGCTCAACTGCGGATCGTCGTCAGATGCCTGGACTGTGCTGGTGTCCAGAGAGTTGATCTGCGCGAGAGCATCCGTTGCGTCCTGATTCTTAGGTTCCTGACCTAACACTTCCTGGAAAAAGCGCTTTGCTTTGCGATAGTCCTTCTTGCTGAGCGCTTTTTGACCGTCGCGAATGTAAGCGGCAACGTCGATTTGCTTCACCGGCGCGGGTGGCTTTACGGTCGCGGTAGTCGTAGTAGGAGGCGGATTATTCGGAGTAGGCGAGCTGAGGGCGGCTGTGGCTCTAGCCAACATACCGTTGGCAGGGCCGCTCGGGTTGATATTTACCGCATCAGCGTAAGCATTCTTAGCTGCTTGAAAATCTTTCGCGTTCTCGAACGCCTGCCCCTTTTGAATGTCAGCTTTGTAAGCGCGCACCTTTTGCAACAAGGCCTGTGCTTCGCCTTGATGCGATCCGGTTACACCGCTGAGGGCGGCTTCCGCAGCGTCCATGTTTCCAGAGTTGAAGGCGGATGTGCCTTGGTCAAGTTTGTTCTTATTAGCAGTCTCGGCGGCTTGGCCGGCATTAGCAGCTTCTTGAGCCTTGGCTTTGAGTCCGGGGATTTCCGCAAGCTTTTGTTGTGCCAGATTGTAGAAATCACCTGCTTTTACATTCTTAAACTTTTGTTCAGCCAGGTCGAAATTGCCCGCTTGCAGTGCCGCTTGCCCGTCCGCATAGTTTTGCTTGTAGCGAAATAAGGCTTTGTCAGCGAGAGGCTTGTACGTCGAACACTGCGCGCCGGAATCCTTGAAATCAGCAGGCAAGGCGCAGAAAGCAGCCGCAGCGGCCACAGAGTCGCCAGCATTCACGGCCGCTTGGCCTTTGTTGTAGGTTTCATCTTTCTGGTCCGCCAGAGCGAAGGGTGCTGCCAGCAGCAGTGCGAGGAACAAGCCTGCGCTAGTTGGAACTCTTAACGATGTCATCCGCATTGGGTGCTCCTCCTGCTCCTAAGATGATGCCCACACCCGGCGATGCTTTGCTGATGGTGATGGCCTGCGTGACCGGCTGTCCGTCCGGCGTTGTCCCATTGATGGTGTACTCACCCGAAGGCAGATTCACGCGCACCGGTGTTTCGGTATTCACTGGATAAGTGTGTTTGCCGTCTTTTGAGACGACATTAGTTACGGTCGCATACGGGGTGGCGTTGATCTCCACGTAGGTATCGAGCACTGCGGGCGCGGTCGCGGCTTTGTATCCGAAGTATCCGCCGACCAGCACGATCACGGCGAGTAGTCCGCCGAGGATCTGCTTCATAGGTAGCGCAGGCTGCTGCGGGATGACCACGGGCGCGGCCGAGACCATGGTGCGTTGCGCGGCAGGAGCCGGAGCTGCGGCGGCGCCGCCTCCGGTACTGATTCCCGCCGACCCGTGAACAATGGTCTTGTTCATGTCGGCGTTGACCTGCTGCTGCGTGGACGTGCCCTTGATCTCTTTTACTAACGCGTCATACGCCTTGACGGTGGCCGGAGGCGCAGCGGGCGCGAGCATAGCAACGCTGGTCAGAGCGCGCAAGGCTGCGGCGGTCTGCTTGGCCGCCATGAGAGCGCGCGCATCCTTGATGGCTTTCTCGACGAGTTCTTTGGCTTGCGCGCTGCGCGCGGTCTCTACATCTTTGAGTAACGCCTGCACGGGTGCGGAGGTCGGATTCGCCTGCAGCAATTCTTTGGCTTTGGCCCATGCGCCCGACGGATCTTTGACCATCGTCTTGCGAATGTCGAGCGCAGCGACTTCGACCGAGCCGAGCTTGTCTTGCTCCGCGCGCGCCTTGGTCATGCATTCGAAGAACGCATTGCAACGAAGATAAGAAGTGGGATGAGATTCGAGCAGCGCGACGGCATCTTCCGGCTTGTTCGCCTTGAGCAGTTTGTCGGCTTCGGCTGCAGCCGCAGTGGCTTTCTTGGTGAGGTCTTTTGCGCCGGCCTGCGCCTCTTCGAGCATCGAGGTTATGGATTCTTCGGGAGCAGCCTTCACTGCGTGTTCCAGCAGTGCGACGGCAGGCTCGAAGTTTCCATCTGACATCAAGGCGCGTGCGCGTTCGATGACTTTTCCGGTCTCGCCTAGACCTGCGGCCTGGCGGATGTCGGCGGCGTTTTTTACGAATGCATCCAAGGCAGGTTCGCCGGGGAATTTCTTCAGTGCCTCGGCGTTCTTCTGCTCCATCACCTGCTTGGTCTCACGATGCATCGCGACTTCGAGGTCAGCAATGAGCCGATCAACGAGGATGCGGCGCGTCTCCGCTTCGCGCGCAGTGGCAAGCATGTTGCGAAGCGAACCGGCTTGCGTGGCGCCGGGGCCGAACGCTTCCGCCTTGCGGACAAGGTTCAATCCGGCGGTGAAATGCTTGGCAGTGATCTCTTTGCGCGCTTCATCAAGCAGCGCCATGACTTCTTTTTGCGCCTCAAGCTTCTTGATCTCGGCTGCAATGACGTCGCGCATGTGTTTCGCGTTGGTGTCCTTCGGATCCATCGCGATCGCATCTTCAGTAGTGCGCAGCGCAGCATCGAGGTCGCCGTCTTCTTTGAGGTGTTGCGCCTTGAGCAGCGTTTTTTCCAGTTGCTCTTTGCGCGCTTTACCTTGCATGGCCAACGCGTGCAACTGGACTAATTCAGGATTCGTCTTGTCGAGCTTGAGGGCCTGCTCCGCATAGCTGACGGCATCATCATGCATGCGCTGGCCGAGCGCTTCTTCAGCGCTGGCGCGCAGCTGACGGATCTGCTCCGCGCGCTGCTGCACGAGCAAGGCAGACTGCACCTGCTTCATCAGCTCTTTCGCGTCAATGTGCTTGGTGTCAACCTTGAGTACTTGCTGCAAAAGTTCTTTTGCCTTGGTGAGCTCAGACTTCTGCATGGCGGCCTTCGCCTGCTCAACGTACTCGAGCACCATGTCTTTCTTCAGCGTCTCCTGGATGTGTCCCAGGTCGAACGCGAAATCTTCCGCAGAGGCGTAGCGCTCTTCGCGGTCCTTAGCGAGCGCGCGATTGACCACTTCTTCCAGCTCCGGCGGAAAATTCTGCAAATGGTTCTTCAGCGGCGGAGGTGGCTCGTTCAAGATCTTCAAGATGACCGACGGCGTCTCAGCGCCATCGAACGGCAACACGCCTGTCAGGAATTCGTAGAGCAACACGCCGGCGGAGAAGATGTCAGAGCGTCCATCGACGACATGTCCGTTGAACTGTTCGGGCGACATGTAATTGATCGTGCCCACGATCTGACCGGTCTTGGTCATCGAATTGTCAGAGATGCGCGCGATGCCGAAGTCCACGATCTTCACGGTGCCGTCTTTGAGCACCATGATGTTGCCCGGCTTAATGTCACGATGCACGATGCCGTGCTCATGCGCGTACTGCAGGCCATTGAGCATTTGGATCATGATGTCGATCTTGTCCACGAGCGACATGCGGCGGTGCGAGCTGACGATCGACTCGAGCGATTCGCCGGAGATGAACTCCATGGCCATGTACGGATTGCCGTCATGGGTACCGAGCTCATAGATGATGACGATGTTGGGGTGCTGCAGCGTTCCGGCGGATTGAGCTTCGCGCTGGAAACGTTTCAGAAGATCAGGGTTCTCGGCGAAACCGCCCGTCATCATCTTGATGGCGACCGGGCGTCCGATACCGGGGTCTACACCCTTGTAAACAACACCCATTCCGCCTTCACCGAGTTTGTCGGTGACGTCATACTTCCCTATCTTCGTGATCGTGTTCGACGCCATTGAAATGGGCTGCCCTTGGATGAGACTTTACATCACAGAAAACGGCACAACGCACAGCACACGCATGCGCACTTCCGAACCCATCACTAGCGGAGCGCTGGGGAAGGAGAGCGCCCGTTGGTACGGGGTTGACATCGGGAGCAATGCGTACCGAGTAAAGTACCATGAAAAAGCGGCGTTAAAAAGACCTTTAAAACGCCTAGATATACCTAAACAAACGGCCTAGAAAAGATAAGGCCTGCCGAGAGCCGGCAGGCCTTTTGGTTTTATTTGCCTGACTTTTACTGGACGGTCAGGGTGAACGTTGTGGCTGCAGGTACCGTCGTGGTGCCAGTCGGGTCCGGTACCAAGCTGGGTGTTACGCCGCCCGGTAGCGGAGTCAGGACCACGTGGTACGTGCCGGTCGCTGTACCGGCATTCTGCAGTTGCGGAGCACCACCGAAGCCGCTAGAGCCGCCGCCACCGCAGGCCGCCTGGAACATTGTGAAGAGCATGATAAGGCCGATGGCCGCCCACATCTTCATCAGTTTGCG
>JAICLA010000114.1 GCA_025927695.1 Terriglobales bacterium | reverse complement strand
TTGCCACCCGCCGTATTGAAAAATGCCGTCGCCATGGCGAGGGCAAACATGTCGTCCACCATCTTGGTCGTAGATGATGACCGCAAGATCGCGGACACCATCGTGCGCGTCCTTGAAGCCAACGGCTATTCGGCCGAGGCTGCTTACTCCGGTCATCAGGGTGTCGAGTATGCACGAACGTTGCGTCCGGGAACCATCATCAGTGACGTCGGCATGCCGGGCATGGATGGCCTTAGCATGATCGAAGCCATCACTACATTCCTTCCGCAAGTGCGGGTGCTCATGATCTGTGAACAACTGCCGCAGACTCTCGCTATTCCTGCTTGGACGGTCTTGAAGAAACCGGTGAGTGCCATTGACCTTTTGGCCGTACTTGATCCGGTCCTGGAGATCGAGGCATAACGCAGGCGGTAGATTTCTTAGTAAGAAGGGAGCAGGGCCATGCAGCCAGAAATCTTGAATTCGTGGAAAGAGATATCCAGTTATCTTGGCCGCGGGGTGCGAACGGTGCAACGCTGGGAACGTGACTTCGGCTTGCCGGTACGGCGCCCAGCCGGCCATTTAAAGAGTTCTGTGGTGGCCCTGCGCGCGGACATTGATGCATGGCTGGCGAACCGGTCCACCCGACTGGAGGAAGCCGCGCCGGCAGAGCGCACAACTTACCTGGCCCAATACCGCCGCTTGAGGGAAGACCTGGAACGACTGCAGCGCGACATTGAAGTGTTGCGTAGTCAGCAGGCGCAACTACTTGTCCACCGCGACAAAGCGCAGCAGACTAAAGTTCCTAAGCAAGTTGAGATTCCGACAGTAGAGTCGATGTCTAAAAGCTTGGAGCAGATTTCTGCCGAGATCGCCTCGGTTCAAGAAGCGATCACGGGTGCGAATCCAGCGGCCTGATGTCAGCCTGTTAAGCCGCGCCGCTAAGCGTCTTTCCTATCTTGTTCGAGATATGAAAGAGTTTGCCCGCGGTGATCGGGCCGATAACCTTGTAATCCCCTACCGCTGCTAATCCCACCGAAGCGATACATCCACATTGCGAACAATCAGGACTCCCACCGAACTGGCAAGGGCCAACTCGAGTCTTGAGGTCCGCCGAGATCGTCTGCGTGGTCTGTGCGAAGATGCATTTTTCCGGTCCGACAGGCGGAGTAAGAAAGTTCTCGATCACCGAGGGCTGCATGTCGAGCTTGGAATAGATCTTCCGCAGCGCGAGAAGTTCGAACACTACACGCTCGCGCTCCACGCGGCTGAGTATCTCTGGGTCAGTGGCGCCTTTTTGCGGCGTGAAAATGCTGAACCACACCTTTCGTGCCGCAGGTTGTTCCTGCCAAAAGGCGAGAAACTCTTCAAGATATCCCGGACGCTGCATCATCTGCGCGGTAATGGTGCAATGCACGCAGACGTGCTGCCCAACGATATTCTTCAGGATACGTTCATAAGTTGCGGGCTTGCGGCGGACATCATGTTCAGGCTGAAGGCCATCGATCGAAACCACCACATTCATCTTTTCGGTTGTTGCCCATTCCGCGGGCAAAACGCGAAACGCGCTGGTCACCACTTGGACGTGGATGCCGCGCGGCTTTCCGGTCAAGAGCGGGACCAGTTGTGTGACCTCGCGATAACGCACCAGTGGGTCTCCGCCGACGATAGACAGGTGCAGAGGCTTGATGCGGTCCACCACTTCAAGAACACGAGTTACCAGGTCATCGCCTTTGTGGTCGGCCAAGGTGCGCAGCAGAAGGCCGTTTCCGCCCAGGTGCTGCTCTTCATAGGCATAGCATCCGGGGCACCGCAACGGACACTCGCGTGTGATCTCAATAGACAGATTCGGGCGCCTGCCCGAGAGCGTGTATCCCCACGCCTGTAATACCTCTTTAGTTTTCATTTGATTGTGTGATGCAGGAACTCACCTGCACGGCTATCGATTCTGGCTAGAATCTTCATTGACGAACTCATACACACTAACACTTCCCGCCATTGTGCGCTCACACATGCTATATAACAAGCCAATGCTTGCCTCGTTGAAACGGATCCTTTTGGCATTGCTGGGCTTCTACGTGGTGCTCTGCATAGCTCTTTACTTCGAGCAATCAAGGTTCATCTTCTTCCCCGAACGCGAAGTGCTGGATACGCCCAAGCATTACGGCTGCGATTTTCAAGACGTTCAATTTGGCGGCATTGATGGTCAGTTGCAAGGATGGTGGCTTTCCGCAGAACCGCGCCTCTCCGTACAAATGGGCTCGCGGACGCTGATTTATTTTCATGGCAATGGCGGCAACATTGGTGACAATGCTGAGCACGCCTGCCGCCTACGCAATCTAGGGTTGAACGTTTTCATCTTTGATTACCGCGGATACGGCATGCGCTCTGGCGTCCGACCCTCAGAGAAGTCTGTTTTCCAAGATGCGGATTCTGCCTGGACGTATTTGACCGGGAATACCAAGCTTGAACGCGCTATCGATCCGCGCAAGATCATCATCTACGGGCATTCGCTCGGCGGCGCAGTTGCGATTGAAACAGCCAACCGCCATCCCGAATCCGCTGCGCTCATCGTGGAGAGTACCTTCACTTCTATCAGCGCCATGGCCGAGCGCGACCGCTCCTTCCGCTTGTTTCCACTTGCCCTGATCCTCAACCAGAAGATGGATTCACTTGATAAGATCCGCTCTATCCGGATGCCGGTTCTCTTCATTCACGGCACCGCAGACGGGATTGTGCCAACTTCGATGAGCGAACAACTCTACGCCGCGGCACCGGGGCCGAAACAACTCTATTTAGTGGAAGGCGCCGGACACGAGAACTGTGCGGCCACAGCAGGTGAGGCATACCAGCAGCACGTACTTAAATTCCTAAGTACCGTTCCTCAGCCCGCCGAGAAACAGCTCAGCCTCGCGGAATAGAAAACGGCAGTCCTAAGACTGCCGCTTCTTTCTACACAGTAGTAATTGCCCTCACCTTTTCACGCCCACGAATAATGGACCGTGTACCGCAGAACCTGCTCGCCATCCTTTGGTACGGTGACGCGGAACTCCGCCGTGCGGCTGTCAGTCCTGTCATGCTTGAACGTTGCCGACGTGATCTGCCAGTTGCTCCAGCGATAAAGATGTTCCACTACGCGCACCTCCACAGGCTCATCCTTGTGGTTGCGCACTTTGATCTCGAATGATTCATCGATGGTGTGCGCATTGTTGTCGACGTGATAGTCCGTGCGGCGTCGCTCGCCTACGACGTCAAAGGCATTGCCGGTGTACACGCGAACCAACTCATCCTTCGGCGTGTGAGTGATCTGGTTCTCACCGGTGAATTCCAGGCGGCCGTCGCTGTCACGCTTGTAGAAGCGCAAGCGGCCTTGCGGCAGCGGCATTCCCAGCCCATTTGCCTCGTTGTTCTTGAATTGCTGCATGATCCAGACTTTCGGATTTGATTGCGTGCCGTACTCCGGATTCTGGCGGATTGACTCGACGTTCCAGCCGCGGTACTGGTCATAGTTGGCGCCGTCGTAGATGTAGAGCCGCTCGGCATCTTTGATGGAAGCGCGGATGAACTCAACTTGCTTGGTCTCGCGGTCACGCAGCGTGACCGGGTTCGCCAGGTTGTAAAGATGCAGGTCACTGAAAGCCTTCTCGGTCACGACCGGCGGCGCCGCAGCGTTTACCTCCATCACATCCATCGCTTTCATGGCGTAGGCACGGCTCTCGGGTTGCGTGAGCTTGTTCACGTCGCCGGCCATCAGCTTCACGCGTGCGTTCTGGAAGGTTTTGCCGCTCTGGTTGTCGAACGTGACCCAGCCGATCATTTCCATCGGGCACTTCGGCCCCGGTCCGCAATTTTCCGGCGCGACCAAGTTGTAGTCTGACTGCCAGCGCATGCCGCCGGTGATGTAACTGACTTCCGCGTTGAACGCTCCCGGATTCTCCGTGCGCAACTTCCAGTCCAATTCCGGCTTAAGGATGGTGTCTTCACCGAGCGAAGAAAATATCGGTGTTCCGGGAAGACCGAATATCAACTTGCCGTCCACTTCGATGATCGGCGTCCCGGCCTCCTGGGTCATCGCCATCTGCTCCTGGTAATACTGCTGTCCGTAGGTTTGATATGAGTTGGTGTGCGGTTGGTATCCGCTGCGAATGATCTTGCCTTTGATGATGCTGTGGTCCGGCTTTTCGAACTCGATGACCTTGCCTTCGTTCAACGACAGCAAAAGCTGTTGCGAAAGCGCGTCTGCGCGGTAGCTTTGCTCAAGGATCTGCATTTTGTGCAGGCCGCTGGGGTCGCGCAGGATGACCGACGCCGTCTCAACGTGCGCGGTGGTGTCAGCGAAACGTACGCTGTTGATCCCGCTCTGCAACTCCAGCGGCACGATCTGCCGCACGACACCGAAGCCGCCGTTGTAGATGGTCATGGAAGGTGCGGCCGCTTCCTGATCGATGGCCGCCGATGCGGCCGCTGCAACCTTTGCGTTGCGATGAAAAGCGATCGATGCTGCCGCGAAGATCGCGCTCAAAATGAAAATCCCAATGATGCTGTTACGACGTGTCTGTGAAGCCATTTTGCAATCTCCGTTCGTGTTTGTTGCTGTGGGAAGAACGGAGGGTGGGAAAGGGCTTGCAAATCGCAAGTAACCGAGAAAGGCGTGCAAGATTTTTGGGATTGGGCGTTCCGTAGAGAGCAAGAAATAAGGGCGGGAGCCTGGCTACTTTGTCTTGCCGTCCTGCAGCTTCTTGAACTCTTCCATCACTTCCCTGACCATGTCGCCCTTCAGCGCCATAGGGTCAATGCCCACACTGATGACGGTGGAGCAGCGCATACAGGAGTACGCCACGCCGCGCAAGGACTTGCCCTGCGCTGATTTCGCCTCGACTTCAGACATCTGAACTTGGGTCACTGAGGCGCCGCATTTTGGGCATAGAGCAAGCATGGGATGAGTATAGCGGAAGCAACGGAGACGGGGGCTCCACCCTCGCGCGCCTTTTGCGCTTCGGCCGTTACTTGACGACTCGACTGGAAGCCGTCGCCGAGTGCTCGTTTTCACTGCGAATCACGCCAGTCTGATCTGTGTAATAAAACACGTCATGTTTGTCATCTGGCTCCGCGGCGACGGCATAGCCTTTGCCGTCAGACGCAACCGCATAGATGAATGAATAGCCGCTTTTATGTCCGGAAGCGAGAATTGGGTCGATCAAGCAAGCCGTTTTCTCTGATGCCTTGCAAGGTAAATCCCCGCCAAGACTTTTCAAGGTTGGCGCGAACCTGCCGTAAGTTTGTTTGTACCTTTCGTTTCCGGCGACGATCGTCGAGAGAGCACCCGGCTTTGTTCCTTGCTCTCGCACAAAATAATCGCAACCGGCTAGTAGTGTTAAGCCAGCAAAAGCGACAATCGAGAGAAGCAACTTCGATCTACTTTCTGGATAACGGACTAGACCTGGGCTCATGGAGATTTCCTTGGCTGGCTGCGTTTCGCGGATTCTACAACTGAAATCCCCACCTTAATCGTCCAAAAGAAGGACGATGAAGGTGGGGCACCCGATCATATTCTTTGCGCGCTGTAGATGCCGTAACACAAAGCGTCAATCTTCCACTTCCACCAACTCGCCCTTCTCCGCCTTGTACGCGCTCACAATCTTTTCCTGAATACTCGACGGCACCACATCGTAGTGGGCCATCTCCATGTGGAAGCTGCCGCGGCCTTGCGTCATCGAGGTTAGCTCCGCGCCGTAGGTCAGCATCTCTGACATCGGCACTTCAGATTTCACGATGGTGTTGTGGCCTTTGTTGTCCATGCCTTGGATGCGGCCGCGCCGTGAATTCAGATCGCCCATAATGGCTCCGGCGAATTCTTCCGGCACAGTGATCTCAACGTGCATGATGGGTTCGAGGAGTGTAGGTTTCGCCTGCTCCATGGCCTTCCGGAAGGCGATTCTTCCGGCGGTCTTGAACGAGAGTTCGTTCGAATCCACGTCGTGGTAGCTGCCGTCATAGAGGATGACGCGAAAATCGACGACAGGATATCCGGCCAGGTATCCGCGCTCCGCAGCTTCCACTATCCCCTTCTCCACCGCGGGAATGTAGTTGCGTGGGATAGCGCCGCCGAAGATGTCATTCACGAACTCGAACTTGCCGCCGCGCGGCAGCGGCTCCATCTTGATCTTGCAGTCGCCGTACTGGCCATGTCCGCCGGATTGTTTCTTGTGGCGTCCCTGCACATCGGCCTTGCCGCGAATGGTCTCGCGATACGGCACTTTGGGCGCCTTCAACACGACTTCGGTGTGATAACGCTTCTTAAGTTTGCTGACGAGCACTTCGATGTGCTGCTGTCCCGTGCCGGCGATAAGGAATTCGTTCGTCTGCGGATCGCGGAAGAAGCGCACCATCTGGTCTTCTTCCATCAATTTGTGCAGGCCGTTGGCGAGCTTGTCTTCATCAGCACGCGTCTTCGGCTCAATAGCAAAGGTGATCGCGGGTTCAGGATGCTCCACGACCGGATACGCCACCGGATGCGCCTTGTCACCAAGCGTGTCACCGGTAAGGGTGGCTTTGAGTTTGGGCACCGCGCCGATGTCGCCGGCGTGCAGTTCGGGAACAGGAATGGCGGTCTTGCCCTGCATCACGGCTAGATGTGAGAGTTTCTCCGCGGTGTTCCGGGTGTAGTTTTGCACCGTGGCTTCGTTCTTCACCGAGCCCGAGAACACTTTAAAGAATGAGATGTGTCCTGCGAACGGATCAGAAATAGTCTTGAACACTTGCATGGTTAGGGACTCAGCGTCGGTCACGTGATGCTCACTCGGCTCGCCAGCGGCGAGCGGCGTATCTTTCACTGCCGGACGCTCCACGGGGGCAGGAGCGAACTCCGCAATGAAGTTCAGCACTTGATCGATGCCAAGGTTTCCCAAACCTGATGTGTACAGAACCGGAAAGATCTTGTGTTCCACGATCGCAGATCGCAATCCGGAGACGAGGTGATCATCGGGAATGGTTCCTTTGTCAAAAAACTCCTGCATGAGTTCGTCGTTCCCTTCGGCAACGAGCTCTACGATGGCTTCGTGCCCTTTTTTAGCGGCTTCCGCCAGGTCAGCTGGGATTGGGACTTCTTTCCCTTTGCCGTCGCCACCAAGCTCATAGGTATAAGCCTTCATGCGCAGCAGATCCACAACTCCCTTCAAACCTTTTTCCGAGCCAATAGGCAATTGCACCGCGACTACTTGCCGTCCAAAGGCTGTCACCAATGATTCCAACGTGCGGGCTGAGTCCGCGCGATCGCGGTCCATGCGGCTGGCTATGATGATGCGCGGCAACTCGAACTCTTCCGCGAAGCCCCAGGTCTTTTCTGTGATCACTTCCACGCCGCTCACGCCGTCCACCACCACCACGACCGACTCCGCCGGGATCATGGCCGCTTTCGCATCATGCACAAACATGTTGAAACCGGGAGTGTCGAGAATATTGATCTTTACCTTGTCCGCGCCCTTGGTCCATTCCGCAATGGCCACGCCGGTGCTGATTGTCATGCGCCGCGCGACCGCCTCTTCGTCGTAGTCAGTGATGGTGTTGCCTTCATCTACGCGCAGCAGACGGGGTGACGCTCCCGCCGTGAACAACATGGCGGAGACGATCGACGTCTTACCCGCATGCGAATGTCCGACGACAGCAATGTTTCGGATAGCAGCGCTCTCATAGGCTTTCATAGCGAAGGGTCCTTTCCATTCCAATGTGGCGTTAGATTTTTTGTGTGAGGATTAAGCGCGAGGCAGGCGGTAGGCAGGGATTTATTGCAGTAAGGGCGCGCGGCGCATGGCCGCGCTCGATGGATGCCTACGACGCTCGGCGGTGATTTCCGATACGACATACTGCGGTTGTAGCTTGCAGGGGCGGTAATGCTAGCACAGCGGCGAAGCCAGCAGCAACGGGAACTCGAATCAAAACTTGCGCACGACACAGAGTACGCTTTTTCTGATAATGGCGCCGATCGCGAACCACCAAACGGTTCCGAAAACGAAGAACAGTGCGCCATCAAGCCATAGGCCGCCAATGTAGCCCAAAGTAGGCGCAAGAGACGCGATTCGAATTATTCCGAAAGAAAGTGGAGCATCTACTACAAAACATACCAATGGGAGCAAGCCGCTGTGGATCGGATCTGCCATCGCTTGGCGGAACACGGCGATCGTCAGGATTGCATGAGTGAGAGCAATTGTGACTGGAAACGGCGTGAGTTGGGCTCGGATGGCTTTGAACATTTCTGCGTCACAGTGTATATCCAGCTACTCCACCTTAATTCCTTTTACTTAAGAAACAATAAATCCAGCTCTGGATGCGCATAAGGCTTTCAGCGGAGCTAGAATCTTGAATGTAGGTCGG
>JAICLA010000157.1 GCA_025927695.1 Terriglobales bacterium | reverse complement strand
TCAGATTTCATGCGAGCGCCGGATGCGTCGGTGATCTTCTGAATGAAGTCTGCCGCGTTCTTGCCGCTGCCGATCATCTTGTTTTCAGTGACGTAGTCGGCCCAGTTCTTGTAGCCGAGTAGCGTGGCGAGTTCATAGCGCTTGTCGAGCAGGCTTTTCAGAACGGCAATGTTCTCTGGATATGCGCGCTGGTTGTAGGCGACATAGAAACGATGACGCGCCTCTGAGCTCTTCGCATACTTCATGAAAGGGCCATAGTTGGGATAGGTGGTCTCAAGCGTGATCTTGCCATCAGGACCGGCGGGGTGCGCTTTGATGAAGTCGGCGGGCAAGCCGTCGAGTTCTTCGGGTGTGAATGCTGCCTTGCGCATGCCGGAAGAGATGTTGCGATCGAAGTCCTGGCCGATCTTGGTCAATTCGTCGTTCAGTTGCTGGACCTTGGCGCGAGTGGCGTCATCACGATCGACGCCGGAACGGCGAAACTCGCTCAGCGTTTGTTTGACAAGATATTTGGTCGCGGTATCGACCTTGGAAATATCGAGGCCGGCGATTGCGTCATAGACTTCGCGGTCGAGAGAGATCTTGGTGCCTAGATTGGAAGCGTCCTGCTCGCACTTGCCGGCGGCGTTGCGGTAGGCTTCGTCAGGTTCAACTTGCTCGGCCAAGCCGGAGCGGTAGCCGGCATTGGTCAGCGCGAGGTTGGCGTCGTCAAGCGCCTTGAGCGCGGCCATTGTATTGCGCGGCTTTGGCATCGCCTTCAGCTTGGCGATGGAAGCGTTGGCCGCGTCGAGCTCGGTCTTGCAGTACGCGGTGAATTGGTCGGCGTTGCCGGCCATCAGCGCTCCGCCGGGGAACGAATGTGAACTCGTTTGAGCGAATGATGCGGAAGTGAGGACTGCGAACAGCGAGGCGGCAAAGAGCCGTTTCATCATGAGTAAACTCCGGTGTTCGGTATACCTGGCTTGGGTGTGGGTATAGACGCGCTGAAAGGAAAGGGGTTAGCGCGCCAAGGTATATACCCCTTAAAGATTATTTCCGGTATGCTGGAATCAACAACTTACGGATATACTTTCCCGCAAGTATTATATTTTTCAATATTTTAAGGTATACCCATACCCGTTACTGAGTAGTAATCTTAAATAGCAATAAAGGCAATGTGTTAATTAAAGTTTATAGTTTGGGCTAATTTAGTGTCAAGTAACTTTTCGCATCGCGGCGTATCGAATGTCCATCTGTTGCGTAGAGGCGAGAGATGAAGTTTGAACTGCAACCGACATTGCGCGGTGAGTTGATCGAGTTGCGTCCCTTGCGGGCGGAGGATTTTGAGGCGCTGTATGCGGCGGCTAGCGACCCGCTGATCTGGGAGCAGCACCCGGAGAGTGGCAGGTACAAGCGCGAAGTCTTTCAGCATTTTTTTCATTCGGCTATGGAAAGCGGGAGCGCCTTCACGGTAATTGAGCTGGCGACGGGGAAGGTGATCGGTAGTACCCGATATTGGAACCTTCTGGCTGATAAGAGCGAGATCGAGATAGGTTGGACATTCCTGGAACGAAAGTTTTGGGGAGGGAAATACAACGGTGAGATGAAGCGGCTGATGATAGCCCATGCGTTCAAGAGCGTGCCGCGCGTGGTGTTCACTATCGGCGCGAATAATTTGCGATCTCAAAAAGCGGTTGAGAGGATCGGCGGGAAGTTCCTGCGGCGCATGGAGAACCAGGGTCGCGGGAGGAATGACGGGCCGAGGGTGGTGTATGCGGTGGAGCGGGATTTGTAATTGCCATAATTTGTAATTGCCAAAGTGGAAGGCTGCGGTTGCGAATTGTTTGCAGAGTGATAGGGGTCCTTCGGCCAAAGAGCGGCCTCAGGATGACAAAGTTTCAGGAGGCGATATGAAAAAAATTCTACTGTTGTCGGTGGTGATGCTATTGACGGCGTGCACGGCGCCGGCGAGGACTTTGCCGGATCCGGTGCAGGATGAGCCTTTGGCGAAGACACCGGGGCAAGAGACAGTTGTGTTTGCCGGCGGATGTTTCTGGGGAGTACAGGCGGTGTTTGAACACGTGCGCGGAGTGAGATCGGCGACTGCGGGATACACCGGCGGAGCAGCAAACACCGCGGAGTACGAACGAGTGAGCGACGGCAATACGGGACATGCAGAGTCCGTGCAGGTGGTGTATGACCCATCTCAGGTGACGTTCGGGCAGTTGTTGAAAGTTTTTTTCTCAGTCGTGCATGATCCGACGGAGCTGAATCGGCAGGGGCCGGATGAGGGCACGCAGTATCGGTCGGCTATCTTCTATCGCACTGACGAGCAGAAGCGTTTGGCCGATGCATACATCGAGCAGTTGACGGCCGCGAAAGTGTTTCGGCGAAAGATCGTGACGGAAGTCACGGGCGGCAAGCAGTTCTACGCTGCTGAGGGATATCACCAACATTATTTGGTGAACCATCCGGACCAGCCCTATATCGTGATCAATGACATTCCGAAGGTGCGGGCGTTGCAGCGGGATTTTCCGAAGTTGTGGGTGGGGAAGAGTATCTAGTGGCTAGTGACCAGTGGCTAGTGGCTAGTGAAAAGCAAACCCACCACAAAGGCGCAAAGACACAAAGAGATCTTCGGCTTTTGTCTTGGTAGGTACGAAGGATTTGCACAGCGACAGAGATTCTTCGCCCAAAAGATGGGCTCAGAAAGACAAGTTAAATTTCACGCCGTAGCTGCGGGGTGGGGCTACGGCGGTTCCGGAGAGTAAGCCGGCGAAGTTGATGACGTTGAGGCGATTGGTGAGATTGAGGGCGTCGAATTGAAACGTGGCGGAATGTTTGTCGGTACGGAGAAGGTCGATGCCAATGGACGCGTCAAAGGTGGCGGAAGGGCGGACGCGTCCGCGGTCTAAATTGACCTTCGCGAGGACTGCGCTGCCGAATTGGGCGGCCAGGAAGCCGGTGTCGGGAAGTTCGCCTGCATCCTCAATGGGAAGACCGCTGTTGTATGAGGCCGTGGCGGTAGTCCAGAGACGTTTCGTCCATTGGTAGCGCAGCCATCCGCTGCCAGTGTTGCGCTGATCTTGTGAGATGACGAAGCGGGCGTTGGATCGTAAGAGCGCTGCAGCATTTGCGTCTAGAAATAAACCACCGCTGATGGGGAAGCGGCCAGTCCCGACACTGTTCGAGTAGCTGAGCGAACCGGAGAAGCGGCCCATATGCGGTGCGTCGAGCTTTAATTCCAGGCCGTGGACGTCAGCCTGATCAAAGGAGATCGGGAAACTAACTCCGGTATTCAGCAACAGATCATCATCTTCAAAATTGCGGACGCGGCGATCGAAGATGCTCACGTCGAGGCGAGCGTGGCCGGCGATATCCTGGGAGAAGCCGAGCTCGTAATAATTGCCGCGTGACGGATGCAGCGGCAGAAAGATTCCACTGAAGCGCGTGGATGGCGCGGCGGAAACCAGAAGATTTTCAAATGGCGGCGTGCCAAAGACCCGGTCGTATGACGCGTGAAACAAGGTTCCGGTCGACTGGATGAACCAGGAGATGCCGAGTCGCGGACTTATGGCCTGCTCGTCCATCAAGAGTGAATAGTGGTCATAACGCAGGCCGGTGTTGATGGTGAGGCGGCCGAGGCTGATGGTGTCTTGCGCGAAGGCTGATTGTTCGCGGTCCGGCGAGTGTCCGGTGAAGTTATAGGTGGCGGGAAGTGACGGATCAAATATCTGCTCGCCTCGAAGTTGATATTCGGTGATGTGATAGGCAAAGTTTTCGCGAATACTGCCGTAGCTTGCCTCTGCACCGACCTTCCATTCGTAATGACCGTGATGTCCGGAGAGGCTGGCATTGGTGTACCCCTCGCGCAATCCTCGATCCTGGTTGGCAATGATGGGCGAGGAAAGCGGATTGGAATCTAGCGTGGCAGAGACATCGCGAACACGCGCGCGAACCACGCCTAGTAACGATGGCGAGAAGATGTGTTGATACGAGGCTTCTCCAGAGACTTCCTGGCTGGCGCGATCTTGGGATTGTCCGGCCGCATGTTGCAGCAAGTCGTTGGGGACTTGGAAGCCGGTATGTTGTCCGCTAAATGACACGCGGAGGCGATCGGTATCACTGAAGTCATGTTCGATCGAGGCTCCGCCCATGCCGCTGGATCCGTGGTTGTGGAAGTCTTCGACCGTTGGCGGATCAAGATAATGGTCCGTGGCGAAGCCTTCGCCGCTGACGGTGTAGGTTGTGCTACGGGCTACGTATTGCAATGATAAGTAGGCGTCTCGCGCACTAAAGCTGCCATCTGTCAGCGAGGACTCACCATGGAAACCTTGCGCAGTGTTGCGCGTGGTGTTGATCTCGATCACGCCGCCGAGCTTATGGCCGAATTCGGCAGGGATACTGCTGGTGTAAGTCTTCACTTCTTGCACGTCGTCTGCCTGAACGGGACGGGCGAAAGCCGGCGAGCGATTGTCCTGGAGTGGAAAGCCGTTGACGACGAATTGTGTGTCGTATTCCGACTCGCGTGGATGCAGAATGCCGTTAGCTTCAAATGTCCAACCGGGCTGCATAGCGACTAAATCGACAAGGCCGCGGCCAGCGAGGCCAGCCCGACGTTCTTTGATCTGTTGTTCACCGATGTAGCTGGTTGAGCCGGTGCGCTGCGTGTCCATCAATGTTTGCGAGCCATCCACTCGGACGGCCGTCTCCACAGTCTGCGGTGTGATGGTGAGATCGAGCTTTATGGGAACTTCAGAATCGATGTGGATGATGCGTGAGAGCTGCGCGAATCCGGCAGCGGAGGCGGTGAGGCGATAGATGCCGAAGGGAAGGTTCTTGAACGAAAATTCAGGCTTCGTGATGTTCACTGACTGTGCGACGTGCGTTGAATCGGCGGTGAGGTGCAGCATTGCCCGCACTGAGGCGCCGGTTTGGTCACGTACGGATACGCGGAGTTCGCCAGTATGGGTCTGCGAAAGCGCGGGTAAGAGGAGGGCAAAGAAAACGGTGAGAGTGCGAAATGGGTTCATCGCGTTTCTTTTACCTTGTTGGCTTTAGACAGACGGGCAGAAAAAGGCTTCCCTGGCTAGGATGCCCGGCCAAGAATCCAGAGTTGCTCAGTCTCTGCCGGTGAGGAAGGCGAACTGCACGTCGGTGAGTGGCACAACGGACAGCCGCGACTGTTGTACGAGGGGTGATTCTTTGAATTTAGAATTGGCTTTGAGTTCAGCGAGAGTGTGATTCTTGGCGAGCGCTTTTCCGGCTTTGATGGTGACGCGTGGGTTTTTGGCGTCAGATGGATCTACGGAGACAACAGTTGCAGTTCCGATGACGGATTTTTCATCGCCTGTGTGATAGATCACGAGCTTGTCTCCGGGATTCATGCCGCGGAGATTCTTGACGGCCACCGGATTAGAGACTCCGTCCCACACGGTGGTGCCTTCTTTTTGCAGATCAGCGAAGGAGTAAGTGGATGGCTCGGTCTTGAGCAGGTAAGCGTTGGGCATAGACAAAAAGAGTGCCAGAACGAGCTGTGAAAAGCTAGAGCCGGGCGTTTCCGATATATCAAGCATTTACGCCGCTGAGAAATCCGCCGAGGTGTGCCGTGAGGCCCATCAATAGCAGAGCCGAGATCTGCACTGCCCATCGATACGGTGGTAGAGCCGCACCTTTGCGTTGCGCGCGGTGATGCCAGCGGGCCACTATCCATATCAGCGCGCTCACGGTAACGCCTGACAACAGGTGGTAGAGCAGGATGCCTTTCAACGCGGCACCCTCTAAAGCGAATCGCCAAGCGAGGATGCCGGTGAGCAGAACAGGCAGCGTGGCCACCGCCGCGACTACAAGGTTGTAGTACGCGACGGCCGCCAGAGTCGCATTCCTGGTGCGCAGAGCGACGAAATCAAAGGCCACGCCAACCATACACAGCGCGATGGGAAAATGGATCAACACTACGTGCTGGGCGTGCTTCGCCAGTATCACGGATCTTGGATCGAACGGGCTCACTTCTCGGCTCCTTACTTCTTGGGCTCGACGATGATCTTGCCGACCATCTTCGGGTGGAGTCCGCAAAAATATTGGTAAGTGCCGGGCTCGTTGAAAGTGGTCGAAAAGCTGTCGTCGGTATCCAGCACTTTGGATTTGAACTTCTGCTCGGAACTCACGACGTTGTGCGCCATGTCGTCATGGTTGGTCCACGTGACTTTCGTGCCCGCAGGTACGGTGAGGGTTGCGG